>PMTT01000742.1 GCA_003167275.1 Bryobacterales bacterium | reverse complement strand
GCAAATCAGGAACGATCAGCTTTCCACGAAACTTCGCGCCGGCGGCCGTTGACTTGACAGGAATCTCGGTCCTGTCATGGACCTCTTGCGGCGTGTGCGGGGCAAATTCTCCCTTCAGAAGGTGATCCCCACCGGTTTTGAGATAATCCAGGTCCGCCGGCAGCCCCGCTTTTGTGAGTATGCCGCCGCCGGCCTCAAGGTTGAGCCAGAAACGGGAAAGGAAGTTCGTTTTGCCGGCATCTTGCACGCCGACGAGCAGTACGGATCGCGGCATTTCTTCGTTGGCCATGGTCATCCCCTGAAACGGCTGAAGGCGCGCTCACCAGAGGGCGCATTATTTGGCGGAGCTGCGCCGTCCTGCGCGCGGTATGCTAGCACGGTTTCGATCGCGGGGAAAACGCCGGTGCCGCTCTTAAAGCTATCAGGCTTACGCGAAAAAGAGGCTGCGGAGATCTTCGTGGCCGGAAACCCGAGGCCGGCTACGTAGTCGCACAACTCGGTCGCTGCCTGGGGCATCTGCATGTCGATCTCGTCGGACTTGCTGACCACGATCACGAAGGGCGTATCGCGGCTGATCTTCACATCATCGGCCAATCGCTCGCAGAAATACCGCATGCGCTGGAGTTCGGCGTGGCGCTGCGCGTCCGACATGAGCCTTATCCCGTCAACCACCAGGAGAATGCCGTCTGCGCGTTGTAGGAACCGGAAGGACGGCGCGTGGCTCGCCCGCAGAACGAGATTGTCCGTCCATCGCCCGGAAGATCGGTCAGGAGCAAGTCAAAGCGGCGACGTTCTCCGGTCGATTCGCGGAGGCCCAGGTGAAGAAGGCTGGGCTGTCGGGGGTCAGTGAGGACCGTGTGGTCTGCCAACTGACTAGGCAGTTGCCCGCCCTTCCACTGGCGCAAACCGCGGGCCCGCTCCTCGAACGCCTGAAGCGTGAGACTCCCCGCGAACTGGTAGAGCGCGGGGAGGTTCCCGCCCGAGGCCATAAGGTAAAGGGACGACAGAAAGCAGGTCTTTCCCGCATCGCTGGAACCGAGCACGCCGATCACATGAGCGTAGCGGGCGCTCATCAGCTCCAGCGCGTCTTCGGCGCCGAGTTCGGCACCAAAATGGAATGTCCGACCGGCGGCCTTCGGCGGCGGCAGTGCCTCCACCCTAGCTGGTGCCGCTTCGGCGGCCTCGACCGCGCTTTCCGCGTCTGCCGCACGAAAGTGCGGACACTCGGCAAGGCTTTGGTGCGATAACAGGCATTTGCCTGTGGCGGCGACGGTGCAATCCGGCTTCTCGCAGGTGCCAGGAGCCACGATCAATCCTCCTCTTCCGACGCGAAACGCTGAAGAATCGCTTCCCGGAAGACCTGCACGCCCCATGCGGCGGGCGTTTGCGCATGCGTGAGCGGGAGTCCCGTCGAAGATGTGAAGTCCTTTCCAACTTTCGGTGCATCCTTGCACTCGCGAAGGCGAAGGCACGCGTAGGATAGAGGCAGCACCGCCGGGTGAGCGGAAAGCAGTCTGTCGCTTTCAGAATCGGGGGGGGAGAGCGCGACGATCATCGGCGTTGACCAGTCGCCGATCGCCTCCTGGAGCGACAGGGCGGCAAGGGCCACGGGCTTGCGGCCCGTTTCCACCGCCCGCTTGACCATCGCGGTGGCGGCGGGCGCCGGGGGCAGCAAGGCGCGCTGCGCGAGCTCGATGCCGGAACAAAAGGCGGCCGCCGACGGCGAGAGTTCCGCCAGCGCCTTCTGCTCGATCTCCGAATAAGCTCCGAACATCCACCACAGGGTTTCCAGTTCTTCGTGGTCGACAGCTTCTTGCGCGCTGACCTCGCGGATGGCCGCCTTGACGACCGGCATGATTGTGTTCCACACATCCGTGCCCTCGGCGGGCTTCTTGAGCTCCCCGAGCTTCGCAAGCGCGTCGTTGCCCCGACGACGCCGCCGCAGGGCGGCGGCCGCCAGCACCCTCTCGCCCGCCGACGCGAGCACACCCAGCATCAAGCGAATATGCTTGTTTCCGGCAGCTGGGCGCGACATTAGGGCCGATTCCAGCGCGAGCGCCGCCAGGACGGCCTCGTCTGAGGGAGCGCCGTCGGGCTGGTTCGCCAGCAATTCTCCGACGGTTATCGCCGCCACAGCCCGGAGTTCGGTCGCGTTCTCGACGAGATCGTGGGGCAGCGTAGCGTCCTGGTCCTTGATAGACTTGATGAGCAGGGCGACGGCGGCACCATCCTGCGAAAAGGGCGCGCCTTCGAAGCCCCCAACCACACCCTGCAGGAACGTCAGCAACAGGGTGCGCTCGTTCCAGTTGGCGACATGGGCGAGCAATTCCCCGGCGCACTCCCGCCGTTTCCGCACCTTTTCGTCGCTCGGCTGGACATCGGCGATCCTCAGGAATTCCACTGTGTGATTCAGCATGATTGCCTACCTCTGTTTCGTTGGGAACGGATTCGCACTACGTTTGTCCTCAGGGACCAGCGGCATGATTGCCTCCCAGAGATCATGGAGCTTGCCGGCGCTTTTGGCGGCCATCTCCAGGGCCAGGCGCTCAAGAGTCTGCGGGACCGGCTGATCGGCTGTTTTGGGAAGCGCATCGACATCGACCAGAACCTTCAGGCGCTGGCGCCAGTCGAGGTACCGCCAGAAGAGATATCTGAGGCGGTCAAACGCGGCCGTTTGGTTGTCCATGGTGGATTGACCCTCCGCGGCGGCTGGGGGCTCGTTAGGCGGGTCCGCGGGCGGCGGCGGGTCCGCCGCGGGCACAGGAACCGGTGTCACGGCTGCGGCATGCGAGGCGACATGCGGACTTACGTTTGGGCAGTGGATCAGAATCTTGACCGACTCGCCCGCCCCGCCTAGCCGCCCGCGGTCGGCATCGAAGCGAACGCTGCGCTGGACCCACACGCGCGGGAAGATCTCGACCGCCAAGTAGTGTTTTCCTTCCTTTTCCTCGCACGAAAACTCGAGCCAGTTATACGTATACCCGAAGACACCGCCCGGGGGCGTGACCGCGCCGGCGTAGATTACCAGCCACTCCTTCTTCGTCATCGCATCCTCCGTCTTGTGGATGTTCAGCGAATGTTCATGGCCGACCATGATCACGCGCGCGTTGTTCTGGAGGAACTGGGAAGCTTCCGTCTCATCGATGAACCAGTCGAGGGGATGGTGAAGAAGAACGATGTTTATGGTGTTGGCTTGCTCAGCAATCGTGTATTGATGATTCCCGAGCACCAACTTGCCAACCGCGTCATCCTTGTCGCTGACCTGCACGCTGGTCAGGCCGAAGAATTTGAGCTTGATGCCCCCGGGGAGATCGAAGTCCCGGAGCCACAGGGGGCGGGCCGGCGATTCGAAATCACAGCCGAACCCGTTGGCGAATTGCCGGTACGCGTGTAGCTTGGGCAGAAACGGATTCGCAGCCTCGCCATCGGCAGTGATTCCGTGGAGTTGCGCCTGCACGAGCTCCGGGCCGCTCGCCCGCAGCATGCCATAGATCATTTTGGCCTGATTCGTAATCGCCTTACGATCACAATCGTGATTGCCGGGGATGGTGCTGACATGCGTGACGTCGCATCTGCAGGCCTTGGCGAGCTTTTCCAGCCATTGAATGGCGACGGCGTACTCTCCGGTAGTTCCGGAATAGGCAGTATCGCCGGTCACCAGAATACGGGTCGCCGCGCCGCGCGTGCCCGCAAGGACCGCCGCATCGCCGACAAGGGCATCCCGGATGTGATCGTGCTTGACAAGCGAGCCATCCTTCTCCTGGCCGAAATGGATGTCGGAGAGGTGCAGGAATCGATGTATCATCAGCGCGGTCCGGGCAAGTCGTCTGAGATCGGGTAAACCCGCAGAATATCACTATTTAGAAACTCGGGCCAGGAGCTGAAGCGCCCTCGGGCCATCGAGAGCTCCAGGTTGCAACCCGGCGAGCGGAAACCACCTTGGTCCGCGGCGGCCTTGAGCGCTTCTTGCTCGGAAAGAAACTTCTCGACGTCGCCCACGAATCGTCTTCTCCGATACGGTGTATCTTGACGGGCAATTTGTCGGGTGCTGCGCATGAGCTCGACTGTATTGTTACGGCATGGCTTCAGAAGCGCGCTGATCAGCAGTCCTTGAAACTTTACACGTGATACAAAGTGTTCCGAGGGCCAGGTTCATATCCGTTGACTGGTGGTCAGCACGCTGCGCCGCCGCTGTCTCGTTCGGGACAATCTTAGCGTGCAGGCTGTGTGCAGCGGATGCCCGCTACGCCTTTGCCCCAGCTTTCGGGATAGCTCCCGATTTGCCTCCGCCAACCGGTATTCCATGTGCTCGAAAATAGATCTCTATCCGTGGCTTCTCTGGGAATGCCGCGGCTCGTTGCCAGCGACGGCGCTCGGAAACACTCGGATTCAAGGGCCAGTTCCCCGGAATCCGGCGGGGGCCATCAGTCCAGGACATAATATGCAATGCCGCCTTACCCCTCTAATTCCCTGTTCATCCGAGAGCAAGTTGACGCCCTCGATTAGTGAAGCGCGGTATAGGGACGTTGTGGCGGCGATGGCCGCACGTGGCCCACTCGATCCTGCCACCCGTACGGCCTCCTGGCACGACATGATGCCGAAATATTGAGTTTTCCCAGGCCTGCGGAGCCTGAATTCGTCCGCCGTTACCGCGACATGGATGGCACGGTTTGCAGCCGTTGGCGCCTCCGTAACAGCAGCCGACATCCCGGGGGACATTGCGCGAAAGCGGTGGGAATCAGTATTGGCGTGGACTTTGGAGAGAAGGGAGTTCTATTTGGCCGTAGTTGCGCCCATCAGGTCGTCGTAGCTCCTGATCTCCACCTGGCCGTCCTCGAATACGGCATAATGGCGCAGGTTGGTGTCGAGGCAGATGTTCTGGCTGGTCGGCAGATTCTTGTAGCGCACCGCTTTGGCTGGCGTATGTCCCACCAGTTGGTTCAAGCCGGGAATGGGAACCAGTTCATCCCAGTCAAGCCAGTTGATCCCGCCGATCTTCTGATCACCGGAGCGGCTGAGGCCCGGCCAAGCAGGAAGTGATGCTCGCCCCGGTTCAGGGAGTCCCAGGCGTCGGCACAGAGCTTGTCGATGAACTCGCGGTACCGGCCGGGCTCTGTCCCCTCCAGCCAGCATGGATGAAGTCCGGCGTGGGTGACCAGCCACGGCCGCTCGCCGCCTTCCAGCCAGGCATAGAGTTTGAACTTCTGCCAATCCCGGTTCGTCAGGTTGCCGTTGATGGTGATCCACTTGGCGGCATCGTACCCAGGGCAAATGAGTCGCCGGTTCTGACGGCCCCAGCCATACGACATATCGTGGTTGCCCAGGAGGCAGGTGGTGTTTGGTGCGTTGAGCCACCGCTTCACCTGTCGGGCAGTATCGGCAGCATCGGTTACGCCCGTCCGGAAATCATCGAAGAAGTCGCCCAGCAACAGAAGATGGTCATGCGACTCGCGTTCGATGATCTGGTTCGCCCGTAGGATTTTGTCATGGGCGTCAGGTAGAATCAGCCAGCGCATTCAGTTCCCAATAATACTCATCCCCCCATCCCCATCCACACTCCCATCTCTTGCGCCACCTGGAAAGGAGGGGCCCCAATTCTGTTCGACAGCACTCCAACCCTGGGCCTAGCTCCAAGCGGGCCTTTTCGATTTCATGGATTGCCTTCACGGCTTCAGTGCCAGCACTCGTGTGATCAGCTTATCCCAAGCGAGCCGTGCGCGCTCCTGGTCGTCCGGCCCCACGCCGTACACCGAGGGCGCCCGCCAGCGGCCCATGGTGTGCTTCAAG
The DNA here is from genome assembly GCA_003167275.1 of Bryobacterales bacterium. Taxonomy (GTDB): domain Bacteria; phylum Acidobacteriota; class Terriglobia; order Bryobacterales; family Bryobacteraceae; genus JAIQFL01. The sequence continues at coordinate 6,513 of PMTT01000742.1, read as the reverse complement.
TAAAGCTCCATGTACTCCTCGTCGCTGAACGTCGAGACCGGTCCGATGTCTTCAGGCCGGACCCCGTAGCGGATTGCCTTCCTTGCCAATCTCTGGAGGACAGTCAAAGGGAGGCCCCCGGCGGAGAATCAGCGAGATTGGTCATGACTCTCTCCGCTTTGGATCGCAGCACTCGGACGGAGCCGTCTGGCAGCTTCGAGAAATCCTTGGTCGCTCAAATTCTTATCCCACATAGCAGCGAATTCACGCAGTTCACGGGCAAGTGCGACACCCTGTGCATCGTCTGACACCTCCTGATAAACAGGAGGGTTGGCCATTTGAAACATATACGGGTTCATGACCAGACCATCCGGTGAGCTCTCGACTTCGAAGCACATCTCCAGGGTCTTGGCAAAGGTCGCCGTTCAGTTCGAAATAGTGGGCCACGCTAATCGCGGGGAGGCCATGCGGCCCTTCCCCGATATTCTCGATGACCAGGCGCATATAGGGTTCGTTGGTGATTGAAACGTACAGTCCGTCCGTACCTCCGGACATCGCAATTATCTTCTCGATTGTTTTCAATGGTGTCTCCTTTCAAATCGGCCTTTGCATCCCGACAAGATCAACGGACAGGCGAGTCAGCGCCGGTAGACTCAAATGAGACCGGTTTTCGCGACCCCAGCCGTACGACATATCATGGTGGTCCAGGGGGCAAGTGGTACTCGGTGCATTCAGCCGCCGCTTGACCTGCCGGGCGATATCGGCAGCGTCGGTCACCCCAGTCCGATAATCATCGTAGATCCGCTCCCCTACGTGCACTCCAATTGCAGGAGTTTGCAGGATTCAATAATGCCCCTCCCCATGGGCCTCTCCTGACACCGGAGTGGGGTATGGGTTTTTTCCGCTTAGAGAATGCCCGCGGTCTCCTACCACGGCAAGAGGGGGCCTCAGCCTTCATCCGGGCCGTCATTCGCAAACGACCTCGCATGATTCAGAGATGTCCGCCGCGACCGGCGGTGGCGGCATCAAGGGCTCCATTTTGCGCTGTCGGATGGCCTTTTGGCCGGGGTTGGCGAAGGCTTTTTGTAGTTCCTTGTCGTTTTGGATGAATTTGATGCGTGCCACATTGACCCGCGCCGCCTGAGGAATGTCCTCGCGCTTCGCTTCGCCACGGTTGATTTTGCGTAGCAGGGATTTTAGAGCCGCATCATGGCCAGTTTTGAAGAGCTTTTGCTGCTCCGGATTATTGGCGACCTCCAGCCGCTGGTCGCATCCGCAACAGCACGTGGGGGCCATCGCCCATTGACGACGCCCTTCCCATACTCTGGTCATTGCGGCGGCTCGCGCTGCGCTCTTTTTTGGTGACTCGCTGACAACTTGCTCGCTCATTTTAACGTGCTCCAACGTCCATTGGAACATGCTAAACCTTTGCAGCACAATTGGTTATGAGTAACCGCTTGACCTTCCGCTGAGGTCTGTGTTATACGAAGAGTGGTCGATTTCAGCCCCACAGGAGAAATGATCGGCATGGTTTCTCCGAGTGGCGACTTCCGACCCAAACCCGCCCGACCTAGACGTTCAGCGCTGCATGGAATTGGTCCACCGCCTGCGCGAACGGGGGGCTGACCGGGAGACGATCCGCGCGGCATTGGAGGCCGTCGCACCGAGTTTTTTGGCGCTGTCTGACCTAATGGAGGGCCCGCCCGCCCAACCTGCCCCCGCTCGTGCACTCGCCGCGGCCCCCGTACCTATTACTGGTAATACTGGCGTGGAACCTACCAAGCGTGTTTCCCTGGAAATGAAAAGCATGCCGAAAGCCACGCTACCAAGGAGCTTGGATCCAAAGGGACACATCCAGTGGCGCAAGGGGACAGCTCGGGTCATTATCCCAGAGACCGTATTACAGGCGGATGGCAGCTATGAGCGCCAAAGGATCGCTTACCCCTTGGGGCGGGTGACGCCAGAGGAAGCCGAACGGCTACGTGAACAAATTGCAACTCGAAACGTCTCAAAGACGCCGCCGACGGCTCGTACTACCGTACGGGATTTCATAGAGCAGCGCTACTATCCAGATGTTTTATCGAATCTGTCCCTTTCGAGCCGCAAAACCTATAGAAGTATCCTCGGCACTCACCTCATCCCAGCATACGGTGACATGCAGTTACGTCAGCTTACCGTCGCGCATTTACAGCGACTATGCAATGACAAACGGGACCAAGGCTTGAGCGTCGAGACGCTGAAACACATCAGGGACTACACCTCGGCCGTGCTGGAGTACGCCAAGGAACTGGGGGTGATCGCCGTAAATCCGGCTAGGGTTGTCCGTCTGCCGCGTAAGCAAGAAAAGAGAACAAGGATCACCTTGGACGAGGTGGAGAACGGAAGGCTGTTAGCCGTAGTGCGTGACCCCCTTTACAGCCCCCTGTTCGAGATGGTGTTTTCTTCCTGTTGCACCGGCTCCAACTATTCGGAGATGGCCGGATTGGGTATTCGGCGGCTTAATCTGACGGGTGAACCAACGATGGCTGACGGCAAGAACCTGCCTCCGTATTCCATGGCGATCCGTGAGACCTACTATCGCGGGGGATTTGGTGAACCTAAGAACCGAGGGCGCAAACGTATCGAGAGCCTGCCTGACGATTTGGTGGGGGTGCTACAGACACATCTGGCCCGCCGCCGATTCGTTAACCCGGATGACCTCGTGTTTTGCGATGAGAACGGTGGTCCTCTGAACGAGCACAAAATCCGGCGAAAATTGGTCGCGGCATGCAAATTAGCAGGAATTCCACGCCTCGGCTGGAATGCTTTCCGTCGCTATTTTGCCACCCAGACGGACCGCAAGGGTATGCACCCGTTGGACCGGCAAAACAGCCTCGGCCACGCCAGCCAGGAGATGACCGCCCACTACACGACTGCGGATTTAGAGCGCAGGCGACCGTACGTCGAGCAGATTGCCAAGGGCCTCGTCAAAGCGTCCAGCGGCGAAATTGGCGTTACCAAGCCGACACCAGACAAAGCCAAATAACCACGTCAGAGCCGCGTTCTACGCATATTTTGTCAATTAGGGAAGGGTTTCTGAGCGTGCACCCCAAGCAAGCGCGCTAGCCAGGCTGCGCCACAGCCCGATCCGAAGTATATTTTCGATTCTATCACAGTGGATTACGGACCTTGCAAATGTATTTGGGAGTTATTGGGAGTTGGCCCGATTCGCGGCGGACTGCTGTTGCGTTGCCCGGACGGACTTAGCTTCTTGCACGCAGTCCCGACCAGACTGATCGAACGCGAAAGCTGCACAGCCCCAGCAGACAAAATCCGATTACGGGCCACGCCGACGGCTCCGGAACCGCCGAAACTGGCGGTCCGGACCCCGCACTGACCCCGGACGGATCGGAGACGCCGAAGAACGTCACGGCGCCGTTGGTGGTTCCGTCGATGTCCAGCGTCAACAGGGAATTCGCGGACGTCGGACCGTCGGTGGCGATGAGCGAAGTCATGTCGTCAGTCGCCAGGAGGAAGATGGAGAGCTCGTCGGGCGCCGAATCGGGACCCAGTACCCGCTGTCTGGTGGAGGCGAATACGGGCCGCCGCGGGGAAGCCTGTAAGGCCTTGGATACGATCGCCGCCGAGGTGTCCCGCCGGGGTCTTCCGCCGCTCGAAAAGGAAACACGGCTTGCAAGGGAAGAAGTGATGAAAACCGCCAGAGCAGTTGTGCCCCGGTAAGATTCGGACCGGGGCAGCACCTGCAGTGCCCATCCACACGATTTCAGCTATCCCAACATATCGAGAGCCGCTCGAATTTCGTCGCGGGTGTGCAAATCGCCTTTGCGGGTGGTGACCTCGATGCCCGTCTGATATAAATCGCGCGCTTCCTCCAAACGTCCCAGGCGCTCCAGGGTCTGTCCGCCGTGGAAGTACGCCGCCGAATAGTCCGGGTCGACACCCAATAACGCCCGGAATTCCAACACCGCGGCCTCCAGATCGCCGGCGTTCCGGTACTCCATGGCCAGACCGTAACGCAAAAAGCTGACGCCCGGCTGTTGTGCCACCATGCCCTTCAAAGCTTCCAAACGAGTGCTTGTCATATCTTGTGTTACTATACCTCCGGAGATGGCCTGCCCCTACTTTTTTCCCGTGAGTCCGCGCACCGATGGGGCCGGTCCGCTGCACGCCATGCTGCCCTTAGGCGATACCTGGACTGGTGTCTGCCGCGCTCTTCCCGGTCAGACGTGGCAACCGGACGAGGGCATCGTCCGCTCGCTGTGCAATCTCGGCTATGCCCGCGGAACGTGCTCCCAATTCCCCTGCGACGACGGTCCCGATGCGGTGCGATTCACAATTTCGCACGATGATGGCGCCACGCTCCGGATCTACTACGTGCTGGAACGCGATCATCACCCTTTTTCCCACGGGCCCATGGAGTACTCTCTGGCGCGCGGGGCGTTCGCTGGTCCGCCGCTGGGCGAAATCATCGGCCGCCAGGCGCACGCTTACGTGGAAAGCTACCTGCGCCGCAAAGTGGAAGCCTTCGGGCGATGAACGGCATCCAATAATCCACATGACAGAAGGGAAGAAGGTTCGGGAATCCATCTCCGAATACTCAGAGCTGGCGCTGCCCAACGATGTCAATGTCTTGGGAAACGTGTTGGGCGGGAAGGTCATGCACCTGGTAGACTTGGCCGGGGCGATGGCCGCCATCCGGCACGCCCGCACACCCGTGGTCACGGCCTCGGTGGATAGCCTGCACTTCATCCACCCGGTCCGCATCGGGCAGTTGATCGTCCTCCGCTCGTCGGTGAACCGGGTTTTCCGCACATCAATGGAAGTTGGGGTGCATGTAGAAACCGAGAACCTCCTAACGGGCGAGAAACTCCACACCTGCTCTGCGTATTTGACGTTCGTAGCGCTCGATAAAGCCGGCAAAGCCACTCCCGTGGCACCGGTGATCCCGGAAACCGAACAGGAGAAGCGACGCCACCGCGAGGCGGGCGAACGCCGCGAGTATCGTCTTGCCCTGCGCGATAAACTGAAAGATTCCACAGCCGAATCCGGCGCCTAGAACTGGAGCGCCCCTGGCCTGGTGTCGGGAGGGAACGCTGTCCACTCCGGCCCAAAAGCAGGGCCCGGAAAAGCGAGTCCTGGGACTTCCTAGCCTTCCTTGTACATGTATTTGATGCTCGGTTTATAGAGCAGCAAATTGGGTCCTTCGGTTCGGTTCACCTTCAAGCAGCACTTGTCGTACCACTCGATGGTCCCATGAAGCGTCTCGCCGTCGCGCAGCACGAAAACCATGGCGGTTTTGGCCTGCATCTGCTTCACATAATAGAAGTTCTCGGCATTGGTCTGATCCGGTGGAACAGGTTTCTTCTGCGCGGCGGGGGGGCGGCGGGGCGGGGCGATCTGTTCCTTGATCTCGTTTAGAGACGGACGAATGAGTTTGCGATTGACAGCTTCCACGGGATGCCATCCTTTGGAGATTTTGATTGACCGTCTCCGCTCAGTTTGAGCGGGCGGCTCAGTTGGATCAACGTGTCCGACTTGAACCCATAAATAACACAATGGATGATCCACCGCAACGTCGCGTTGCCCCGCAACATCCCAGACTCGTAAGGCTAAGCGCCAGCGAACTTTAGTATGATGAAAAGTAATGTCCCAGCGGGAATCAATGGTTGCCCCGCCGGCTGGAATCGCGCCGCTGATCCTTCGAGGGCTGGCCCAGTTGGAGAGTGCGCTCGGATCGGCGATCCGCGGCAAGGCCGAAGTGGTCCGGCTTTCGTTGGTCTGCCTGCTGGCGCGCGGTCACTTGCTGCTTGAAGATGTGCCCGGCGTCGGCAAGACGACGCTCGCCCAGGCGCTCGCCCGTTCGGTCACCTGCCGTTTCCACCGCCTGCAGTTCACCAGCGACATGCTCCCCAGCGATGTCCTCGGCGTCACCATCTATAACGCCCACTCGGAAGCCTTCGAATTCAAGCCCGGCCCCATTTTCAGCAATTTTCTGCTGGCCGATGAAATTAACCGCACCACGCCCAAGACCCAGTCGGCGCTGCTCGAAGCCATGAACGAGGGCCAGGTCACCATCGACGGCCGGTGCCACTCGCTGCCACGGCCCTTCATGGTGATTGCCACGCAGAACCCGGTGGAACACCATGGCACCTATCCCCTCCCGGAGTCGCAGCTCGATCGTTTTCTCATGCGCTTGCGGATCGGCTATCCGGACGCCGCCAGCGAACGCCTGATCGTGCGCAACAGCGACCGGGCGCTACCCACGGTGGTCGCCTCGGCACTGGTGGCCGAGGACGTCCTGCAACTCCAGGATGCCGTGCATCGGATCGCCGTCGAAGAGGCGCTGGTGGACTATATGCTCGCCATCGTCGAGAAGACCCGCAACCACGAATCGCTGACGCTCGGCGTGAGCCCTCGCGGTTCCCAGGCATTGTACCGGGCGGTGCAGGCTCTGGCCCTGCTCGAAGGCCGCGAGTACGCCATCCCGGACGACGTCAAGCGGCTGGCCGTCCCGCTGTTCGCGCATCGCGTGGT
>PMTT01000680.1:23286-32721 GCA_003167275.1 Bryobacterales bacterium | reverse complement strand
GCTTTACCGGCGGCACAACCGGCGCGCATCGTCGGGCCCATCGACAACGGCAACCGCGTGTCGCTCAAAGGCCACATCCATCCGAAAGCTCTGCCGGAAAACGATCAAGGAAGGGTTGGCCCTTCCGTGACGCTGCCCTACGTTACGTTGATGTTCAAGCAAACGCCCGCACAGCAGGCGGATCTGGACGAGCTTCTGGCACAACAGCAGGATCCGGCCTCCTCCAACTACCACCGCTGGCTTACTCCGGAACAATTTGCGGAACGCTTCGGCGTGAGCCAGGCCGACCTGAATCAAATCGTCGCCTGGATCGACCAACAGCATCTGACTGTGGCTGCCGTCGCGCGTGGACGTAACTGGGTGGCATTCAGCGGAGGCGCCCGAGACGTCGAGCGCGCCTTCGGAACCGAGATTCACCGCTACCAGGTGGATGGCGAGATGCACTTCGCGAATGTAGCGGAACCTTCGATTCCCGCGGCTTTCGCTCCAGTGGTGAGCGAGATTCACGGGCTCAACGACTTCAAGCTCCGTCCCGCGGTGCGTTCGGCAAGGCAGCTCTTCCCCAACCCCACGCAGCCAAATTATAATTCGAGCACCGGCGGCACTCACTCGCTTGCGCCCGATGACCTGGCTACTATTTACAACATCCAACCGCTCTACAACTCCGGCATCGACGGCACCGGTCAGAAAGTAGTGGTGGTGGGGCAAACCAGGATCAATCTGTCGGACATCCAGATGTTCCGCAGTTACTTCAATTTGTCCACCAATAACCCGCAGATCGTGCTGGTCCCCAATACGACCGACCCCGGGATTAGTCAGACGGACTTGCCGGAAGCCGACCTCGATATCGAACTGTCGGGAGCGGTGGCCCGCAACGCCAGCATCATCTACGTCTACTCGAATGATGTGGAGGTCTCGGCGCAGTACGCTGTCGACCAGAACCTGGCGCCGGTGCTGAGCATGAGCTACGGCTTGTGCGAGGCCGAAACGGCGCCTTCGGACGCGCATACCCAGGAAACCTTGGCCCAGCAGGCCAATGCGCAGGGGATCACCTGGATCGCGGCGGCGGGAGACGACGGCGCGGCCGACTGCTTCAGTTCGAGTTCCAGAAGCGGCTTCGGCCTTTCGGTCGACATGCCCGGCAGCATCCCCGAAGTGACGTCAGTCGGCGGCACGGAATTCCAGGAAGGCAGTGGAACCTACTGGAGTACCACCAACAGCGCCAATCACGCCTCGGCATTGTCCTATATTCCGGAGACTGCCTGGAACGATAGCGCAATCGATGGCTCACCGTCCGCTAGCGGCGGCGGCGCCAGCGTCTACTTCTCCAAGCCCTCTTGGCAGACCGGCCTCGGGGTGCCGAATGACGGCGCCCGGGATGTCCCGGACGTGTCTCTCTCCGCGTCCGCCGATCACGACGCCTATCTGTTTTATACGGGCGGCCGTCTCCAGGGGGTGGGCGGAACCTCGGTGGGTGCTCCTTCGTTCGCCGGAATGATCGCGCTGCTGAACCAGTACCTTCTTTCCCATGGTTTTCAAGCATCGGCCGGACTGGGCAACGTCAATCCGCGCCTATATAGCCTGGCCCAGACGGCATCTAACGCGTTTCACGACATCACTATCGGAAGCAACCAGGTGAATCCATGCCCGCCGCGCTCCCGCAGTTGCGCGCCGACCGAGATCGGCTTCACCGCCGGCACGGGCTATGATCCGGTCACCGGACTTGGATCCGTGAACGCCTTCAACCTGGTCACCTCATGGAATTCAGGCGTTCCGACCCCCCGAAGCGTTGCCAACATGGTGCTTTCCTCCGGCGCCGGCAACATCACGCCCACCGGTACCACCACCATCACCGCCACCGTGAAGAGTTCCAATGGCACGACTCCGACCGGCGCCGTCACGTTTCTCCTGGGTAATGCCACTCTTGGTACGACGAAGCTTGCGGGCTCAGGCGGCACGGCCACCGCGAGCCTCACGGTGAACGGCACGCAGTTGGCGCTGGGCGCCGATACGATCACGGCACAGTACAGCGGCGACAGTTCCTTCAATAGTGCCACGGCCTCCGTCACCATTACCGTCTCTTCACAGGGCGTGTCCGGGGGAACCACGAATCTGGCGCTGGGCAAGACGGCCACCGAAAGCAGCACGCTTCCGGGAGCTGCTACGGCAGTCGCCGGCTCGGCAGTGGATGGCAACCTGGATGGGAATTTCTTCCACGGCTCGGTTACCGCCACGAATCTCGATCCGAACCCCTGGTGGCAAGTGGACCTCGGCGCTTCGGTGACCGTCAGTTCCATCGTCGTTTGGAACCGCACGGATTGTTGCCCCTCCCGACTGAACGATTATTGGGTGTTTGTCTCCGATATCCCGTTCCTCGCCACGGACACGCCCGGCACCCTACAGAACCGTGCCGGGACGTTTGCCAGCCATCAGACCGCGGCGCCCACCCCATCCACCACGATTTTGGCCGGCGCGCAGGGCCGCTACGTCCGCGTGCAACTCACCAGCGCCAACTATTTGAGCCTTGCAGAGGTACAAGTCTTTGGTACAGGAGCCCCGGCACTCTCGAACGTGGCGCTGGCCAAGACGGCCACGCAAAGCAGCACGTTTCCCGGATATCCCGGGGCAGCGGCCGGCTCGGCAGTGGATGGCAACCCGGATGGGAATTTCTACGATGGCTCGGTGACCGCGACGAATCTCGATCCGAACCCCTGGTGGCAGGTGGACCTGGGCGCTTCGGCGTCGGTCAGTTCGATCGTCGTCTGGAACCGGACCGATTGTTGCGCATCCCGGCTGGGCGACTATTGGGTGTTTGTTTCGAACACGCCATTCCTCGCTACGGACACGCCGTCCACGCTGCAGAACCGGGCCGGGACGTTTAGCAGTCATCAGACGTCGGCGCCCAATCCAACTTTCACGATTGCGGCCGGCGTGCAGGGGCGGTATGTACGCGTGCAGCTTACCAGCGCGAACTACCTGAGCCTCGCGGAAGTGCAGGTGTTTGGGCAGTAGATTTGCGCCGAAGGGGACTGCTCGGCCCTGTTGATGGGCATTTACGGCTTCGCCCCAGGCGTGGCCCGCGTCATCAGCTCCACGAACATCCTGCCGAACCTCGCCATGTCCACGTCCATCTGCGCATGCACGAGCGGCAGATCCAGCGCCGGCTTCGTGCGCTCTGACCACGTCAGCGTGTCGCCGTAGCCCGATCCGCGGTCCAGGTTGATGTCCATGTACAGTTGCCGCTCGCCCGTAATCAGCGTCGGGTCGATCCACGCTGCGGCAGCCAGTTCATCCCACAGGTAGCTGCGCATGGGGTGGGAGTAGTGCGCCACGTACTGCGCCGCGGGAGTCTGCGCCTTGGCGATCTGATCGAACATCTCCTGGCTCAACCGGGTTTTCACCGACACATCCACGGTGGTGCAGACCACTGAGGGCCAGTGCGCCCGCAGCACGATGTGGGCGGCCTCGGGGTCGAACCAGAGGTTGAATTCGTGCCGCGGGTCGTTGGCGTATTCCAGGTCGTCTGTCCGCGGGCTGAGGCTCCCGCCCATGAATACCAAGCCTTTGCTCAATTCGGCGAAGTGCGGGTCCAGACTCAGCGCCAGCGCCAGATTGGTCATCGGGCCGCCGGCATAAACCGTCACTTCGTGGGGATGTTCGCGAACCGTGCGTACCAGAAAATGCGCGGCGTCCTCGTTGAGCGGAAGTTTCGAAGGCTTGCCCTCGGCCATCGGCGGCACTTCAGCCGGATCGTGATTGCTCTCGCGGCGCGTCCAGGCTCCCTGATAGGTGACTTTCCCATACTGCTGCTCCCAGAGCTTGGTCTCCGCCTGTGTCCGCACCAGTGGGTAGACCGCGCCCGGAACCACCGGAATATCCGAGCGCCCCAGCAGTTCCAGAAGCCGCAGCGTGTGCGCAACTTCTTCGTCGCGCCACTGGTCTCCGGTGACCACCGTGATGCCCAGCGTTTGCACGTTGGGTGCCTGCAGCAGTACGAGGATGGACATCATGTCCGTACCGCCGGGCCCCGCGGCATCCTGATCGATGACCACGTATCGCTTCTCCTGCGCCGCGCCCGCGCCCACCAGAAGGAATAGCGCGGCTGCTGCGATCACAGGCTGAGATATTCGATTCATAAGCCGGCTTGCTCCGCCTAATACTGTAACGCCGTTGCGATCTGTCCCCGTAGCACGGGCATTCTTGCCTGTGTTGGGTTTGCCGCGAAACGGTCAGGTACGAAACAAAACCAACACAGGCAAGAATGCCTGTGCCACGCTTGACATAATCAGCCGATTTGATCCATACTAGATCAGAATTTGACCCAGTCTGCCAAACCTGGGTCGAGGAGATTTAGCGATGACCAAACCAGCCGTTTACACATCCATTACGCTTGTGGCCACCATTCTGGCCGGCGGCCAGATCTTGAGGTCCCAGGCTCCGGCGCCAACAGACCGCCAGTGGGAATACGCTTCGGTCACGTCGGGCCAGACCTGGGGCGAGCAGACCGCCCTTGGCGCGCCTTATAAGTGGTTCGCCAGCGCCTATACCTGCTTCGCCGCATCGTCGGGATGCCGTTCCGCCGCCACCGTCCAGGCCGAAACCTCGGGAGCGACCGACGTCGGGACTGCCATGATGAAGGCGGCCTCCGCGCTTGGAGAGGAAGGGTGGGAGATGGTGAGTGTCACGAGCGGCGAGAATGGCAACCGCGTGATGTACTTCCGCCGACCGAAGTCCGCACAGAAATAACGGAGAAACCGAGATGCCAAAGCCCAAACCAAGCCCTACCGACGCGCTGCTCCCGCTCCCGCTGCCGGTCTTTCATATGCTCCTGGCGTTGACCGAGGGCGAACGCCACGGCTACGCCCTGAAGCGCGAGATCCTCCACCGCACCGGCGGCAAATTGAACCTCGGCTCGGGAGCGCTCTACGGCTCCATCAACAAGATGCTGGAGCAAGGCCTGATCGAGGAATCCGAAGAGCGCCCCGACTCGCACCTCGACGACGAACGCCGCCGCTACTACCGCATCACCCCGCTGGGCCTGCGCGCGGCGCAAGCGGAGGCCGCCCGGCTCCGGCAACTGGTCCAACTGGCCGACGACAGCCTGGGGTTTCCCGAACCGGCGTGAGGTGAGCGATGACGAATCCCAAGACCATCTACCGGTTGATGCTCAAGCTGTACCCGGCCCGCTTCCGCGAGGAGTACGAGACGCCTCTGGAGCGCCAGTTCTGGGACGAATACCGCGAACTCCCAAATCGTAGGGCGCGCGCCTGGTTCTGGGCGTGCGCGCTGGCAGACCTCGCAATCTCGATTCCCGCCGAGTTCCTGCGCGAGTTGCGCCAGGACATCGTCTACGGCGCGCGGGTGTACCGCAAACGGTCGGTAGCGGCGGGACTGGCACTGCTCGCACTGGCTCTGGCCATCGGCGCGACCACCGGCGTCTTCAGCGTGGTCAACGCGGTGCTTCTGCGCGGCCTGCCGTTCCGCGATCCCGAGCGCCTGGTCCAGTTGGGGTCCTTCGGTCTTCCCGACGCCGATGCTTCGACCTTCCATGCCTGGCAAGCCTCCACCTCGTACCTCGCCGGCGCCGCCGTCTACCGTACCGAGGAAATGAACTTCAGCACTCAACAGGACGCGCGCCGTATCAAGGTGGCCGAAACTTCCGCCGGCCTTTTCGCCGTCCTCGGCGCCGAGCCGCAGATCGGCCGTGCCTTTGCGGAGGGCGAAGACTCGAAGGCCCAGGACAGCGTCGCGGTGATCGGCTATGGGCTGTGGCAGCAGTTCTTCGGCGGCGACCCGCGCACCCTTGGATCCATCATCCATTTGAACGGGGCTCCGATGACCGTCGTCGGGATCGCACCACCAGGATTCGATTACCCCGGGGCCACCATGGTCTGGACTCCCACGGTCTTCGACCCAGGACATATCTCGAAGGCGCGGGCCATCATGTGGAACGGCCTCGGGCGCCTGAAGCCGGGGATCACCCTGTCGCAGGCCTCGTCTCTGTACCGCGCCGACATTCTGCGCCAATACCAACATGAGCCATCGGCAGACAGNNCACGGCCTCGCTCGTGCTATTGGGCGTGGTCGTCTTTGTGCTGCTCACGGCGTGTGCTAATGTCGCCCATCTTCTGTTGGCCCGCGTCGCGGAACGCCGCCCGGAACTGGTGCTCCGCGCGGCATTGGGAGCCAGCCGTGCGCGCCTGGTGCAGCAGTTGATCACCGAGGCCACCCTGCTGACGGTTGCCGCCGCGGCGGCGGGCATGGCCGTGGCCCACTGGGCATCACGGCTCGCCGAGACCGTCCAGCCGGCCAGCCTCGGCTCCCAGACTTACACCATTCTGGATTGGCGGATGTTCGGATTCGCGGTGGCCCTCGCCATCTTGACGGGCCTCCTCTTCGGAGTCCTTCCGGCCAGCCTGATTGGGCGGATGCAGCCATCGGGCGCTTCCCTCCGCGCTCAGCCGGGAGTCCACGCTCACGGGGTGAGCCGGCTGCGCGGTGTGCTCATCGCCATGCAGACCGCTGTTACCCTGGTCCTGGTTGCCGGATCGATCACCTTGGGCCGCGGCTTCCTCAAGCTCACGGGCGCCGACCTGGGTTATCGCACCGATCACGTCGTGACCATGAGTGTGGCGCTCTCGGGCACGCCACACGAGCAGAATGCCGTAGCTTATTATCGCGAGGTCCTCGAACGCCTGCGCGCCATTCCGGGTGTGGAGTCTGCGGCGTCGGTTGAGTACCTGCCGCTTGTGCCTAATGCATATGCCGGATTCCCGCTCAAGCTGAACGGCGAGCAACACGTGGGCTATCGCGTCGAGGTGACCAGCGGCTACTTTCGAGCTATGGGCACGGAGATTCTGCGCGGGCGCGACTTCACACCTGCGGATGAAATGAGTGGCCAGCCGGTAGCGATTGTCAACGAAACATTCGTCCGCCAGTTCGCTCGAGGCATCGAGTTCGTCGGCAGGAGCCTCACACCCCCCTGGAAGGGCTCGGCCTCCATGCCGGTGATCGGAGTGGCGCGGTCCATGCGGTATTTCGGGCCAGCGAGTGACGCCTTGCCTCAGATCTTTTGGCTGTCCGGCAAGAACCCGGGCTGGAACCGCACCTTCGTCGCCAGGGTTCACGGCGACACCGAAGCCTACCTGCCGATCTGCCGCGACGCCATTCGCTCCGTGGATCCCCGCGTGCCGGTCTTCGGTGTGTCGACTCTCGGCGCGATCTTGACCGATTCGCTGGCCCGGTCGCGATTCTACACGACGACCGTGCTCTTCTTCGGCGCCTTCGCGCTGCTGCTGGCGGTGGTCGGCATCTACGGCGTGGCGTCGTTTTCGATCGCGCAGAGAACTCACGAACTCGGCGTAAGGCTGGCGGTGGGCGCCTCGTCCGAGCGGCTGCGTGCCATGCTCCTGCGCCAGAGCCTGCTGCCCGTTGCGGCTGGAATAGTGCTCGGCGTCGCGGGAGCCATGGCGTTCAGCCGCATGGTGGAGCACCTGATGGACACCGCCGATCCCATTCGCATTCCCATGTGCGCGGCCGCTGCGCTGCTTCTCGCCATCACGGCCTCGGCGACCGTGTGGGCGGCCAGCCGGCGCATCGTGCGCATGGATCCGATGTCAATCCTGCGCGCGGAGTAGGGTATGCTTTAGCTTGCCCAGCACCCGGCCAAGCTAAAGCAACCCGACGAGTCGCGAAAGCCTGTGCCACAATGATCAGTCGGAGGTAGCTCTTGGCGAACTCACATGGTGAAGCACCGTCCCAAGAAGCAACCGCTTCCCAAAGCCCTGACCTCATGCCCCTGCGACAACGGCTGGAGCAATACTTCGAGTTTCAAGCGCTTGGCGCCGCCTGGAGAACCGAGATCCTGGCCGGCTTCACGACGTTCATGACGATGGCGTACATCGTCTTCGTCAACCCCGCGATTCTGCATGAGACGGGAATGCCGCTGGCCGCGGTGACGGCGGCCACCTGCCTCTCGGCTGCGATTGGCAGTTTCCTGATGGGAGGCTTCGCCAAATACCCCATCGCACTGGCGCCCGGCATGGGACTGAACGCCTACTTCACCTACTCGGTGGTGAAGGGGATGGGGGTGCCCTGGCAGACCGCGCTCGGCGCCGTTTTCCTTTCCGGCGTGGCGTTCTTCGTGCTGACCCTGATCGGCGTTCGCCAACTCATTATCGCGACCATACCGGTGGAATTGTACGCCGCAGTGGGAGCAGGTGTGGGACTGTTCATCGCGTTGATCGGCTTCCGCAATTCCGGAATCATCGTGTCGAGCCCCGCCACCACCGTGACGCTCGGCAACCTGCACGACAAGAGCACGGTGCTGGCACTCTTCGGCCTGCTGCTGATCGGCACGCTGCTGGCGTGGCGCGTCCGCGCGGCCATGCTGATCGGCATTTTGACCACCACGGTCGCCGGGCTGATCACCGGCGTCGCCAAATGGAATCCGCAGTTCTACAGCCTGCGCGACCTTTCGGCCACTGCTTTCAAGCTCGACGTGCCGGCCGCCCTTCGGATCGGCTTTCTGGAAATCATCTTTGTCTTCCTGTTCATCGACCTGTTCGACAACATCGGGACCCTGGTGGCAGTCGGTAAGAAGGCTAACCTCTTTGACAAGACACACCAGATCCCGCGAGTCAACCGCATCCTGTTGTCAGATGCCACCGCGACCATCGTAGGGTCGGTTACCGGGACGTCCACAGTAGTGAGTTACATCGAAAGCGCCGCGGGTGTGGCGGCGGGCGGCCGCACCGGAGTGACTGCCATCGTCACTGGCCTGTTGTTTGTAGCAGCTTTGTTTGTCGCCCCAGTGGTAGGCGCGATTCCGGCCGCGGCCACCGCGCCGGCGTTGATCATCGTAGGCGGCATGATGATGGCGGTGGTGGGAGAGATTCGATGGGACGATCCCGAGGTGGCCCTGCCGGCCTTTCTCACCATGATGGCGATCCCTCTGACGTTCAGTATCGCCAACGGCCTGGCATTCGGCTTCACGGCGTTCACGCTGATCAAACTCCTACGCGGCAAGTGGCGGCAGGTGAACTGGTTCGTGTGGGTACTGACGGCCCTGTTTGTAGCGCGGTTCGTATATCTGGCAAGGTAGGGTATGCTTTAGCTTGCCCCGTGGAATAGCGCCAGAGTGCACTGCTTTGTGGGGCAGCCAATGCTGGCTGCAGCCGCCTTTAGGCGGCCATTGCCTCAAGATCCGGTGCACTACAATAATCGCCCCCTCATCGCTACTGGATCCGAGGTTGCCCTCCCCGCCTTCGGCCGCAAGCCTCCCAAAGGCCGGAAGACAGACGACCAACAACCATCCTCTCTCCCACTGCTATAGTAGACGTTCACTATGGGCCGTATCCGCATCCTGCCCGACCAGGTCGCCAATAAGATCGCCGCCGGCGAGGTGGTCGAACGGCCCGCGTCCGTCGTCAAAGA
>PMTT01000680.1:0-23280 GCA_003167275.1 Bryobacterales bacterium | reverse complement strand
AAGGACCTGCTCTCCATCGCCACCCTGGGATTCCGCGGCGAGGCCCTTCCGTCGATTGCCTCCGTCTCCCGTCTGCTGCTCGAAACCCGCTCGCCCGAAGAGACCACCGGCACGCGCATCGAGATCGCCGGCGGCAAGATGCTCCGATGCGAGGAGGCCGCTCTCGGCGGCGGAACCGTCATCACCGTACGCGACCTCTTCTATAATGTCCCGGCCCGGCGGAAATTCCTGCGCACCGAGCCAACCGAGCTGGCTCACATCGCCTCTCTGGTCACCCATTACAGCCTGGCGCATCCCGCCAAGACATTCCAACTCACCAGCGGA
Organism: Bryobacterales bacterium; assembly: GCA_003167275.1. Lineage (GTDB taxonomy): Bacteria > Acidobacteriota > Terriglobia > Bryobacterales > Bryobacteraceae > JAIQFL01. Next base: position 22,956 of record PMTT01000680.1, on the reverse strand, counting down.
CCCACCGAGCTGCTCCATGTGACTCCCGTGGCCACTCTGAAAGAGCGCGTCTACCAGGTGTTTGGCAGCCAGGTGTTGGACGAATTGGTGGATATCGGCGTCCGCGAGCGGGATCTGTTTCTCCCTCCGCCCAGTGTCCCGCCTTCGGAAGCCATCGCCGAGTATCGCAGCGAACCAGACCCCGAGGGTCCCGAGCCTGCCCACAGGTTTCGCCTGACAGGGTTCTTTTCGCGCCCGCAGGTTCAGAAGGGCAATCGCAATTCGATCTTCGTCTTCGTGAATGGCCGACTGATCCGCGACCGCCTGATGCTCCACGCCCTCTCTTCGGCGTATCACAACCTGATCCCGCCCTCGTCTTACCCATTCGCGCTGCTTTTCCTGGAATGCGACGCCGAAGAGGTGGACGTGAACGTGCACCCTTCCAAGACCGAGGTGCGCTTCCGCCACGGAAGTTTCATCCACGACTTTGTGCGCGACAGCATCCGCGAGCGGCTCATGGAGAGCCGTCCGGCGCCCTCGTTTTCACCCATGCCGCGAGCGGCGTCGTCTCCGGTTCCGGCCGCGCAGCCCGCCGCACGCCTGCCGTATTCCGAATTCAGCCAGATGATCGAGGACGAACCGCCCGCCGACCGGAGCCACGCCGGCCCCGCTCAAAGCCAGGGGACGGCGGAAGGCAGCCCGCGCCCCGCGGCGCAGACGGTCTTAGCCCAGTCCGTCCTGACACCCACCCTGCCTTCCGACACCGCCTTGCCGGAGTTCGCCTTGCGTCCCTCTCGCGGCCCGGTCCCGCGCCTGGATTTCAGCGATCCGCCCATCGAGGTGACTCCCGGGCCACCCCCTTCCGGCAAACTCCAGCGCCATCTCGACGCGCACGGCGAATTCCCGCGCGAAGCCATCCCGGCGCCCGAGATTTCGCTCTCGGTGCTCTCCGAACTGCGCCCGCTTGGCCAGATCCATGAGAGTTTCATCATCGCCGCCAGCCGCGATGGACTTTGGATCATCGACCAGCACGTGGCCCACGAGCGTATCCTGTTCGAACAGGTGATGAAGCAGCGCGCCGCCGGCCGCGTGGAGATGCAGCGCCTGTTGCTGCCGATGATCCTGCAACTGACCGCCGAGCAGCAGATCGATTACGCCCGCATCGCCGACGAACTGCATGCCTCCGGCTTCGAGACCGAGCCGTTCGGCAACCGCACCATCGCCGTGAAGGCTGCCCCCGCGGCGGTGAGCGCAGCGGACCTGGAATCGGTGCTGTTCGAGATCCTGGAGACCGCGGAAGGCGAGCAACACGGCGTCTCGCTCGACGACCTGCGCCGCAATATTTGCGCCTCGATCGCCTGCCAGGCCGCCATCAAAATCAACACCCGCCTGGACGCCAGCAAGATGGAATGGCTGCTGCGGGCGCTCGCCGCGACGGATTGCCCGATGAGCTGCCCGCACGGCCGCCCCATCGCGCTGCACTACTCCACGCGCGAGATTCTGAAGGCATTCCACCGGATATAATTGTGATCAATGGCAATCCGAACTTTCACGGCAGTTCTGCGCAAGGATGAGGGCCTCTGGGTCGCGGAGTGTCCGGAGGCCGGCACGGTCAGCCAGGGAACGACTGTCGAAGAAGCCCTCGCCAATCTCAAAGAGGCCACGGAGCTTTACCTGGAAGAATTCCCTTTGGCAGGCGGCGAACACCCCCTGCTAACCACATTCGAGGCTAAATGTGCCTAAACCGAGGCAGGTTTCCGGGGACGAGGCCATTCGTGCCCTGGAACGCCTCGGATTTTGCACAGGTGCGGCAGCGTGGCAGCCACGTGGTAATGAGGAAGGGCAACTCCGGGTGTGTCATCCCGCGCCACCCGATCTCGACGCGCGATCACTGCCCCGTGCAACTAGTGGTGACCGGTGTGTTCGTGCCGTTCATCAGATTCTTCTTCAATTGCAGCAGGTCGTGCCGGATGCAGTTCAGCACGGGAGTGGTGCTCGGCGAGAACTTCCAAGTCACCGGCATTACGGACGAATCGGTTTTGAGCAGCTTGTGCGGCTGGGTGGCCGGCGGAACATCCAGGTAATTGTCGAGCAGGTGCGAGTTCATCAACGGCGTATACAGCTCCGGATTCTGCGAAACGCCCGAAGCGTACCCCATTCGCCGGAAGAAGGTTCCGTTCAGCAGTTGATCCAGGCCGAAAAGGTCCGGGATTCGGGGAACCAGACCGAACCAGTTGAATCCCCCGGCAGGAGGCCACGGCCAAAGCATGGGATCGTTGGAAGGCCACGGCTGTTTGCTGTTGGGTATCAGCGAATGGATCGTCTCGACGATGTTGATGGCATCGTCCCCACGGGTATGATGCACGATTCGGGAATCGCGGAACCAGGGCTCCAGGCTCTCGTAGGCGGTGGGAGAAGCCAGCGTGATGAGCCCCAGCCGGTTGTTGTAGATTTCGTTGCCGAGGAGATCGTGATCCAGGTTCCAGGCGATCGACTCCACGAAGAAATTCCCTTGCGAATGCCCCACCACGATGAAGTAGTTTTTGGTCTGCGGGTCCGCCTTTTCCTGCTGATAGATGGCCTTGATTGCATTCACCACCTGCAGGACCGTGGCGTCCGCGAACCCCAGGGGATCCAAAGGAGCACCCAATTGCGGGATCGGGCTCTGGATCGCCTGGCGGAAACACTCGAACAGGTCGCCGGGTGCCATGCCAAAGAAACCCTGCGCCCGCCAGTTGTTCAACTGGTCCACCACGGTACAAAGAGCCGGGTTTTTGGGCGGCTTGCAGTTCTGGTTATACCACTGCGCATTCAACGGGTCTGTGCCGGACGGGTTGTGCGTGTCGCCGAACATGGTATCCGTCTCATTGGCGACCTTGATGCTCTGGAACTGCGCGTTTTTGGGCCGGATGGGCGGGGTCTCTGCCCCCAGCAGAGGATTGCTCGTCAGCACCGATGTGTCGTCGATCAGGTTGGCCTGCACGGTATCGTGCTCTCCCCGGTAATTGCCGCGCCACTGGCCGGGCTTGGGCGGACTGTCGGCGCCGGCGGGAGTATTGATGCCGTTCACATAGAAGTAGGTGAACACGATCTTCTGGCAACCGGCCGGAGTTCCCGTGGACAGAAAAACGGTGGGAGGCAGATTTCCCGATATCGGGGACGGCGTGCCCGGTCCCCCGGCGGGGGGCGGCGAGACGGGCGGTGGCGATACGCTACACGGGTTGGAGTTCCCGCAATTCGCCACCGCCTGGTACCGCCCCGGGTCTACGTTCGAGCAACTGTATCCGCCGCGGCCGTCGGACGCGCAGTTTCCGCCGGCATTGATCATCGATTGCTCCACCTGGGGACTCTGCGTGGACCAGACGGTATTGGCGCCGAACTGACTGCATCCCGAACTCAGCGTGTATTGGCTGCCGCGGGGCGTGTAGGCGAACACGCCGTTGGGGCCGTAGCACCAGTCGCAGGCCTGCCGGCTGCCCGGACAGTCGCCCCACCCGAAGCGCACCTGGGGACATTGCGGACCGCGCGCCGGCGTGTAGCAGGAGCAATCGCCGGTGGATGGATTGGGTTGCTGCTGTGGCGGCTGCTGCGGAGGTGCGGGCGGATTGCCGCCGGCATTACCGCAATTGGCGGCTTGCCGGAATTGCGCCGGGTTGACGTTCGAGCAGTTATATCCGCCGCGGCCATCGGACGCGCAGTTGCCACCCGCGTTCGCCATCCATTGCGCCACCCCCGAGTCTTGGGTTGCCCAAGTGGCGTTGGCTCCCAGTTGGTTGCATCCCGAACTTAGAGTGTATTGACTGCCGCGGGGCGCGTAGGCGAACACGCCGCTGGGGCCGTAGCACCAGTCGCAGGCCTGCCGGCTGCCCGGACAATTGCCCCACCCGAAGCGCACCTGCGGGCACTGTGGGCCGCGCGCCGGTGTGTAGCAGGATGCGTCCGTCGAGCAGAAATCCTGGTTGACAGTGACGCCGCCCTTCAAAGGATTGGAGGGAGTCTGGCCGAATTCCGCGGTGGAGAGCAGTACGATGCCGATCACGGCTCGCCCGATTGGCGAATGCATGCCAACAGTCTATAAAAAACGCGGGGGTTGGGCCACCGATTGTTCACTTAAGTCTCGTGGCGCAGGCTGTCGAGCCTGCTGAGCCGAGATTCATCTCGGCTTTTCTTGGTGTGCTGGGCATGTCCAGCAGCTTGGAAGTGAAAGTCTTCCACCCAACCTGATGAAAGGTTAGCGAAACGCAAGGGCGTTCCGGCGACGGAGGGTCCGAAAGAAGCGTGGAGCAAAAACGCGAGTCGATGAACAAAAACCGGATATGAGGCGCCAACGTAGGACGAGCAGGCCAAGCATTGCGAAGTCCATGTGTCAAAATGGCCGAACCCACCGAGACTTCTTAGCGGCGAGAACCCAGCTCCTTCTTCCAATCGATCGTCACAGACGTATCGCCGTAGGCGCCGGTGATTTGGAAGGGCACGATGCGCATGGCGTTCTCTTTCTTGAAGAGCGGGGTGGCGGCTTTCAGCACCAATGCTTTGAAACCTGATGTGGTATCGGAGAGACGACCTCGCGTGTCGAGGACGCCATGAAGGTCCACGCGCCCGTTTAGGACATTGTAAGTGCCATGCATGCTGGCATGCGCACCAGGTACGTGAAAGCTCGCATTGGCAATGGAAGCAGTGCCGTCCCGAAGATGGATGTCACCAAGGATCTCGGAAAGCACGGTCCGGAGATCGCCCTCCTGCTGCTTCTTTGACTCGCCCTGCGCGCTTTCGCTGACACTGTCGATGCTGTTCTTGGTTCCCGGATTTGTGAAACGGCTGCCGCTCATGCCGAAGGAGAGGTCGAGGCGGATCTTCTCCAGGAAGTTGCGCGGGCCAGGCGGCCATACGAGTTTTCCGTCCAGGGTGACGTTACCGCTCATCATCGGCTGGCCTTTGATGAACAGGATCAGCAGGTCGTCTACCCGGCCTTTAGGCACCGCCACATCGAGAGTCGCGCTCTTGCCCGATTCACCGCTGTGGCCGGCAATCCAGCCTCGCACCTCCACCTGCGTATTGCGAAAACGAGCGGACGCGGGGTCCAGGAACACGTCGCCGTTGGTGCCATTCACTGTGGCGGCGTAGGTGGCGTCAAGGTTCACGGAATGGTCCCCGCCATCGACGTGAAACGCGGAAACTTCGATGCTGCCCTGGGTCTGGATGCGCGCCAGGGGTCCGTCGAATTTGCCGCGCGCGTGGCCCAGCCCGGAGATGCTGTGGAAAGCGGTCAGATCGATGTCGTCATAAGTATAAGTGCCGGACACGAGCGTGGCGCCGATGTCTTGAGGATTCCAGGGCCCGAACCTACCCTCCGCCCGGATGACGCCCGGCGGCTCCGTGTTGGTGAGCGTCGCGCGGTACGACATGGGCTTGCCGAAGCCGACATCGGTAATCGCCAGACTGTCGATTTTGAGCCGGTACGGCTTGGCGTCCCGTTCCTCGGGCAAGAATTCGAGAAGGGCTCCTTCGGCAGTGATTTTCGAAATGGCCAGTGACTCGCCCCCGGGGCCGGAATTCAAGGGAACGCTGGCGATAACTTCACCGCGTGTTTTCGGCGGGATCTGCATGCGCATTCCGAAGATGCGCACGGCGGAAAGGCGCTTGGGCGAACTGAACATCCCGGTCAGGCTGCCCTGGATTACCAATTTCTCGACGGTAATAATCGGCGGACCTTCCGGGTGTATGTGACGGAGGAAGGTGATGCCCCCAGCGGTGCAGCCGGGCGGAAAGTACCATTTCGTAAACGTGCGGATCCGAACGGTACGGCCGGAGGCCTCTTCCAGGGAGCGGGTCACCGCGTCGCGAGTGAACGGCCAATGCGTGGCAAGCGCAAGTATTGCTGTGACGACCAGCCCCAGAAAGACAGCACCGGCTATCCATAATCCCTTATGAACGAGTCCTTTACGAACGGGCCCGCGTTCGGTAGCGCGCGGATGGTCGATGAGCATGCAAACCTTCGGGCAATTCAGTAGCCGCGAGTAGCCGTCGGCCGCCAGCAAGCGCCTTGACCCGCGGCGAGTCGCCTTCCAAGCCACTCCGGCTTTCGCGCGGCGGAGGAGGTGCCACGCTCACCACCGGCCACATGCGGGCATTTCACGGAATGACGGATGAAGCGGTTTGCCCACGCCGGCGCGCTTGGCGGCCTCGTGGCAGGCGTGCCAGACCACCTTGTCGCTAATCGGATGCTCGGCAGTGTGGTTGCACAGGCTCGACCGCGAGAGGACACTTCGCAGTGCACTCAATCAAGCGGGTGTCACAGTTGGCGAATCCCTGGAATAGGATCGGTAGCCCTGTGGTCGTCAAATTGGCGGGCCATTCAAGAGTAGCGCGTGAAGCCTTTTTTCCATACCCTGCCCCTCGACTTCCAGGGGCGTTTCACAAAGGGTAAGTTTTGCAACGTCGCCGGAAGGCCCGTAAACAAAGGGCTTGGCACGTTGCATATGTCTAGTGCAAAGGTCACCGCACAGCGGCGAGGTGAGGATAGCTAGGTTCCGGCACTCTCCGCGTCAGCAGCCTTCACACCCTGGCGCCTCTCTCGCGCTATAGTTACCCAACGGTCGATGGCAACTCTGCATGCTTCGTCATTGACCATGCAATTAACGGGTAGAAAAGCGTCTTTCCGCGACAGGAGTTCATTAGTAGCCGAGTTCAGAAGCCGAAGCTGTCCGTTGCATAGGTAGTCGTAGATAAAACGGTTAACATCTGCGTGCATCTCCGCGCATTCGGCACTTCCGTCATCCTTACCCCATAGGTCCTGTTGGAAATCAAAATGCAACCGCTCATGCGCGAAATCGAGATGACACCGGAAGCAGAACCACCCATTCACCGATTGCGTAACCAAAACAACGACTGCCCCGACTTGGGTTAGCGAAATCGGTTGAAGGTTGGTGAGATACTTATAAGGGGCTCGTTTCCGCAGCTCAATGCTGATCGGCGGAAACTCTATCGTTGGCTGGGTATCATGGATGGGTTCTCCTCTAGCAATCGAGGCGGCGATCTCACGCCCAAGAATTCTTTTGAACCCATCCAGTTCGTAAAGGTGCTTCCCCCAAACGGTACCCATCGTTTCCACTCCCAGCTCTGCCTCGATTAGTACCGCCAACGCTCTCATAATAGGCAATTCGGAACTTCAGTCGTCTGGCCTCTGCTGGGTCATCGGGATTGATGATTGGCTTACGGCTTGCGTGTGCGATAGCGCACCGGCCTGATTCATAGAGATGCTGGCCGATATCGATACCCTGCGTTGTCAGCTTGGCTATGACTTCTTTGGCGTGTGGGTCGTGAATTTGGTTGATGTGGGCCGTCATCCACTTGCTGCGGGTTTTACCGCCTCCGCCGAGCGCGACCTCGAGGGCTCGGTAAAACGACAAAAACGCGTAGGCGGGATGGTTGAGGGCCCGTCCTTCCCGCATAAGCGCGAGCGCCAGTTGTGCTTTCTCATCCGGTGGTTCCGGAAGATAAGAGAGGTCAAAACCCTCTTGGATTGAAAAGCCGAAGTTCTGCTGCCGTCCCATGGGATTGGGATAGGGCCCTCCTGTGAAGTGTTCAACGAGGACGCCACCGTTTTCTATCCATGAAAGCGCGCTCAGAAATTGCACTCGCGAGCAACTTGGAAACATGATCGGCGGCGTGTTACTTCCGGCTCACCGCTCCTCTCGAAGCTGATCCCGGACAAGGTCGCGACATCACGTCGATTTGCGCTTTGACACCTTCTTCGCCGCTGACCCTCCAATTTTGAACCCTAAGACGCGCCGGCCACGCGTTTCCTCGATCATTGCATCAAGGTCGCGTTTTACAATCGACCGGAGATCCGAACCGTTTCGATAGTACCTGACCCGGTAACCCGCAATATCAAAGTGCAACTGAGTGCCTTCTCTTGCGATTAGGAGGATGTCCAGAGGCTGATTGCCGGCGGCGTGAGCGAAGCCGAGCTCATAATATACATTCGGCCGCTCATGCGTGAGGTCACATATGATGAACTCCGCATCGTAGATCAGTTGGGTAATGTCCTCAAGTATCGGCCGCGCACCGACAACGTCGTCTGAACGCTTCAGAACAAGCCCCAAAAGTGCACATTCCTCTTTGAGTATTTTATACGTCGCAAGCATCTTGCGGTCGGTTCGGAAAGGCGCTATTAAGAACACCAGGTTCTTTTTCCACACGCATTCAATTATATTATAGGTCACGGCCCAGTGATGGAGATGATCGCCGCGTCTGTCGGCTAGTTTTGATTGCGGTGCCAAGAATGCGCATGATCAGCGAGCGACGAGCACTACGATGGCGGTCGGATCACGGGCCATTCTGAAAGAGCACCTCCCCCGCATGGGGCTCTTGGCTACGCCAAATAGTCTGCAAAGTTTTACGCCAGATAATTTGCAAAGTGACACCTTGAAACACCGTGGGGCGGGTCACCAACTGCCCACCGCAACACTGGCAGGTCGGTGACCATGCCCCACGGTCGGCTTTCATACCAATCCGATCCCTCATGAAGGACGGAATTCGTCACCTTCCTCTCTCTCAGTTCACGAGTTCTGAGAAAATTTGCTTCATCCCTTCAATCACTTACAGCCTTACCCGTCAAAAGCCTACACCCACGCCTGCTATTCCTGGTAGATGAGTACCCTTATGCAGGCCGCCGCCCACCACCTCAACGCTCAAAGTCCTCCCGACCGACGCTCCGCCGCAGGCAAGTCCGCCACTTCCGAAAACCAACCGCTCGGTCGCCCGCCCCTCGTCCCACGACTCGAAGACCCGAAGCGTAAACGCCGCACCTCCCCTCGTCGAGGGCCAAATCCGCCGCCAGCGCTTGTGACGCATCTTGTCAAACACCCCCAAAGATGCGTCACAACTTTTCGATTTTTCCCCGCAATCGACACAAACAAATGGACTTCGAAAACGCACTAAATCCGTGGCCCCTCCCCGCAAAGATGCGTCACAACCGTCCCCCCGGCCCCGCTCAGGCTCCGCCGATGCCAGGCCCGCCTCCCGTGCCAACTCCCTCCAAACGTGCCAACTCCCTCCAAACCGGCCCCTCCGCCCGATACCGTGTCACCCCAGCCGAAACCCGCATCGCAAGCCAGAGCCAATTCACAACCCCAATCGAATCAACAAAAATTGGGTTCGTTCCTTCATTTTTGCGTATGCCGGAACCCATTCCCCGGCACCCGCGCCCGACGCGCCCGCAGCTCCGGTCCCCCAGCCCTTCCAGCGTCTTCCCCAAACCAGGGACGCACCCGATCGACTGGAGGTCAACTTATAGCCATGCCCCATCAGTGTTATCCTAAGGACTTGCCCCCCATAGTTTCGCCCCGTTTGGCGCTCCTGTTTGCTGTGGCGTCTATCGCCGCTGCCCAGCCTTCGGTATTGCTGGATGCCATGTCTCAGGAGCTGAACCGTAACTTCACTGTTTTGAAGCAGAAATCGGATCCCCCGCCGTACTTTCTGAGTTATGAGGTGACGGAGGTGGATTACCACGCGGTCTCCGGCACACTCGGAACCGTGGATGCCACCAGCGGCGGGAAGAGCCGTGCACTCGACGTTTCGGTTCGTGTTGGCAGCCCCAAAATCGACAACTACCATCGCGTCCGCGGCGACCGTGGACAGTTTACCTCGGGCGCTTCGCTGACTTACGAGGACAACGTCAACGCCATCAAGCGCCGCCTGTGGCTGGAGACCGATCGCGCCTACCGGACGGCCGCCGAGCGTCTGATCCGCATCAAGACCAACACCCAGGTGAAGGTGGCGGCCGAGGACGATTCCGACGACTTCTCCACCGAGGATGTCGCCGTCTCCCAGGAGGCGCCGCCCAAACTCAAGTTCAACGAGGAGGAGTGGTCGAAGCGCATCCGCGCGCTCTCCGGCCGGTTCCAAAGCTATCCCAGCGTGCTGACCTCGCACGTTTCGGTGTCGGCCCAGACGGACACGCGCTACCTGGTGAACACCGAGGGCTCCCGCGTGGAGCATGGGCGCGGCTTTGCGCGGGTCACGATTTCGGCTTCGGCCAAGGCCGCCGATGGCACCGACCTGGGCACCTTCGAGACCTTCGAAGCGGTGGATCCCGACGGGCTCCCGGACGACAAGGTGCTGCTGGCCGCCATCGACCACGTGGCCAACGATCTTTCTAACCTCCTGCATGCCCCGGAAGCCGAGCCGTTTGTAGGACCCGCGATCTTCTCCGGGCGGGCCGCCGGCGTATTCTTCCACGAGATCTTCGGCCACCGCGTGGAAGGTCATCGCCAGAAAGACGACAGCGAAGGTCAGACGTTCACCAAGAGCGTAAACACGAAGGTGCTGCCGGACTTCCTCTCGGTGGTGTTCGACCCCACGCGCCGTAAGATCGGCGGCATCGACCTGAACGGCTGGTATTCGTACGACGACGAAGGTGTCAAGGCCAGGCCGGTCACCGCCGTGGATAAAGGGGTGTTGAAGACGTTCCTGATGTCGCGCTCCCCAATCAAGGGCGTCGACCACTCCAATGGACACGGCAGGCGGCAGCCGGGGCTTGAAGTGGTCTCCCGGCAGTCGAACCTGATTGTGGAGTCTACCAATGCCGTCCCGGAGGCGAAGCTGCGCCAGATGCTCCTGGATGAGGCCAAGAAGCAGAATAAGCCCTACGGCCTCTACTTCCGCGACATCACCGGCGGCTTCACCACCACGGCCCGCGCCGGGCTCCAGGCCTTCAAAGTAATCCCGGTGATCGTCTACCGGGTGTATGTGGATGGCCGTCCGGACGAGCTGGTTCGCGGCGCCGACATCGTAGGCACCCCGCTAGCGAGCTTCTCGAAGATCATCGCCACAGGCGATAAGCCGGACGTATTCAACGGCTATTGTGGCGCCGAGTCGGGAAGCGTTCCCGTTTCGGCCGTGTCGCCCTCCATCCTGGTCTCAGAAATCGAAATCGAAAAGAAGGCCAAGTCGAACGACCGCCCGCCCCTCCTCCCCGAGCCGACCTCCATGGAGAAAACCGGAGGTGCGAAATGAGGGGAACTTCCCGTGGCGCGGGCATTCGTGCCTGCAGCGTCGGCAGTCGTGCCGACGTTTTTCGGAGTGCTCCATCCGTTTGGCGAAGGCTTCGCCCCCTGTTCTTGTCCGCAGCCACGCTGGCATCTGTGATCACCGTCTTCGCCCAGTCCCCCGCCCCAGCCAAAGATCCGATGCTCCAAGCCATGCACGACGAATTGGAGCGCTCGGCCAAATTGTCCCTCAACAACCTGGAGGCCCCATACTTCGTCGAGTACGTCATCGACGAATCCGAGAATTTCAGCGTCTCCGCCAGCCTGGGCGGCCTCGTCTCTCGCCGTCGCGAACATTTTCGCGAGCCGGAAATCCACGTCCGTGTAGGCGACTACAAGTTCGACAACACCAACTTCGGCGGCGGCTTCAATTCCGGCACCCGTTACGACCTCGAGCGCTTCCCGCTCGAAAACTCCTATCCCCTCCTTCGCCGCTATCTTTGGTTGGAAACCGATTCGGCATACAAGTCCTCCGTGGAGGCGATCTCTCGCAAGCGCGCCGCCGTTCGTAACATCCAACAGACCGACCAGCTCAATGACTTCGCACACGCCGAGCCGGTCCACCACGTCCGCGACTTCCAGCGCCTGTCCATCGACGAAGAGGCCTGGGCCAAGCGGGTCCGCAACCTTTCCGCTCTCTTTTCCCAATATCCCGAGGTGAAGAATTCCAGCGTCGAGCTGGAGTCCAGCACCGGCGGCTATACGATAGCGAACAGCGAAGGCACCGAGGTGCGGGAGCCCGAGAACGTAACTTACCTCCGGGTGCGCGCCATCTCCCAGGCATCCGACGGTACCACCATGCGGGATGCCGTCACGTTTCACGCCGCGGACGTGGCGCGCATGCCGAGCGATGCCGAGCTGACCCGCGGCGTGACCGCACTTGCCGAAAACGTGGTGGCCCTGGCGCATGCACCCAAGGGAGAGGATTACAACGGTCCCGTTCTGTTCGAGGGCACCGCGGGAGCTCAGATTCTGGCGGAAGTCCTGGGCAAGAATATGATCCTGACCCGCCGCCCGGTGTCGGCAGGAGGGCGGGGCGGTGGAGGGCAGCCGAGTGAGCTGGAAGGCCGTATGGGTGCGCGGGTGCTGCCGGATTCGTTCGACGTGGTGGACGACCCCACCCAGAAGGAATGGCACGGCCGGCCCCTTTTCGGCAGTTACGAAGTGGACCGCGAAGGCGTAATTCCCAAGCCCCTCCGCCTGGTGGAGAAGGGCGTCCTCAAGAGCTATCTGTTGACGCGCCAGCCTGTGCGCGGCTTTGAAGGGTCTAACGGGCGTGCCCGCCTGCCTGGCAATAACAACACTTCCACCCCGACCTTCAGCAACCTGTTTTTCAGCACCTCCGATACCGTACCGGTGGCGGAGCTGAAGAAGAAGTTGATCGACCTGATCCAGACCCGGAGCAAGCCCTACGGCATCATCGTGCGCAAGATGGACTTCCCGTCTTCGGCGTCGGTGGACGAAGTGCGCCGCGTGCTCACCGGAGCGCAGGGCGGTGAGCGCCCTGTCAGTACGCCGCTCCTGGTCTATAAGGTATTCGCCGACGGCCACGAAGAGTTGGTCCGCGGTCTGCGCTTCCGCGGGTTTAACGCGAAGTCGTTGAAGGACATCCTGGCGGCCGGCAATGACAGCGCCGCGTTCGAATACATGGATAACCCGGCGCCCTTCGCTCTCATGGGCGGTTCGGGTTTCACGGCGGAGGCCTGCGTGATTGCGCCTTCCATCCTGGTGGACGATCTGGAGTTGCATCCCGTTGAGGATGACCAGCCCAAGCTTCCGGTAGTCACTGCGCCGGAACTGATCCGCCAGCAGCCATGACCAGCCCAGGTAGGACAGGCCTCCCGGCCTGTCCGAGGTCCACAACTGTTCACTTGGCGGCCACCACGTGGGGCAGGTTGTCAACCTGCGGCCGATTGTCAATCGGCCTGCCGGCACCGTGCGTTCCCACCGCGCCCAAACGGAGCAGTATTGGTCCTAGCTCCCACAGAAACCGCTCAGAGGCGATATCCCCGTGCGTCTGCTAGGCCGCTACGTCTTCCGGGAGATTCTGACCAGCGCAGTGCTGGGCACGCTGCTGGCCACCTTCATCATCTTCTTGCGCGGCCTCAGCCCGCTCTTCGCGTTGCTGGTGGGCGCCGGCCATCCCGGCATCAAAACCATCCTCGAACTCATTGCCCTGTCCGTGCCCCCTGTGTTGCCCACCACGATTCCCTTCGGCGTGCTGGTGGGCATCCTGATCGGACTGGGCCGGATGGCGGGCGATGGTGAGATCATCGCCATGCGGGCCGCCGGAGTTTCCAGCCGTAANNAGCGGGGATATCGTCAACGAACTGGCGAAGGCGCAACTAACCGCCGAGATCCAGCCACGCATTTTCGATGAGGACTTCCCCAACAAAATTCTCTATGTGGCCGACGTCCCGCCCGGTAATACCACCCTGTGGGAAGGCGTATTCCTGGTCGACGTCACACCTCCTGAACAACGCACCAACGGCCTGGGGGAGAAGGCCTCGGGACCGCTGATCACGGTCGCGCGGCGGGCCATCGCGGTCTCCGATCCGAAGAACAACCGCCTGCAACTTTCGTTGTTCGACTATTCCACCCATGAGATGGGTAAGGACGGCAAGGCGCAGGATGCCGACGCGCCGCGCGGCGAGCAGGTTCTGTATGCCAAGCCGCCCGATGAGAAGTCCACGCCCTTCAAGGCCATGAACACGGCCGAGTTGATGCGCCGGTACTCGGGCCCCGACCGCGTGGAAGCCCGCATCGAGTTGTACAACCGCCTGGCCACTCCGCTGGCGTGCATCGTGCTGGCCATGGTCGGAATTCCGCTGGGGATTGCCACGCGTAAAGGGGGTAAATCGGCGGGTTATATCATCGCGCTCTTCCTGGGCTTCTTCTGCTACCATCTCGCCTCCATCCCGCTCATCAGCATGGCGAAGGCGGGAACGTTGCCGATACCGGTAGCGATCTGGCTGCCGGACGCCGCCTTTTTCATCGCGGGCGTGGTGTTTCTCTATCGTATGGAGCGGCCCGGCGATCGCGACCTCCTGACCAGCTTCAGAAGCGCATTCGCGGCATTTTACGAATCCCTCAAGGCCACGCTGGGACGGAAACCGCGAGGGGGCACGCGCCTGACCGGCTGGAGGCTCCCTCTGCTGCCGCAGATCGTGGACACCTACGTCCTATCCAACTTCCTGTTCTATTTCATTGTGGTGTTGGCCAGTTTCGTGTCCATGACCGAGATCTACGTCTTCATCGACCTTTTGAGCGACTACGTCCACAACCACATCACCCTGGTGAAGATGCTCACCTACTTGTTCTTCCTGCTTCCGGAACTGATCTATCGCCTGGCCCCGGTCAGCGTCCTGGTAAGCGTGCTGATCAACTTTTCGGTGATGACCAAGCACAACGAAGTGACCGCGTTCAAGGCTTGCGGGGTGAGCCTGTTCCGCCTGGCCCTGCCGATTCTGATCGCGAGTACGCTCTTCTCCGGCGGCCTGTTCGCGTTCGATTTCTATTACGTGCCCGATGCCAACCGGAAGCAGGACGCGCTACGCGACGAGATCAAGAATCGGCCCAAGCAGACGTATCTTCGTCCCGACCGCAAGTGGATCATGGCCCAGGAATCGCGCATTTACTACTACCATTACTTCGACGGACAGACCATGATCGGGATGGATGTCTTCGAACTGGACCCCAGCACCTTCCGGCTCACCCGGCAGATCCGGGCCGAGCGCGCCAACTGGAGCCCTTCGGCGAAGACGTGGATTCTGGAAACCGGCTGGGTCCGGAACTTTCGAAGCAACAACCCGAAGCCCTATGAGGAGTTCAAAGTCAAACCGTTCCCCGATTTGACCGAAACGCCCGCTTACTTCTTGACGGAAGCGCTGCAGGAGAAGCAGATGAACTTCCGGGAACTGGATCAATACATCCGCGGCCTGCGCCAGCGCGGCTACGACACCGTGAAGCTGCAGGTGCAGTTCTACCGCAAGTTCTCGGTGCCGTTGTTTGCCCTGATCATGGCGATGATCTCGGTGCCCTTCGGGTTTCTGGTAGGGAACCGCGGCGCCATGACCGGGATCGGGGTGAGCTTTGCGATCGGGATCGCNNCCGAAGGTCGCCGCGTGGTCGCCCGACCTGTTGTTCTCGCTAATGGGCCTGTATCTGCTGCTCCGCATGAAGAGCTAGTAGTACAGGCATTCTTGCCTGTGTTGGTTTGTCTTGTTTTACGCCGCCACACCAGGAAACCCAGCACAGGCAAGAATGCCCGTGCCGAAATCATTGGCGTGGTGGAAGACATGCGCACGCGGGGACTTCGTGAGCGAACCGAGTACGAGGCGTATTTCAATATGTTCCAGGAATCCAGTGGTCCGGCGAACTCGGAATCCGGATGGCCCTGGGAGCCCAGGCGACCGACGTCACCTGGATGATCCTTCGCGAGACGCTCTGGCTGGCCGGAACCGTCGCGGCCCTGGGAATACCGGCTGCGCTCGCGTGCACGCGGCTGCTGACATCCGTGTCGACGATGTTGTTTGGACTGCAGCCAACCGACCCAGTGACGATCGCCGGCACCACGGTGCTGCTGATCGTCCTGGCGGCCATCGCGGGTTACATCCCCGCACGTCGCGCCGCGCATCTGGATCCGGTGATTGCGTTGCGAACGTAACACGGTTGTCTTTTGGATGGCATGCCGCCCGCTCGAGTCCTTGCGCAGGGCGAGCTTGCGATATCCTGGTTCCATAATCCCGGCCGCCCACGCGGCCCACCGGAGGAATCGATGTCCAAGTGCACTCACGTGAAAAAGGTTCATAGCGTCAAACCGAGCGCCAACGGGTGTGAAGACTGTCTCAAGATCGGAGACGACTGGGTCCATCTCCGTCTCTGCCTCACCTGCGGCCACGTTGGATGCTGCGACTCCTCCAAGAATAAGCACGCAACCAAACATTTCCACGCCACCCAACACCCCATCGTCCGCTCCTTTGAACCTGGCGAGGATTGGATGTGGTGCTATGTAGACGAAGTCGTCCTGTGATTTCGACAGGCACACGCGGAGAGAAAGTATGGCCGATCCCTTCATACAACGTGACGTGGCATTCCCCAAGCTTAACGCGGCGCAAATCGCCCGCCTGATCCCGTTCGGCAAGGAGCGTAGCGCCGTGGCGGGTGAAGTCCTCTTCGACCAGGGAGACTCCGCCCGGGGAGTTTTCGTTCTGATCGAGGGCAGCATCGAGATCGTGAATCCGACCTGCGAAGGTGAGGTAATCGTCACCGTCCATAACGGCGGTGAGTTCACCGGCGAGGTGGACGTGCTCTCCGGGCGCCGTAGCCTGGTGCGTGGCCGCGCCCGCACGGACTGCAAGCTGATCGAGATCACCCCGGACAACCTTCGCCGCATCGTGCAGACGGATTCCGAGCTCAGCGAGATCTTCCTGCGCGCCTTCCTGCTGCGCCGCACACACCTGATCGCCCACACCACGGGCGATGTGCTCCTCGTGGGCTCCAGCCATTCGGCGGACACCTTACGCCTGAAGGGCTTTCTGACGCGCAATGGCCACCCCCATGCCTACATCGACGTGGATCGCGACGGCGGCGTCCAGGAACTACTGGATCACTTCGCGATTCGTCTGGAGGATGTCCCGGTCCTGATCTGCCGCGGCAAGAAGGTCCTGCGGAACCCCAGCAATGCGGAGGCCGCCGACTGCCTCGGCTTCAACGCGCCGTTCGTGGCGGGGGCCATCCACGACCTTATCGTGGTGGGCGCCGGACCGGCCGGGCTCGCCGCAGCGGTCTACGGGGCGTCGGAGGGGCTCGATGTCCTCGTCCTGGAGGGGAATGCCCCCGGCGGGCAGGCGGGGTCGAGTTCCCGCATCGAGAACTACCTCGGGTTCCCGACCGGCATTTCCGGCCAGGATCTGGCCGGCCGCGCGTTCATCCAGGCCGAGAAGTTCGGGGCCAATGTGGCGATCGCGCAGGTGGCCACCCGTCTGAACTGCGAGGGCAAGCCGTTTACCGTGGAATGTGCGGACGGCGGGTCGGTCCAGGGCCGCACCATCCTCGTGGCCACGGGAGCCGCGTATCGCAAGCTGCCCCTGGAGAATCTCGCCGGCTTCGAAGGCAACGGCGTTTACTATGGAGCGACCGCGGTCGAAGCCCAACTCTGCTCGGGTGAAGAGATCGTGGTGGTAGGCGGCGGCAATTCCGCGGGACAGGCCGCGGTCTTCCTCTCCGGGCGGGTAAAGCACGTCCACATGCTGGTTCGCGCGGCGGGGCTCGCCGATAGCATGTCGCGATACCTGATTCGCCGCATTGAAGAGAGCCCCACCATCACCCTGCGGACACATACCAGCATCGTGGCCCTGGAGGGCAACGGCCGCCTGGAACGCCTCACGTGGCACAACGCGGAGACTGGCATCACCGAAACCCGCGAGATCCGTCATCTGTTCTCGATGACCGGCGCCAGCCCCAATACGGCCTGGCTGCAGGGATGCCTGCTGCTGGATGACAAGCTGTTCGTTAAAACCGGCACGGATCTAACCCCCGAAGAAGTCGCGGCGGCGCATTGGCCCTTGCGCCGCGCGCCCTATCTCTTCGAAGCGAGCTGGCCGGGAGTCTTTGCTGTAGGGGACGTCCGGTCGGCCAGCGTGAAGCGGGTGGCGTCCGCCGTGGGCGAAGGGTCGGTCGCCGTCCAGCTCATTCATAAAGTGTTGGCGGAGTGAAGCTTGTAGTTGTGGCGCAGGCGGTCTCGCCGGCGCATCCGGTTTGTGGCGCGGACACTCATGTCTGCCGCGTCGAGACTCGTCTCGACGCAGGTCCGGTGCGGTCGCATCTACGCAAACGGGCCTCCGACGGCCCCCGTCCGAATTCGTGCCGGCCCCATCTGGGTCGAGACGAGTCTCGACCCGGCAGGCACGAGTGCCCGCGCCACGCCCAAAGTTCTACGGGAGGGTTGCCAGCCTCCTCCCCCCAGTCCGCTTTAACACCCTCCGCCCCCGATTCCGGGTTTCGGCAATTTCTCCTGTAGTATATTGAATCTAAGAGGCCAAAAGAAGACACTCGTATGACCGTCATTGGCGAGACGTTGCGCCGCGAAAGGTTGAGGCGCAATCTTGGGTTGGACGAGATCTCTCGCGAGCTTAAGATTTCCGCGAAGTTCCTGGAAGCTATCGAAGACGAGCGATTCGACAAGCTGCCGCGAGGTGTGTTTGCCAAGAGCTTTGTACGCCAATATGCACGCCTCTTGGGACTCGATGAAGAGGAGCTTGCCGGCGAGGTGCAACGCGTCGTGGAGCCCCCGTCCGCCGGTCCGCAGTTCGCCGAGCGCGCCCCGCAGGCCCCTTCCGAGATCCACGTACCTCGGGTAGAAGCGTGGGAGACGGTGGCGGACAATCGCCGCTTCTCGCGCTCATCCTCGCTGCCGGCGCTGGCGATGGTTGTGGTGGTGATGCTGGTCTGCTCCGGTGTTTATGCGTTGTGGCAGCGCTCCCGCCGCCAGGTCTCGTCGCACGAAGAGGCGCCGGCCCAGACAGCGCAGGTGCAGCAGTCCAGGCTCCCTCATACGGAGCCCGGAGCTTCGCCCGAAACGACTCCGCCACAATCTTCCCGCGTGCAGCCCTCCGCTCAGAACTCCGCGGACCGGCCCACTGGAGAGGGCGCACCTCCGCGCCCGCCAGAAGCCAAGCCTGACGTTTCGACGGCCGTTCCTGGAGCTGCGACGGTCTCCCCAGCGTCCGCATCCGCCCCGGAACCTGGGACCAAGGTGCAGATTCCCAACTCGAATCCCAACGCCCCGGTACACCTGGCAGTGACCGCCGATGAAATGGTTTGGGTTCTGGTGAAGACAGATGGCCAGTTCTCGTTCTCCGGCACCCTGGAAGCCAACCAGACGCGCACGTTCGATGCCAATGGCACCGTCATGTTGCGGTTGGGCAATGCCGGCGGGGTTACCATCAAGCTGAATGGACAATCCATCGGCGCGGTGGGGCCGAAGGGGCAAGTCCGAACGGTTCAGTTCACTTCCGGCGGCTTCCAGATCGTGGCGGCCCCCAAGCCCTCTTTGCCCCTCGACGATCTCCGCTGACGCATCATTGCCCGTTGCCGCTTGCGCTCCAGGAGGAGCAATTCGTTTCTGCGCCGGCTCTTGACTCGCGCGTCCACTTTGTGCCAGAACTTACGGAAATAACTGACGGCCGAGAGCAGCGCGAACACGATCACGCCCCACATCAGGATTTTGCTCGGAAATAGCAGCGCCGGATGACGCACGCTCAGCAGCATGCAGGAGATCGCCACCACTTGCGCGAACATCTTGGTCTTGCCCAAGTCGCTGGCCTTGATCGTGTAGCCTTCCGCCGCGGCGATGCTGCGCAATCCGGAAACGGCGAATTCCCGCCCGATGATCAGAACCGCCATCCACCCGGGCAGCACGCGCACCTGCACCAGCGAGATCAAGGCCGCCGAAACCAGCAACTTATCGGCAATCGGATCGAGCAGGGTTCCGATGGTCGTGACCTGCCGCCAGCGGCGCGCCAGGTAACCGTCCAGCAGGTCCGTTCCCGCGGCGGTCAGAAAAATCGCCAGCCCCAGCCACTCGTTGGTGACCTGTAAAGACCCCAGCCGAAAGCCAACATTCTCCTGCACCAGCGCCGCCACCAGCAGCGGCACGAAGAAGATTCGGAGAATGGTCAGCGAATTCGGAAGATTCATCGCCCAAACCAACTATAATGCGCCGAGAGGTCCGCCAACAACTGCCCCTCCCGCTTATACTGATATTTCCACCATGTCTGTATCGCGACGCCATTTCTTTTTCGGCAGCCTGGCACTGCCTCTGTTGGGCGCCAAGAAGCCTGTGGCTGAGCGCCCCAATCTCCTGCTGATCCTGGTCGATAACCTGCCTTCCTGGTTACTCGGATCCTCGGGGAACAAGGAAATCCGCACCCCCAACCTCGACCGGCTGGCGCAGACCGGCACCAAATTCTCCAACCATGTCGCCTGTTCTCCTGCTCCGGCACTGAGCCGCGCCACCTTGATGACCGGCCGCACGCCGATGCAGTTGGGCGATTCGGAAAACCCTCCCGCCGGCGATGACTCGCTCGAAAAAATAATTGCCAGCCTGGGATACGTGTCGAATAGCACCAATTCGGCGGGCGCCGTCCAGTTCCTCGACCAACAGACAGCGGGCAAGCCCTTCTTCCTGACTGTTGGCGGTAGCCTGCGCGCGCCTTACGATGGTATCGCACAGAAATATCGCGACCTCTACGCGCAGTCGCGGTTCGAGACCTTCAACACGGAACGGGTGCCCGCCGTCAATGCCCGGGTCGGCAAGGAAATGTTCGCCGACCTCGTCGGGAACCTGCGCAAGGCCGCCGCTGCCGTCACTTCGTTCGATGACGAGGTGGGGGTCGTGCTTGCCAAGCTCTCCCAGCGGCGGCTGGTGGATAACACCCTGGTCATCTTTACCTCCACCTGCGGCGTGCTGTTGGGCCGTCACGGCCTGTGGGATTCCGGCCAGGCCTCCGACCCTGTGAACATGTACGAAGAGGTGGTCTCCACGCCCATGATCTGGAGTTGGCCCGGCCACCTGCCGACGCAAGCCAATCGCCCGGAGATGGTCAGTACCTACGACTTTGTGCCCACCATCTGCGATCTGCTCGGGGCCCAACCGGCTGGCCGCAATCTGTGCGGCCGCAGTTATCTTCTGTTGGCCACCGGAAAGCCGTTGCCCAAGAAGCAGCCCTGGCGAACTACAGTTTTCAGCCACTATCAAAACACGGAGATGGCCCGTGTGGAGCGCTATAAGCTGGTGATGCGGGACCAGGGCCAAGGCCCCGGCGAGCTTTACGACCTGGTTGCCGATCCGGGCGAACGGACCAATCAGTACGACAATCCGCAGTTCATGACGACCCGGAGTCCCCTGGCCGACCACCTGGCGGCATGGAAGCAGAAGTATTCCGCGTAAGGTATGCTTTAGCTTGCCAACTCTCGTACGGTATGCTTTAGCTTGCCGAGCCTTGTGGGGCATGCTTTAGCTTTCCCTGAGCATGTTTGAGCTTGCCCGGCCCCTGTTGGATGTCACTGGCAAAGTAGAAATGTCCCCGGCCTTGACAGTGCGCACGAAGCATCCCCGGGGCAAGCTAAAGCATACCGTACAGATCTCTTAAATTTTTAGTTGACAATCTCCGCAATTCGATTCACAATGCTCTTAATTCTTTAGTTGAAGGAGCTATCCCGGTGCCTCGAAAGAAATCCGCAACCTTGACCGAAGCCGAGCTTCGGCTCATGGATGTCATCTGGGAGAAAGGCGCCGCGACCGTTGCCGAGGTGGCGGAGGCCCTGCCCAAGGACTTGGGCCTAGCCTACAACTCCGTCCTGACCACGCTCCGAATCCTGGAGGAGAAAGGCTACCTGCGGCACACCAAGCCGGAAGAGGCGCGGGCTTTTGTGTACAGTGCCGTGGTGGGCCGCGACGAAGCCGGCCGTAACGCGGTGCGCTATCTGGTCAGCCGGTTCTTCCGAAACTCTCCCGAACTGCTGGTCCTCAATCTGCTGGAGGACGAGGAACTGAGCGCCAGGGAACTACAACGGATCCGTAACTTAATCGCGGAGGAAGGGCAATGAGCGGAGTCCTCGAGAATCTGAATCAGGCATCCGGCGCGGCCATCGCTGCCGTGCTCAACAGCCTGTGGCAGGCGGTCGCCGTGGCGGCGGCTGCCTGGGTCGCGATGCGGTTCACGCCTCGCATGAACGCGGCAACCCGGCACGCACTGTGGTGGGCCGTCCTGGCGGCGATCCTGCTGTTGCCCGTGGCCCCGGTGATCCTAGCGAAGTGGCATGCGCTGTCCCAACCCGTGACGCGGCAGGAGACCTCGGCGATTCCGGTGGCGGACCTGGGTGCAGTGCCTGTGACGATGGAGGCGGACCGAAATACTGGGGCGACCGCCGGCGGCGTTCCCGAGCGCGGCGCGATCTTCGGCGTTCCCACGGGCGGCCCGCTTCCGGGAACTTCGACAGGCGGCAAGACCGCCAGTGCTACGGCTCCCCTGGAACTGCGGGCCGGCGTGTGGCCTACCTGGATCGCGGCCGTCTGGTCCATCGTCCTGCTCTTACAGTTGGGACGGATCGCCTGGAGCTACGCCTGGTTGCGCCAGGTGAAGCGGCGTGCTCATCGAGCATCCCCGGAACTGCGCCGCAGCTTCGACGCCTGGATGATGTCGTGCGGCGTTCATCGGCCCGCCCGTCTCCTGGTGTCTAGCGAGATTGTGACGCCGATGGCCGTCGGCTTCCGGCACCCAGCCGTCGTCCTGCCCGCACCGCTGCTCGAACAGTTCAAGGAGCCGGAACTCGACCACGTACTCCTGCACGAACTTGCGCACATCGCACGCCAGGACGATTGGTGGAACTTGTGCGCCCGCCTGGCGAGCGCCGTGCTGGCCTTGCACCCTGTCGCGGCTTGGGTCCTGCGGCATATCGAACGCGATCGGGAAATCGCCTGCGACGATTGGGTGGTCTCGATGACCGGGGCAGCGCGGCCCTACGCCGCCAGCCTGGCGCGACTGTTCGAGGTGTGCTTCGTCCGCCGGCGGATGGTGTTGGCGTCGGGCATGGCGGAACGAGCTTCGCACCTGGGCGAGAGAATCCAGATGCTGCTCCATCGCAGCCGGGAATACACGCCCAAAGCGTCGATGGCGCGAGTCGCGCTGTGCACCGCCATTCTGCTGGCGATCGCGATCGCCGGCGCCCAGGCTCCGCGGTGGCTGGCCTTTGCACAAGAAGCGCCTCGGGCTGCGGCGCCACAAACCGCGCCCGCCTTGGAAACAGACCAGGCGCCTCCGGCCGCACCCGCGGCGCCTTTCGCACCGCGCGCGGCCGAGGCTCCGCAACCCTCGATGCCGGCCAGTACGCCGCGTCCCGACCCCATGATTGCGGCTCCCGA
>PMTT01000739.1 GCA_003167275.1 Bryobacterales bacterium | reverse complement strand
TCCGCGCTCATTTTGGCGTAGTTGATGCTGGTAAGAACGTGTACCCGCTTTCGGCTGAACGAGTCTTGCGCAAACGTGTAGGTCTCGTCCACCATTTCGAAGCCGCGGGGCGGAAGCATGGCAGTCAGGGGACTTTGCGGATCGTCGACCTTCACAGGGATCAAGGTCGGGTAACTCCAATGAAATTTGAAGAACCCGCCGATCATTTCGTTGAACTCGGGCCATGTGCCGGTCACCGCCGGCCCATTGGTATGGTAGCTGTCGGTAGCGGCGTGGATGCCGGCCAAACCCTTGCCGCCTTTGACAAAGTCAAGGAGCGCCCGCCGGCGAAGGTCCGAGGCAGCCTTGTCGTTCGGGTCGTCCAGAAATTCGCCGGTGGTGCTGGAAAGGAAGATGGCGTCGTATTGCTTCAGGTTTTCAGGCGTGATGGCGGCCGCGTCATAGGTGATGGTAGTCATCCAGGCACCGGTCTTGTCTCCGAGGTATTCCACCATTTTCGCTGCCAGCGGGATGGAGGTGTGCACCCAACCGACGGCTCGGCAGAGGACCAGCACATGGCGCAGGGTCTGAGGCGTGGCGTAGGGCTTGTCCGGCAGCGCGGCCATCATGGCCGAGATGTCGGCGGGATTGGCAAATTGTTTTTGCGGACAGCCGCGGCTGAAGCCCCCGGTAAATCCTTCCGCGGGGCAAATTGCGGGTTTCGCGGTATCAACTGCACGCTGTGCGAAACCCACAGAGCCGGTCAATACTACGGCGGCTAACGCCGCACCAGTTCCAAATACCTTTAGATTCATCATCGGATGGTCTCCTGTGAGCGCAGCCTGGAAGACGTAATTATATCCCCGTGCTGCATCCGGCGATCCCCTCCGAATCCTGACTGCTGTGCAGCCGTAGCGAGAGGGGCCCCAGTCCGGGATCATCCCAGATCTCAAAGCCGCCCGCCGGCACGATACAATCAAGCCGAAGCACGGAGGCGAAGATGCGGCAACTTCTGGTGACGATCATTTGCGCGGCGGCACTGTACAGCCAGCCCACGGGCAACGCACCGTTCGGCGGGCTGACGGCGGACGCATCGAGCCGCAAGCCGGCGGGCGAATGCAAGGCACTGCGCAGCCTCACCACCCTGGAGCTTTCGGTGATTGGCGCAACGGTGATTCCGCCGTCGGCCAGCGCGCCGGAGCACTGCCGTGTCAGTTTGATGGCGCAGCCCGAACTCAATATCGAAGTGAACCTGCCCTCGGCGTGGAATGGACGGCTGTACATGTTCGGCAATGGCGGATGGGCGGGAGAAGCCTTCGACACGGCGGGGCGCGCGGCGAGCCGGGCAAAAGGGCTGAAAGCCGGCTTTGTGACGGCGGCCACGGATACCGGGCATTCGGCGGCGCTGGAAGCCGGCGCAAGCTTCGCGCTCAACCGTCAAAAGCTGCTCGATTTCGGATTCCGGTCATTGCACGTGACGGCGGAGACGGCGAAGATGCTGGCGCGGACCTACTACGGGGCGGGGCCGACGAAATCGTATTACGAAGGCTGCTCGCAGGGCGGACGACAAGGGCTGACGCTGGCGCAAAGGTTCCCCGACGATTTCGACGGCATCGTGGTGGGTGCGCCCGCCCTGTATCAAACCGGGACGCACTTGGCGCGCGCCTACTGGATGCAGGGATTGAACGCGAACCCGTTTCCCGCGTCGAAACTGGGGCTGTTGGCGGCGAAAGTCTACGAGCAATGCGACGCCAAGGACGGATTGAAGGATGGGCTGATCGACGATCCGCGACGCTGCGATTTCAAACCCGCGCGCGACTTGCCGCGCTGCGTCGAGGGGAACGATCAAGCGGATTGCTTCACGGCGAATCAGATTGCCGCGCTGGAACGGATTTACGGCGATGTGATGAGCAATGGGAAGCGGTTTTTCCCGGGCTGGCCGGTGGGCGCAGAGGTCGCCGGACCTAACGGCCAGAGCGGCTGGATCGGTCAGGCGGTCCATGCGGCCAACGGTAGCGGTGCGTGGACTTCGTATGGGTTCAATTTCCAACGCTACATGGTGCCATGGGTGAAAAGCGCGAGTGGCGAGATGGACGAAGCCCGCGCGTTCAGCCAGTTCGATATCGACAAGGATCCGCCGCGCCTGGAAGAATTGCGGCAGATTCTGGACGCCACGGACCCCGATCTGTCGGCCTTCCGGAAGCACGGCGGCAAACTCCTGATGTACTTCGGGT
Source organism: Bryobacterales bacterium (assembly GCA_003167275.1). Lineage (GTDB taxonomy): Bacteria > Acidobacteriota > Terriglobia > Bryobacterales > Bryobacteraceae > JAIQFL01. Next base: position 9,157 of record PMTT01000739.1, on the reverse strand, counting down.
GGGCCGATCCGCAACTCAATGCGAAGATGGGGGTGGAGTATTACGAGCAGGTGGTGGATAAAATGGGGCCGTCTACCGACGAGTTTTTCCGCCTCTTCATGGTTCCGGGAATGTTCCACTGCGGCGGAGGCGTGGGGACCAGCCAGTTCGAAATGACGACTCCGGTGGTGAAGTGGGTGGAAGCGGGCACGGCGCCGGTTCGCATCGAGGCCAGCCGCGTGAGCGGGGGCAAGGTGGTGCGCTCTGCGCGTATCCGCAAACCGCGCGGTACAAGGGTACGGGCAGCATCGACGACGCGGCGAACTTCACATGCGCGAAACCGATCGAGTGAACGAAGGGTTGCTTCGCTGATCAACCGGCAAGAACGCACTTTCCGGTCGGGTGGCTGCGGACAGGACCGGTGGCGCATGCTTTAGCTTGCGGTGTCTTACCTCTGGTGTGTCATTTCGTGGCAAGCTAAAGCATGTCCCACAAGGGTGGGGAAGTTCTCCCGCGAGGGCCGCTTCGATTACTTGCTCCTGCCCTTCGCGGAGCTTCGCTTGGGGCGCCGGACGGCCCTGACCTTCCCGCTCTTTCCTCCTCCGCAGAAGAAGCGATCGCCGCCATCGGACTCGAGCCCCGACACACCCATGCCGGGCGGCATATCGAGTCTCTCCAGGACCTCTCCCGTTCCGGGATCGACTCGCCTCACATCGCTCTCCTCACCTTCCCAGGTGGCGTGCCAGAGCTCTCCGTCGACCCATGTGACTCCGGTGACGAAGCGGTTGGATTCGATGATGCGAAGGATCGCCCCTGTTTCGGGATCGACTTGATGGATCTTCCGGCCCCGATAATTCCCGACCCAGAGCGTCCCTTCGGCCCAAGCGAGCCCCGAGTCGCCGCCGCCGCCGGGCGCCGGGATGGTGGCGAGCACACGGCCGGTCTTCGGATCGATCTTCTGGATGCGATCTTCGGCGAGCTGAAACAGGTGCTGGCCGTCGAAGGCGGTTCCGGCATCCGCGGCGACATCGATGGAGCGCCCGATCTCTCCGCTCGCGGGATCGAGGGCGTTCAGCCTGTCTCCCGCTGCAAACCAGACTTGCTGGCCGTCATACGTGACGCCATGGACTCTGTCGATACCCGGAAAGGGTCCATACTCACCGACGATCTCGGCGTTGGAGTGCTGCATGCTTCCACATTAATCGATTGGCAGAGGAGCGGGGAGTAACAAAGTCGTAGTGAATCCCGGTACCGGCGGAGTCAGCCAACGGCGAGCCCGCGCGCGACCGAACGACTGCACCTTGCCCGCTGCCCGAAGCGAGTCGAGCGCCCGCTGTATGGTGCGCTGGCTGGTGCCCAGCGCCAGCGCCAGCGCGGAACTCGACCAGGATTCACCATCGGCAAGGAAGGCGAGCACCGCCCAATGCTCATCTTCGACGGGCCGCGCCAATACGACCACATCGCGCGCCCGGCGCGGCGCCAGCCGAAACCCCCGCGTCGTCGCGTGAATGTCGGCCAGGGTCCTCAGCGACCTGCGAAGCCGGCCGATCTCGACCCGCAAGCGTGCGCGATGGGATTCATCGGCGAGTTTCGCTCCGAATGCCCGGGCAAGGAGCAGGTCCCGCGGCACGTCTCCGGGCCACGCTTCGCCTAGCGTTCGTGCCAGCGCGAACAACACCGGACGCGTCGCGAGCGAGACCGCCGTGCCGCCCTGACGCACCACGTTCCGGCAGGCATCCACCACGAATGCTTCCGAGGCCAGCAAAGCCTCGACTTCCCGGAGCAGGAGGAGACGCTCCCCGCCACCCGAAATCAGGCGCGCAGCGGGGGTATTCAAGATGAGCGATGCGCTTTCGACCTCCGCGATGAGCGCAGGGATCGATGCCTGTCGCGCGGCCTGCCCAGCCCGAGCGAGCGCGGCGCGGGCGGTCTCGGTTTGGAGACGCCGCATCGCGATGCCAGCAACCACCAGTTGGTGAGCGGCCCTGGACGCGGGCGGAAAAGGCGTGGGGTCGAGATCGGCCAGCGTCCGCTCGGCCTCGTTGAGCCGCCCCATCAGGAGGAGGCGCCGGGCTTCGAGGTAGCGGGCATGCGCAGCGTTGACGCGGTCTCCGTGCGCTTCGAGCGTCGCGCGCGCCGCGTCGAGGGTCTTCGCCGGCCAGCCCAAATCGCGCGAAGCGAGGGCGATCTCGGCCTCCGCGACGATGCACCTCGCGCGGGCCACCGCCTCGTTCGGACCGAAGGCGCGGGCAGCACTCCGCAGCAGCGCCTTCGCTCGAACCAGATCGCCGAGCTGCGCCATAGCGATGCCTCGAAGAGCGAGCGCAGGCGCGTCATCGCGCAGGGCGACCCGCTTCAACGCGCCGAGGAGATCACCCGCCGCGAGTGCGCGTGCCGCGGCCGTGATCAGCGAATCCATCGGAATCCCGCCACACTTGTCACTCCCATCATTTCAACATTCGGCGTTAAGTTTAATTTGTGGCCGACAGCCACCGAATTGTAGCAAACGAAGGAGAAAAAAGTATGGCAAAGCACATGACTGGAACACATAACAAGGAGGGGAAAGCGATGAACACCCCCCCGATCGTATCGCAGCAGGAGTGGGATGCGGCGCGCCAGCAGCTCCTCGTAAAGGAGAAGGACTTGACCCGCTCCCGTGACGCGCTGGCCGCCGAACGCCGGCGGATGCCTTGGGTGGCTGTGGACAACAAGTACGAGTTCGACGGACCCCAGGGTAGGGTAAGCCTGCTCGATTTGTTCGAGGGCCGCAGGCAGTTGATCGTCTATCGCGCCTTCTTCGAGCCCGGGGTGTTCGGCTGGCCCGAGCACGCTTGCCGCGGCTGCTCCCTGGGCGCCGATCAGGTGGCCCACCTGGCCCATCTGAATGCCCGCGACACCACCCTCGCCTACGCCTCACGCGCGCCGCAGGCGGACATCGCGCGCCTGAAGGCGCGGATGGGCTGGGAGATGCCGTGGTACACCATGATCGACAGCTTCGACAAGGACTTCGGCGTGGACGAATGGCACGGCCACAACGTGTTCTTCCGCGACGGCGAGCGGGTGTTCCGCACGTACTTCATCAACAACCGCGGCGACGAGGCGATGGGGACCACCTGGAGCTACCTCGACATCACGCCGCTAGGCCGTCAGGAGGCTTGGGAGGACTCGCCAGAGGGTTATCCCCAGACCCCGCCGTACAAGTGGTGGAACTGGCACGACAACTACGACGCCGAGGCCTCGCCTGACCCGAAGTGGATCGACATAACAACCGACCCTCAAGAAGCCGCCCGAAAGCGCGAGGCAGAGGAGAAAGCCTGACCGAGGTTCGCAAGGGAGAGAACGATGAGTATTCGGACGACCTGAGAGCCGGCGGGCGCTGAACCGGTCCGTCCACCACAGCGAGAAAACGGAGACAGCCTCATGACTCACATAACTGCTTTCGCCAACAATTTTGAGCCTCGTGTCTGCCGCAGCATGGAGACGGGCGGGGCTTCCCATCGTGCCTTCGCCGGTGTCTCCGCGTTGCTCTTCGCCACCAGCGCGGCGTTGACGATTGTCTGGTGCGGGCCGATGTCGGCGATGGGAGAGATGCCGATGCCGGGCGGCTGGAGAATGTCGATGGCGTGGATGCGGATGCCTGGGCAGACGTGGCCCGCCGCCGCGGCGACCTTCGCCGTTATGTGGACGGTGATGATGGTCGCGATGATGCTGCCTTCCCTGGTGCCCACGTTATGGCGTTACCGCGAGGCCGTAGGCAGGGCCGGCGAAACACGCCAGGGCCGGCTGACCGCGCTGGTAGGCGTTGCGTACTTCCTGGTGTGGACCGTATTCGGAATGGCCGTCTACCCTGCGGGCGTGGCACTGGCGGCGGTCGAGATGCGGCACCGGGCGCTGGCGGACGCTGTTCCGATGGCGGCGGGGATGGTGGTGCTGACGGCCGGTGCGTTCCAATTCGCTTCGTGGAAGGCACATCACCTTGCGTGTTGCCGGGAAGCGCCGGGGCGCGGCCGTAGGCTGCCGGCGGATGCCGCCACGGCCTGGCGACTCGGCCTGCGCCTGGGCCTTCACTGCAGTTGCGGCTGTGCCGGCCTGACGGCGATCCTCCTGGTCATCGGGATCATGGACTTGCGCGCGATGGCGGTCATCACGGCAGCCATCACCGCCGAACGCGTCGCGCCGGCCGGTGAGCGCGTGGCGCGAGCCATCGGGGCTGTCGCCGCCGGAGCAGGGTTGTTTCTGATCGCACGAGCAGCCGGACTCGCGTGACGCATTCCGGAGGCCGGCTGTGGCGGCGCCACTCCTGGGCCAGGCTCCGGAATAGATGGGCAAGCTAAAGCATGCCCCACAGCGCCTCAACGGCGACGCGGATCTTCGTTGCCGCAGCGCCAAACCAAAAGAGCAGATAGGGATTCAAATTTCGAAAAGGAGAAGTGTATGAACATTACGAATAAGACTGTCATGATTACCGGGGCCAACCGAGGAATCGGCCGGGCACTCGTCAATGAGGCACTGAACCGGGGAGCGAAGAGGGTATATGCGGGAACGCGTGGTGCACTCGAACACGCCGACCCACGCGTGACGCCCATGGCGTTGGACGTGACCAGCGTTTCGCAGGTGGAGCGGGCGGCCCGTGAGGTCAACACCCTCGATGTCCTCATCAACAATGCCGGCATCGCGCTGTACGGCGATCTGATCAATCTGGATTCGATCGAGCAGCAACTGGCCGTCAATCTCTTTGGCACGTTGCAGGTGACGCGCGCTTTCCTACCGCTGCTCAAGCGCGCGAAAGGCGCGATCGTCAACAACCTGTCCCTTGTGGCTCTCGCCCCCTTGCCCGTGGTCCCCGGCTATTCGATTTCGAAGGCGGCCGCGTCCAACATGACGCAGTCACTGCGGGCGATACTGGCGGGTGAGGGCGTAACGGTCCACGGCGTATTCCTGGGCCCTGTCGACACCGATATGACTCGAGGCTTCGAGATACCGAAGGCCTCACCCGAGTCAGTGGCGCAGGGGATCTTCGATGGGTTGGAGAGAAACGAAGAGGATATTTTCCCCGATCCCGCTTCCCAATCCATTGCGGAGGGCTGGCGGAGTGGTGTAGCCAAGGCGTTCGAACGCCAGTACGCGGGCTTCGTGCCGGAGAGCACGGCGGTTCTTGGGTAAGATGAGTAACGCGCGGCCCAAAGGACAAGAGGAGCGAATCATGAAACACCAGAACTTCACCACCACCTTTTCGGTTGACCAAACTCCACAGAAAGCCTTCGCAGCCATCAACAACGTTCGTGGATGGTGGTCAGGCCAAATCGAGGGCGACACCGACAAACCCGGCGCCGAATTCACCTACCGTTACCGGGATGTGCACCGATCCAGGCAACGGATCACGGAACTCATTCCCGGCAAGAGAGTGGTTTGGCACGTGGTAGACAGCGAGCTCAGCTTTCTGAAAGACAAAAGCGAGTGGAACGGCTCGGATATTATTTTTGAGATCTCTGGGGGCGAGGGCAAAACGGAAGTCCGGTTTACACACATGGGTCTGGTACCCGAATTTGAATGCTACGGTCAGTGCTCGAACGCGTGGGGGATTCTCATCAACGGCAGTTTACGCCAACTGATTACCACGGGTAAGAGTCAGCCAGACGCGTTCGCATAAGAGAGCAGGAAAAAGGGGGATCGGGGCAAGGCTCTCCGTGGCTCCCGGCAGAGGCCGTGTAAGGTTTTGGAGGTGGGACGTGTTGTACAATTCCTTACAGTAGGGCCACATTTCCTGACTGCACGGCCTCGCCGAAGGCGGCCAGAATGGTGGGGGACGAGGGACATGAAGATGTTGAGATCAAGCTATTGGACTGGGTATGCATTGCCTGTGATTTTCTTCGTCGGTTGGAGTTCTTCTTGGGCGGCTCCGTCGACAGCGGCTGCGCCGGTTTTCTCGAAAGACATTGCGCCGATCCTCTATCAACATTGCGCAAGCTGCCATCGCGCTGGCCAGATCGCTCCCATGTCGCTGCTCTCCTACGAAGAGGTGCGGCCCTGGGCAGCCGCGATCCGTGAGAAGGTGGCGACGGGAGCGATGCCACCGTGGCACTCCACCGCTCCCAGGGGCCAGTTCTCGAATGACCGCCGGCTTAGTGACGCGGAAAAAGAGTCGATTATGCGGTGGGCAGCCGCAGGCGCTCCAAAGGGTGATGTCAAAGACCTGCCGCCGGTGCCTGCGTTTACGGAAAACTGGGAGATCGGGAAGCCCGACCTGGTAATCACGATGCCGGAGCCGTACGTAGTGCCTACGAGCGGCGTCATCGCCTATCAAAATTTCACGGTGCCGACGAACTTTGCGGAGGACAAATGGATTCAGGCAATCGAAGTCCGGCCTGGCGCACGAAGCGTCGTACACCACATACTCGTCTTCATGGTCGGGACTCGGCAAAACCAAGCCTACACTCAGATCGTGCCGCAACAGCCGCCCCGGCCGCAAACCGCACCAAGTGGACAGTCAACCAGGAAGCCCGAATCGCTGATTGCGACGACCGCTCCTGGAACAAACGCCATGGTGTTTCCACCCGGTACGGCGATGCGGATACCAGCCGGCGCGAGCATCCGCTTCCAGATCCACTACACAAGCAATGGCAAGGAGACCAGCGACCGATCGAGCGTGGGCATGATCTTCGCAAAACAGCCGGAAAAGGAGATGCACACCAGCGCCTTCTTCAACCCGCGACTCGTTTTACCCGCTGGGGCAGCGGATACAACGGTGCCGTCTGCCATCCAGTTCGAGAAGGACGTGCACCTCACGGCTTTGTTTCCCCATACCCATTTGCGCGGAAAGAGTTGGGAATACAAGATTGTTTATCCGGATGGCCGCGCCGAAACCGTGCTGCCTGTACCGCATTACGATTTCAATTGGCAGACTTACTACATATTCGCAACTCCCCTTACTGTTCCCAAAGGGTCGAAGCTAGAGGCTGTTGCGCACTATGACAATTCTGTCAATAACAAGTCGAATCCCGATCCGACAAAAGAGGTTCATTGGGGCGAACAGACCTGGGACGAGATGCAATACACCGGCATCAATTACACTGTTGACGATGAGTCGCCAAAGCAGCCGAACAGTAACCAGTGAGATGCGCCGAAAGAAAACACCGCCTGGGAAGCTCGCGGCTGCCCTATGTCTCCACCCAGTTGCGCCGCCCGATGATGGTGGCGGGATTGTAAGTGTGGCCCCGCGCCAGTCTTCTTTCCTCCCAGAGGCTGGTCCACCAGAGAATCGGACCGAGGATGCGGCTTGCGAGGGCTGCGACCACGGGGAACTCGTGTTCCAATTCCTTGCGCAGGACGCGCATCCGCTGTGCCATTTCCCGGTTCGTGCTGCGAAGCCGGTGTTCCATGGCCCAAAGGCTCGCGGCATAGGCGTGCCGCAAGAGCCGCGCCTCGCGATGGAAGCGCTCGCGTACCCGCAGGTCCGGGTGATTCTTGTACAGCTTCCAACCCGTGAAGGTGGTGCGGCAGATGCGGAACAGGCTGGGACCATTCCGTTCGAAGTCGCGACGGAACGCCCAACCAAGAAACTTGCGGGATTGCTCGCGCGAGATCGCGGAGTGGCGGAAATTGAAGGCATCCTGACCGTGGATGTCGGCGAGGTCAACGTCGAGCAAGCGCCCCTGCTCTTGCATTTCCTTGTACAGCGGCGTCCCCGGCACCGGGGTGTACAGCATAAACTGGTGCAGATCCGTCTCGTGCTCCACGGCATGCTCGATCTCCGCCTCGATGTTCTCGGGCGTGTGGTGCTCCAGCCCGAGAATCGTGGATCCGAGCAATACGATGCCGTGCTCCCGCAGTTCCGCCGACATCCGCATCGTATCGGCGCCCTCCAGCTTCGCATAATTGGAGTGCGGAGATTCCAGTCCGACCCAGATGGAAGATATCCCCAGTTCCACCAGTTCTTCGTGCGTGTACTTCGCGATGGCATTGGCGGACGAGAAGATGTGGAGCGTCCAGCTCTTGCGAGCGGCCCGCATGAGGTCCAGCAGTTCCATGGCACGGCGCTTCTGCAACAGGAAGTTCTCGTCCATGATGAAGAACGCCTGCACGTTCCGAGACTTTTCGGCCGCCTCCATTACACGGAATAGCTCTTGGCCCGTGGAAAAGAGGTTGAGCATCTTTCCCTTGCCGCCAAAAAACGCCGACGTCGTGCAGAAATTGCACCCCAGCGGGCAGCCCATCGACGCGATGATGGTGGCAGACGAGTCGGCCCTGTCGGGTATCCTTACACCCATTACCCGCAGGTCGAAGCCGGAATCGAGCGCCGGATGGCGAATCGGTGCACCGACGTCCTCGCCCAGGTATTCACGCATCCAGGCGATCCCGTCACCTTTGACAATGTGGTCGGCCTCCAACAGCCGCTCGATCCCAGGGATTGCCGAGACATGGCCGCCCACCACGATCGTCGAATGGGGCGAGAGTTTCCGTACCATCCGGCACATCTCCCGCACCTTGCCGACGTTCACGATGATGGACGAGATGCCCACGATGTCGTAGCGATGCGCCGTCAATTCGCGGGCGAACGTCTTCCGGGTGGGAAAATCGAGCACCGCGCAGGGCGCGGAAATGTTCTCCTGGATCATGAGGATGCCCCAAGAGTGGTGGAACCGGCGCAAGGAGAAGGCGCCCTGCGCTTTGGTTACCTGGTTATGGTAGAGCTCCATCGGGTTGATGGCGCGGCTGCCGAACTCATCGTCTTGCGCGTATGGACCGAACACCGACGATAACAAGACACGAGCAGCGGTGCGTTTGGGATGAGGATTGAGCATGTCAGGGGAAGCGGAAGAGGCTATCCTTTGACAAGCTTAACAGGGGATTCAGCAAACAGGGCCCGAAAGTTTGTAATCTCTTTGTAAGGACTGGCGTCACCGGGCAGACGGGTGCGTAACCGTTTTGGGGATTTCGCGGTTCAAGCGGGAAATCCCCAAAATGGTTAAGCGCCCCGGGCAGACTACCGTCCGCGAACGCGCGTCCGCACTCCATATAACGAAGTCCTGGCCGCGATGAACAGCGTCTGGCGGTCCTTACCGCCGAACACGATCTGGAGAGGCCGCTCCGGAACCTCGATTGTGTCGATCAGTTTGCCGGACGGATCGTAAACATAGATCTGGCCGGCCGCCAGGTAGACGTTGCCCTCGCCGTCGAC
>PMTT01000488.1 GCA_003167275.1 Bryobacterales bacterium | reverse complement strand
TTGTCAACCTGCGGCCGATTGTTTAATCGGCCTGCTGACGCTGTGCGTGCTCTCGAACTCAAGGTGTTTGCTGCGCGAATGTAGGCCCCTAACAGGTAGCTGAAAACGTGGGAATCCAAGTAGGCATTGTCTCGGAAGCCGCGCCGGGCGAGCGGCGGGTAGCAATGGTCCCGGGCGCGATTTCCGTTCTCGCCAAAACGGGCGCGGAGTTCATGATGGAAGCGGGCGCCGGCCGGGAAGCCGGCTATCCCGATGCCGAATACGCCCAAAAGGGCGTTCGCCTCGCCAGCCGGCAGGACGTGCTGGCGACAGCCGAAGCCGTTCTGCAGGTCCGCAGTCCTGGCGCGAACCCCGAAACGGGCCGCTCCGACCTCGCCATGTTCCGGCGAGGCCAGACCGTGATCGGGTTCGGTGAGCCGCTGACGGCAATCGATGCGGCGCGCTCGCTGGCGGAGCGTGGCGTGACGTTCCTGGCCATGGAACTGATGCCCCGGATTACGCGCGCGCAGAGCATGGACGCGCTCTCCTCTATGGCCACCATCTCCGGTTATAAGGCGGTGCTCCTCGCCGCCGATTCTCTGCCGCGCATGTTTCCCATGCTCATGACGGCCGCCGGCACGGTGGCGCCCGCCCGGGTTTTGGTGATCGGTGCGGGAGTCGCCGGGCTTCAGGCCATCGCCACGGCCCGCAGGCTCGGCGCCGTGGTCAGCGGGTACGATATTCGCTCGGCGGTGAAGGAACAGGTGGAAAGCCTGGGAGCGCGCTTCGTGGTGCTCGAAATCGAAAACGCCGCGGCTGAGGACAAGGGCGGCTACGCCAAGGCCATGGGGGAGGATTTCTACCGCCGCCAGCGCGAACTGATGGCCGGAGTCCTGGCGGAGCAGCATGTGGTCATCACGACTGCCGCCGTTCCCGGAAAGAAGGCGCCCATCCTGATCACGCGCGAGATGGTCAGCCACATGGCGCCCGGTTCGCTGATCGTCGATATCGCGGCGGAGCGCGGTGGAAACTGCGAGTTGACCGAGCCCGGCCAGGTGGTGGAAGAGCGTGGCGTCCGCATTCTGGGGCCGGTGAACCTGGCTTCGACCATTCCGTACCACGCCAGCCAGATGTACGCCAAAAACATCGCCACCTTCTTAAAGTATCTGATCCAGGACGGCCGGATTTCACTGAAACGCGACGATGAGATTGTCCGCGAAACGCTGGTCACGCACGCGGGCGAGGTGGTGCATCCCCGGGTGCGGGAACTGATGGGGCTGCCCACGTTGCAGGCCGTTTGACAGGGAGCATCGATGCCCACAAGTCTTGAAATCGGACTATACGTTTTCATGCTGGCGACCTTCGTCGGCCTGGAGGTAATTCGCAAAGTATCGCCCCTGCTGCATACCCCGCTGATGTCGCTCACCAATGCGATTTCGGCCATCTCGGTGGTGGGCGCGATCCTGATCATCAGTGCGGATGAGGCCACCAACCTGAGCAAAGTCCTCGGGTTCATCGCCATCACCGCCGCCGTCACCAACATCGTCAGCGGATTCCTCATCACCGACCGCATGCTCAAGATGTTCAAGCGAGGGCCCTCCGGCGCGGGCGGGGAAAAGAGATAATGGGCTCGCTCGTCAACTACATTTATATCCTCTCCGGCGCGCTGTTCATTCTGTCTCTGAAGTGGATGAACACGCCGGCCACCGCGCGGCGCGGCGTCTTCGCGGGCGAGGCCGGCATGCTTCTGGCGATTGCCGGAACGCTGGTGAACCATCACCACAACTGGGAGTGGATCCTGGCCGCGTTTTTCATCGGAACCGCGGTGGGCATCCCCATCGCCTACATCATGCCGATGACCGCGGTACCGCAGCGGACCGCCATGTCGCACGCCTGCGGAGCTCTGGCCGCGGCGTTGGTGGGAACGGCGGAGTTCTACCAGCGGCAGCCCAACGCGGAGACGGAGCTGCATGGGTTCGTGATGGTGGCTCTGATTATCGAAACGCTGCTCGGCTTTCTCACGTTCACGGGCAGCCTCATGGCTATGGGGAAATTGCAGGAGGTGCTGCCCACCCGGCCGATCACCTACCGCAACCAGAACCTGATCAACGGAGTGCTGTTCGCAATTGCCCTGGGGTTGGGCGTGCGGCTGTATCTGGTCCCCACCGATACCTTCCTGTTTCCCATATTCGCCGGGTTGGCGCTGCTGTTCGGCGTGCTGCTGATCATCCCCATCGGCGGCGCCGACATGCCGACCGTGATTGCGCTGCTGAACTCCTACGCCGGCCTTTCGGCTTGCGCCATGGGATTTGCCTTGGACAATCCGTTGCTGGTGATTGCCGGCGCGCTCGATGGATCGTCGGGCCTGATTCTTTCGATCATCATGTGCAAGGCCATGAACCGATCCTTCACGAACGTGCTGTTCGGGGCATTCGGGCAACTCCAGGTTGCCCACGGCAAGACCGAGCAGCGCCCCGTGCGCAGCGCCAGCGCCGAAGAGGCCGCCTCGATTCTGGAGGCCGCCGGCAGCGTGATCATTGTGCCGGGATACGGTCTGGCGGTGGCCCAGGCGCAACACAAAATCCGTGAGCTCTTCGACACCCTGACGCGCCGCGGCGTGGACGTGAAGTTCGCCATTCACCCGGTGGCCGGCCGCATGCCCGGTCACATGAACGTGCTTCTGGCCGAGGCCGACATCCCCTATGACCGGCTGTTCGAGATGGACGACATTAACTCTGAATTCGCCCAGTGCGACGTGGCTTTGGTGATCGGGGCGAACGATGTCACCAACCCCGCCGCGCGCACTGATAAATCGAGCCCGATCTACGGCATGCCGATTCTGGATGTCGACAAGGCCCACACCGTAATGGTGATCAAGCGTTCCATGAGCCCCGGCTTCGCCGGCATCGACAATGACCTGTACTACATGGACCGGACCCTGATGTTGTTCGGCGACGCGAAAGCCTTCGTCTCGGAAATCCTGAAGGAGTTGCCCGCCCGCGTGGGGGCGTAAAACCCGAGCCAGAGATCCTGTGACAAAAGGACGATTTCGTGGCATGATGAAGCCATGCCGAATGCCCTGGCAGCCGAAGTGTTTTCGCTCGCCATCGAGTACTACCGCGAAGATGATGGGCGTTGGCTAGCGGACATTGCAGCCCTACCTGGTGTGACCGCGTATGGCCGCACCAAAAAGCAGGCTACCGCGGCAGTCCAAGCGCTGGCCCTGCGCCTGATCGCCGACCGCCTGGAGCACGGAGAAGCGCTGCCCGGCCCCATGAGCGTGTCCTTCGTTGCCGCGTAAGCCAAACTGGCCCTCCGTCAAAGNNCGGATCCTCGCTCGGAAGGGTTGGTCCGATGTCTTGTTTGCCTACCACGACCGCGTCACTCTTGGCCCTGCCGCCATGAAGGTTCTCGCCGGAAAGACTGGACTGCGCCTGGGCGATCTGTAGTCGCCCGTAACCATAGGGCATGCGGATCTAAATCACACGGCCAGCTCATGCCATACTCGAAGCATAGTTGAATAACAGGGCAAGCTAAAGCATACCCTACGATCGATGGCCATCCTTGAAAGTTGCACCTCCCTGTCCAAGAGCTTCGGCTCGCGGATGCTCTTTGAAAACATCTCGCTCGGCATTTCCGACGGCGAACGACTGGGGCTGATCGGTCCCAACGGCTCCGGAAAATCCACGCTGCTGAAGATCCTGTCCGGCCGCCTGGAGCCCGATTCCGGCACCGTCTCCATGCGGCGCAACATCCGCATCGGCTACGTCCCGCAGGAGGTGGATTTCGCCGACGGCCAGACCGCCGCCGAAGTCGTCGCCGAGGGCCTGGCAGCCGAACACCTCGACGATTTCGAGCGCTCCGGCCGCATCAACCTCACGCTCGGCCGCGCCGGGTTCGCCGACGGCTCGGTCCGCACCGAGTCGCTCTCCGGCGGTTGGAAGCGGCGGCTCGCGATCGCCCGCGAACTGGCGATGCAACCCGACCTCTTGTTCCTGGACGAGCCCACCAACCACCTCGACCTGGAGGGCATTCTGTGGCTCGAAAAACTGCTCGCCAATTCCCCGTTCGCCAGCGTGGTGGTGAGCCACGACCGTTACTTCCTCGAGAACGTGGTCAACGACACCGCCGAGATCGACCGCGTCTATCCCGAGGGCATCTTCCGCGTGGAGGGCAACTACAGCCACTTCCTGGAGAAGAAGGAGGAGTTCGTACTGGCGCAGTCCAGCCGTCAGGAGTCGCTGGCCAACATCGTGCGCCGCGAAGTGGAGTGGCTGCGCCGCGGCGCCAAGGCTCGCACCGGCAAATCGCGCGCCCGCACCGACGAGGCCGGCCGCCTGATCCGCGAACTGTCGGAGATGGAGCAGCGCGCCGTGAAAGGCGTGGCGCAGATCGACTTCACCGCCACCGACCGGCGCACCAAGCGCCTGCTCTCCGCGGAAGCCATTTCCAAAGAGCTGGGCGGCCGAACCCTGTTCCGCGATCTCAGCTTCACGCTGACGCCCGGCACCCGGCTGGGGCTGCTGGGCCTGAACGGTACTGGAAAGACCACGCTGCTGCGAATCCTCGCTGGCGAGTTGCAGCCGGATGCTGGGAGCGTGGAGTTCGCCGCCAATCTGCGGGTGGTCTACTTCGACCAGGCCCGCGAGCATCTCGATCCGACTCAGACGCTCCGCGAGGGACTGGGCGCGCACGGCGATTTCGTGATCTTCCGCGACCGGCCGATCCACGTGGCCGGATGGGCGAAGCGCTTCCTGTTCGATTCCGGCAACCTCGACCGGCCCATTGCGAGCCTTTCGGGCGGCGAGCAGGCGCGGGTGCTGATCGCGCGCCTGATGCTCCAGCCCGCCGATCTGCTGCTGCTCGACGAGCCCACCAACGATCTTGACATCCCCACGCTCGAAGTGCTGGAGGAGAGTCTGACCGAGTTCGCCGGCGCGCTGGTGCTGGTGACGCACGACCGCTACCTGCTGGACCGCGTCTCGACCGCCGTGCTCGGCTTGGACGGTCAGGGCGGCGCCCAACTGTATGCCGACTACTGGCAATGGGAGGCGGCGCAGTCGGCACGGCCGGTGCCGGCTCAGAAGGCGGCGCC
>PMTT01000744.1:5663-42538 GCA_003167275.1 Bryobacterales bacterium | reverse complement strand
GCGTCTGTGCTGCCGCGGGGAGACGTCCACACCTTCTCCACGATCTCCTTGGCCACCGCCGCCGTATTCGCGTGAATCGTGATCGTATCCTCCACGCTCTGCGCATAGCCTCCTGCCAGCACAATCGCCACCGGAATCTGATGCGTCAGCGCCGTCCAGATCACCAGCCTGTCCCGCTCCTTCAGACCGTCGAAGGTGAGTGACAACCCGCCCAACTGATCCTCCAGGTAAGGGTCCGCCCCCGCAACATAGAGCACCAGTTCCGGCTTGAACATGGTCAGAGCCGCGCGGTAACCGTTCCCCAGGCGGTGCAAATATTCGGCGTCGCCGATTCCATCCGCCAGGTGAATGTCCAGGCTGGAGGGCGGCTTCTCGCTCGGATAGTTGTTGTACTGGTGAATCGAAAGCGTGAACACCGATTGATCGCCCGCGAAAATGGCCGCCGTACCGTTGCCGTGGTGCACGTCGCAATCCACCACCATGGCGCGGCGAATGACCCCATCCCGCTGGAGCCTCCGCACCGCCACCGCGATATCGTTGATCGCGCAGAACCCCTCGCCATGCCCCGGAAACGCGTGGTGGAATCCGCCCCCGATGTTGAATCCCACACCCGCTTCCATGGCCAGCCGGGCCGCCAGCATCGAGCCTCCCGCCGCCAGCCAGAACGCCTCTACCATCTGACGCGAATAGGGAATCTCCAGGCGCAGAATGTCCTGGTAACTGAGCGTGCCGCTCCGCAGTTTGGCCACCCAATCCGCGTCGTGCACCAGCCGCAGATCCTCATCGGTGGCTGGCGCAGGCTCGATAAAATCCTCCGGGGCAGCGAAGCGCGAGCGAATCAGCCGGTCGTGCAGCCAGCGGAATTTCTTGGAAGGAAAAACGTGATCGCCCAGGTGCAGGTCGTAGTTTTCGGAATAAACCAGCCGGAACGGAAGCGCGGCGCGCAGGGGACTGGCCGCACGGTCCGGGGCTTCTGCACCCGATGGGGAAAGTCGTGTGTCGTGCCGATCGCTCTCGCTCATCCTCTCTCCGATTGCAACGCCGTCACCACCGCCACGTTGAAGACGTCCTCGGCCGAGCACCCCCGCGACAGGTCGTTGGCCGGCTTGGCCAGCCCTTGCATGAAGGGTCCGATCGCCATCGCGCCGCCCAGCCTCTCCACCAGCTTGTATCCGATGTTGGCCGACGACAGGTTCGGAAACACCAGCGTATTGGCCCGTCCCGCTACCTTCGATCCGGGCGCCTTGGACTTGCCGACCACCGCGGACACCGCCGCATCGGCCTGCAATTCGCCATCCACGTTTAACTCCGGGGCACGCGCCTGAACGATGCGCAACGCCTCCACCACCTTGTCGACATCCGGATGCTTGCCGCTGCCCTTGGTGGAAAAGCTGAGCAACGCGACCGCTGGCTCGGTATCAATCAGAACGCGCGTGCTTTCGGCCGTGGCGATGGCGATATCGGCAAGCTGCATGGGCGTAGGATCCACCACCACGGCGCAGTCCGCAAAAGCCATCAGCCCGTTGTGGCCTTGGGAGAGGTCCTGGAGCGCCATGATGAAGACGCTGGATACCAGGCGGGCCCGCGGGTCGGGCCCCACGCAATGCAGGGCCGCGCGCACCGTCTCGGCCGTGCTGTTCACGGCGCCCCCCACGCTGCCATGGGCATCCCCCGCCCCCACCATCAACGACGCGAAATACAGCGGACGCCGCGCCACCTCCGCTGCTTCCACCTGAGTGATCCCCTTGGCGCGCCGCCGCTCGTAGTACAGCGCGGCATACTTCGCCAGAAGCGGCGATTTGGAGGGCTCGACGAACGCGACCCCTTCGGGCGCACGGTCAGGCTTGGCGCCGATGAGAACCGGCTTAGCCACGCCCTCCCTCGCCAGCCGCCCCGCCGCATCGAGCACACGGGGATCGGTGCCTTCCGGAAATACGATGGTCTTTTTCAATCTGCGGGCCCGTTCGATGAGCACCGACATGAAGCGTGTTGCCGATTCAGGAGTAGCCGCCATTGCTATGGAACCCTGAGTCTAACACCGTGCAGGCGACTTCGATGAGGAGACGGGTTCGGACGCGGAGACGCGCCCCGTGGGGTATGCTTTAGCTNNGCTAAAGCATACCCCACGGGGCTTACGACTTTGGAAAACTCGGTGATACCGACTTCACCACATCTTCGAAGGGAGCGGCGTGGTAGTCCGCCGGCACCTGAAAGACCGCATCGTCGACCGGCGCGGTGGAAAGCTCGACCACCTCGCTGTCCACTACGCTGAACGGCGCGTTCGGATCGAGACCGTCGGGAAGCGCACGCCCCTGCTGCTTCTGCATGTTCTGCAGCGCTGCAGCCATGCCCGGCATAGAGGCCTCCAGATGCCACTTGAACACTGGGGACTTGCTCTTCTCGACTTCCTGGAACATCTGGCTCAGGCCATCGCCCAGTCCCGGCATCGCGCCGAAAACCGTCACCAGGATGTTGGCGGGATCGATCCATTGGGAGAATCTGGGGTTCGACATGCTGTGGGCGGTCAATTCGCGGACCGCCGGAATGGGCGGAGCCTTAGCCGGCTTCGCCATCCAGACCTGAATCGCCACCTTTACTACGGGTTCGGTCCGGATCTTTCCGTCGGCCGTGGGGACGGGGAGTTCCAGAGAGACCGCGATCTCGGTTTCCTCCACCGGCACACCCTGGATCACATCGGTCCGGCCCGTTTTCCGGGAAGAGAGCGTGGTTTTGGCCGATTGCTGTGCGTCTCGGAATTCCTGCGGCACCCCGGGCATGGCACGGGCGAGCCGGTCGCCATAGTCCTTCATGGCTACCGTTGCGAAGGTCTTGTTCCCGGCATCGATGATCGTGATTTTCTGTTTGCCAAAATCCAGCAGACAGGCGAACTTGCCCGACTTCAGGTACTCCCTGCTCCCCTTCCTGTAGCGGACGGTGGACTCCGGTACAGTGGCTAAATTGCCGTTGCTGGTTCGTTCCGCGACCGGCGCAGGGATGATCGCTCCGAAACGGATTGTATTGCGCGAGCGAACGGTCACATCGCCGAAAAGCGCCGGCGCAGAAGAAGCCGCCAGTAGAAGAAAGGTGAAAGCACGTGTTTGCATGGGTCCGACTCTATGACGATTGTACCTTCATCTCGTGGCAAAGGCGGTCGCCGCCTGCGCATCCGGACTCTTCTCAGCGCCGGGCATTGGCCCGTGCCGTCAGGCCGACCGCCGACCGCTCCCTTGCTACACTAGGCATTGAGCCAAACAACTTCGGACCGGCTGCGGGTCTGCGCCGTCAGTTTTCTCAACACTTCACCATTGGTTTGGGGCATGCTTCACGGCCCGCAACGAGGCATGTTCGACCTCGATTTTCGCGTTCCCGCCGGGTGCGCCGACCAGGTGGCGTCAGGGGCCGCCGACATCGGCATCATTCCCTCCTTCGAATTGACCAGGCAAGACCTGGAGATCATCCCCGGAACGGGAATTGCATGCCATGGAGCGGTGCGCAGTATTCTGCTGATCTCGCGCGTTCTTGCCCCGGAGATCCGCACCCTGGCGGCGGATTCGAGCTCGCGAACCTCGGTGGAACTGGCCCGAGTGATCCTCGAACGCAGATATGGTGCGGCACCGCGGCAGATACCGCATGCGCCCGATCTGGAGGCCATGTTAAAGATCGCGGACGCGGCCCTGATCATCGGCGACCCCGCACTTCGCATCGAGCTGAATGTGCCTTATCACGTTTACGACCTGGGAGCGGAATGGGTGGAGATGACAGGGTTGCCGATGGTCTTCGCGGTATGGGCCGGACGCAAAGGATCGATTGGGCCGGACGTGGTCGAGGCATTCCGCGGATCCTGCCGCTACGGCCGCGAGCACATGGAGGAGATCGTCGCAGCAGAGTCCGTGGCTCGCGGCTTCCCGCCGGACCTGGTGCGGCAGTATCTCACCGAGCACATTGTCCATGAATTGGGCCCGAGGGAGCACGAAGGGATGGAGCTGTTTCTGCGGTACGCGCGGCAATTCCATGTAGAGCACTGCGGCACTCGCGAATAGAGGCTAAGGAGAGAGGAGAGAGGCGGAGAGTCAAGTTTCTTTGGACGCGGAGACGCGGAGTCGCGGAGGTCGGCGCGGAGAAGAATATGAAAGAATCATGAAAGAGTTCTCTCCGCGTTTTTCTCCGCGCCGCCGCGTCTCCGCGTCCAAAGAAACTTGACTCTCCGCCTCTCTCGCCTCTCTCCTCGCCTCGCTCCTCAGCTTGACCGGAATCCGCGAAATGGGCTATTCTGGAGTCCACCTGCGACCGCGAAAGATCCCGCTAAAATACCCCCGCTTAATGGAGGATGGATGAGTCCGCAAGAAGTTTTGGAATACGCGAAGAAAAACGATGCGAAGCAGCTCGATCTGAGATTCACTGACATCCCGAGTTTGCAGCACCACGTGTCTTACCCCATCAACGAGCTTGAGCTCGACAGATTTGAAGAAGGGTTCGGTATGGATGGATCGAGTATCCGCGGTTGGGCGGCGATCCACGAGAGCGATATGCTCTTGATTCCGGATCCGGCCACTGCCTTCATGGATCCGTTTGCCGAGGTCCCCACGATCGTCATGTACGGCGACGTCAAAGACCCCATCACCAAGCAACGGTACGAGCGCGATCCGCGCTGGATCGCACAGAAGGCCGAACTGTATCTGAAGAACAGCGGCGTCGCCGACACGTCGTACTTCGGCGCGGAAGCCGAGTTCTTCATTTTCGACAACGTCAGCTTCGATCAGAACCAGCACTCCGGGTTTTACTTTATCGACGCCGAGGAAGGCCGCTGGAACTCGGGCCGCCGGGAAAACAATCTCGGCTACCGCCCGCGCTACAAGGAAGGCTACTTCCCCGTTCCCCCCACCGATCACTACCAGGACCTGCGCAGCGAAATGGTGCAGACCATGATCCAGTGCGGGTTGAACATCGAATGCCACCATCATGAGGTTGCCACCGGCGGCCAGTGCGAAATCGATCAGCGTTTCGACACGCTAGTGAAGTCCGCCGACAACATGATGCTGTACAAGTACATCATCCGCAACGTGGCTAACCAGTATGGCAAGACCGTAACCTTCATGCCCAAGCCTCTGTTCCAGGACAACGGCAGCGGGATGCACTGCCATCAAAGCCTGTGGAAAGAGGGTAAGCCGCTGTTCGCCGGAGACAGCTACGCGGGCTTGAGCCAGATGGCGCTGCACTATATCGGCGGCCTGCTGAAGCACGCGCGCGCCCTCTCCGCCATCATCGCGCCGACGACCAACAGCTATAAGCGCCTGGTGCCGGGCTACGAAGCCCCGGTCAACCTGGCGTACTCGCGCCGTAACCGCTCGGCCGCCTGCCGCATCCCGATGTACTCGGCCAGCCCCAAGGCGAAGCGCGTGGAATTCCGTCCGCCCGACCCCTCGGCCAACCCGTACCTGGCGTTCGCTGCCATGCTGATGGCCGGTCTGGACGGCGTGCTCAACAAGCTCAATCCAGGCGAGCCGCTCGATAAGGACATTTACGACCTGTCGCCCGAGGAAATGAAGAGCGTTCCCTCCATGCCAGGTTCGCTCGACGAAGCCCTGAGCTGCCTCGAAGACGATCACGCGTTCCTGATGCGCGGCGACGTCTTCACCGAGGAACTCATTGAGACATTCATCGATTACAAGCGGAAGAATGAAGCGGAGGCGGTAAGATTGCGGCCGCACCCCTACGAATTCGCGCTGTACTACGACATCTAAGAATTATTGGGCCACGAATGAACACGAATAAACACGAATAAAACCAAGCGGCCGTTTTTCTTATTCGTGTTTATTCGTGTTCATTCGTGGCCCAAATCTTTTTTGTGCAAGGAACCATCGTCCAAGTCAATACGTCCCTCGGCGGCCTGCCGAAACGGCCGATTTCGGAAGGCCTGATCACTCCCATGGGGATTGAAGGCGACCGTCATGCTCATCCGGACATCCACGGCGGTGAGCGCAAGGCGATCCTCATCATTGCTTCAGAGATCATCGACGGCCTTGTGGCCCAGGGCTACCCGGTCTTCTATGGCGCCCTCGGGGAGAATCTCACCACGCGCGGCCTCACCATCCGCGACATCCGAATCGGCGACCAGATCCGTGCCGGCGGAGCGTGGCTCGAGATCACGCAGCCACGCGGTCCCTGCCTGCAACTGGATATCTACGGCCCCGCCATTAAGCAGGAAATCTACGACCAGCAAGTGAAGAATCGCAACCCCGCCTCTCTCAAATGGGGTATGAGCGGCTTCTATGCCCGTGTAATTTCACCCGGCCCGGTAGGTCCTGGGGATATAATTGCTGTCGAGGCCACGTTAGCCTGACGCATGCAGATTTCGCTCGACGCTAACCGATTGGGGGAGGGGCTCCCGGACCGTATTGCGGCGCGCCTTCAGTTGTTGCTCGGCTCCGTACCGGATCCGCGCACCGCCACCCATTTCGTCGACCGGTTGCGCCAGGAGTCGCCCTCGGGCTTCTACCGCGTCTGCAGTTCGCCAACCGCCTTACGCGGCGCGGTGAATCTCTTCTCGTACAGTACCTTCCTTTCCGAGTCAGTGCTCAGGAATCCGGAGCGCCTCCTGCAAGTGGCCAATTCGGGGAGCTTCTACCGCGCGCTTACGGTGGAAGAATATGAGCATCGCCTGTTCGACTTCCTGGGCAAGGACGCGCAGGGCGTGCCCTTGGCGGTGGACTTGGCGCGCTTCCGCCGCCAGCAGTTATTGCGCATTGTGCTGCGCGACGTGCTGGGGGTGGCGACTCTTTCCGAAGTGACCCAGGAACTCTCCAACCTGGCCGACTCCATTCTCGACTTAGCCTATCGCCGCACCCGCGCCGAGTTCGTTACGCGCCACGGCGAGCCGCGCCTTCCCGATGGCCGTCCTTGCGGCCTTTCCGTGATCTCGCTAGGCAAACTCGGCGGGGGCGAGCTGAACTACAGCTCCGATATCGACCTGATGTTCGTCTATGGCGGCAATGGCGAGACCGACGGCCGCTCGCCGGTGAGCAACAAAGAGTTCTATAAGAAGGTAGCCAACCAGTACACGTTGCTGCTCTCCTCCTACACCGCCGAGGGCCAATGCTATCGCGTGGACCTCCGCCTGCGGCCTGACGGAACGCTGGGCGAGGTCTCGATTTCCGAAGAGGGCGCCAGAACCTACTACCGTGACCGCGCGCGCGACTGGGAAAAGCAGATGCTGATCAAAGCGCGCGTCTCGGCCGGCGAACCCGAGCCCGGAGCGGCGCTGCTGGAGTTCGTGGAACCCCTGATCTACCAGAGTTCGCTGGATTTTCGCGCGCTGGAAGCGGTCTCCGAAACCCGCCAGCGGATCACCGAGAAGATGGCGGCCAAGCGCGGGCTCCAGAACGGCCTCGACATCAAGCTCATGCCGGGCGGGATTCGCGATATCGAATTTCTGGTGCAGTGCCTGCAGCGCCTGCATGGCGGCCGGGAGCAGTGGATCCGCCACGGAGGAACCATGCTGGCCCTCTTCCGCCTGCGCGACAAGCAACTCCTTTCCGACGGAGAGTACGCCCGCCTGACGGCCGCCTACCAGTTCCTGCGCTGTCTGGAGCACCGTCTGCAGATGGACGAAGACCGCCAGACCCACACGTTGCCCGACGACCCGGAACGGCTCGCTATCCTGGCCCGGAAGCTCCCGGCCGAAAGTCCGGGGATGGCGGCCACCGCAGAAACCCTCCGCCAAAAGCTGGAAGAGCACCGCACCGCGGTCAGCGAAATCTATGAACGCGTGATCCACGCCCAGAAACCGTTGTACTACACCATCCCCGAACCAGCCGCGATCGAGGAAGACGTGGAGTCGCTTGCGCCCGCCAGCAACCTGACACGCTTCCTGGATCAGCGTGCCCCGCAATTGGCCGCGGCGCTCGCCGCCAGCGGCCTGTATCGCGGCCGCGAACGTTTCGAGCATTTTCTGGAGAAGGCCTTCGCCAATCCCGAACTGCTGGACCGCCTGGATGCGGACCCCCTGCTCTCCGCCGCGACCATCGACATTTTCGAGCATAGCCCTTACTTTGCCGACGATCTGCTGCGCTACCCGGAACTGCTCGACGAGATTGACGAGCCCTTTCAACTGGAGGGCGGGCCGCTTCAAGACGGCGCCACCTTGCGCCGCTTTTACCGCCGGCAAATGCTCCGAATCCAGACCGCGAGCATTCTCCGGGCGCCCGAGATCTTCTCCACGCTGCGTAAGACCTCGGTGCTGGCCGATAGCGTAATCGGCGCGGCATACCGCATCGCGCTCCGCGAAGCGCCGCCGCCGGCCAGCGCCTCCTACATGCCCATCGACCAGATGATGGTGATTGCGCTCGGCCGCCTGGGTATGGGCGAATTCGACCTGGGCTCTGACGCCGACCTGATCTTCGTGATTCCCGATGACGACGCCACCGAGCACGCCTTCTGGACCGGCGTGGCCGAGCGCATGATCCAGACCATGAGCGCCTATACCGGCGAAGGCGTGATGTTCGCGGTGGATACGCGCCTGCGTCCGAATGGCCGTGAAGGCGACCTGGTGCAGCCGGAAGGCGCTTACAAAACCTATTTCGCGAGCCACGCGGAAGCCTGGGAAGGCATCACCTACATGAAATCGCGGGCCGTGGCGGGCAACGTGGAACGCGCCACCGCCTTCCTGAACGAGTTGCAGGTGGTTGACTGGCGCCGCTACGGCCAGAGCATGCGGTCGCGCAAGGAGTTGGCCGAGATGCGCGCCCGCCTGGAGCGCGAGCAGGGACCGCGCAATCCGCTCAAGGCGGGAGTGGGCGGGTATTACGACATCGATTTCGCCCTGATGTACCTGCGTCTCAAGGGCGCGGGGATCTTCTACAAGGTGCTGAACACGCCCGAGCGGATCGACGTGATCGAGAAGATGGGGCACCTCGACCGCGAGGACGCCGATTTCCTGCGCGAAGCAGCCACCTTCTACCGTGCCCTGGATCACGGCCAGCGCGTCTCGGCCGGCCATGCGGAGGGCAGCCTGCCGACCTCCCAGTCGCAGTTCGAAGTGCTGACCAGCCTGGTGAAGCGCTGGACCCCCGAACATCTGCACCAGGAGCGCCTGGATGTGACCCTCCGCGACATCCGCCAACGGACGAGGGAGTATTACAATCGTCTCTTCGGTCGATTGTGACGATCGTGGGGCAGGTCACCGACCTGCCCAAAACTGGCGAAGGAAAAGACTTATCGGGGACCAGGGAACGGGGAAACGCGCTGGTGCGCATCGGCCACCGCGTTGTTACCCTGAGGGGAGGCCCATTATGCGGAAGCCCAAGCTGCCCTGGCTCGACTACACCGGACAAACAACCGAGGAGTTGCTGGCCTGTAAGACCAGTCACCGAATTGACTCGCTTTTGTGCGCTTTCGAATATGCCATTCAGGCAAAGCTCGCCGCGCAGGGCGACCAAGGTATCACCGCCGAAGAAGAACTGGTCTTGGCCGTGAGGGCCCTCGACCGTGAAGTGAACAACGGCGGTCACCACCAGTTTTTCGTCAACTCGTCGCGCAGGTTCGCCCCCATCATCGTGAGTTGCCTGCGCCGCATCCATTGCGACGCCACCGCTGCGATCGCCGAAAGGGCCATCGCGGCGCTCAGTCTGCCGACCCTGTCTGTCGAGGCGATCGCCGCCACTATCTACGCCAAGGACCCGGACGACACAGTCCTCAATGCGTGCGACCAGGAGTTCTACCACCTCTACGAGATCGCGCCCAAGCTCTTCGCCTTTGTCGAGGAGCATCAGAGTCAGTTTCAGTTGGTCAGGCGCTCCGTTCCGCCCCGCCAGCCGAAGCCTGAGCTCGGCAGGGCGTCCAAGCTTTACGTGCATCTGATCTGCTCCAAGGGCGAACTCGGCCTTGACGGCGCCCGCCAGCTCGCCCAGGAATATGCCCGGCAAGAGTCGATCCCCGCGACCGAGGCGGAGATCGAAGGAGCTGTTGTTCAATACGCATTTCGTGGCGCCCTTTACGCCCGCGATCTCGCCTCATGCGAACTGCTGGCGCCGCGCCTGTTCGAGCTCATGCACGAAGACACCACCCATTGCGTCCTGCACCGCCAGTGGGTGGAGCAGTTGCTGGAAGCATCGAACCACGAAGCAGCGGATGCTTCCACCCTCCGATACCTGGAGTACCTCGGCGGCCGCGACCAATCGACTCTCAATACTCAAAACCGAATCCTGTTCTGGGCGACGCTCCTGAAAAAACATCGCACTACACTTCCGAGATCGGTCGAGTTCTTCGGGGAAGCTTTTCCGGAAGACGATCTCGACAAGCCGCTGCCTTCCCAGCGTCGCACAGCCCTGGAGCGGCCTGCGACGCGCGTTTCATCGCCCAAGCCCAAGGAAGGGTAATCGCATCGAGAAGCTGAGACAAATCGCAAATCGCTGGTGCCCAGTCAGAATCTCCCGCCCAAAATCGCCCAAAGACCCTTACAGACCAACTATGCTGGATGGACGAGCGCGAAACGGCCTGCGATGAGGAAGTTCTGCGCGCCATCGGCGAACCGGAGGTCTACGCGCGTGGAATTCTCGCAGTGTGCCGATTCTGTCTGCAAGTCAGCGCCCGTTTGTGCCGCCGGGGTAACAGGCTCCAATCTCAAGAAGCGAATCGAGGGAATCATGAGACATCGCACCGCTCTCCAATTGGGTTTTAGCCGAAAGCTGTTACTGGTGCTCGCCGCAATCACGGCATTGGCTGGTCCCGTCGCGACCGGCGTGGTCAATGCGAAGCTGGGCTGGGCGCAATCCGATCCCGCCAACCGGCCCGCTTTCGAAGTCGCCTCGGTCAAGATCGCCAAAGAAGATGGTGGGACGGGCCCTCGCAATTCCCGCCGCTCTTATGGCCCTCAAGGAATCGACTTTGGAGGGCTCGCCCTGCGGCCCAGATCTTTTTCCGCATCCCCCTAGTGCCTAGTACCCTTATCCGGTACCATCCCTATGGATAACATCTGAAGATAACCTGAAGAGAATCTATACCCGCATCCGGAGCCGGCCCGAAGATTGGCATAATAAACATTGATAGCCTGAAAGCCAATGTCCCCTGTCGCTCCGGAAAAACCGCAGGTTTTCCGCCACGCTGCCCGGATCGAGCGGAACGCGCAGAAGATCAGCGACCCGATCCAGCGCCTGAAATACCTGCGCGCCGCCACCACCGCGCCGCCACCAGCCTGGCCCCACTGGGGTCCTCTCACCGCTGTCTCTATGGTGGTGTTGCTGCTCTCCATGCGGTCCGATGCCCACCTTCGCCGCCTGCCGGGTAGCCGCCCGACGGCTGACGCCATTCGGGCGGTGAAACAGGAGACCCCCAATGTCTGGAGGGTCGAAGCGACCAAGGACTACGAAGTCTATAGCAATGGCCTTCGCATCGAGAACCGGTTTGCGGTTTCCAATGAGCCGCGGTCGTACCAGATGGTGAGCCTGGAACAGGGCGCCGACCAGCATCCCCGGCTGGCGCGGCTGGCTTTAGGCTCGTCGTTGGCGCGGGAAATTCAGCCTCATCCCGGCAGCGAGAAGCCCATGGACACCGGGGGCGTTCCACCGGCTGCCAACCAGTCAAGCCGTCCCGATGACGATCCAAAATCATCGTCCGTACTACTCCGTACACAACCGGCGGGAATCTTGTTCCACACCACCGAAAGCGACCAGGCGCCGTTTGAGGCCACCCAGCAGCATAACCTGCATCGGATCGGCCTCGAGACGCTACTCTACGTCCGGAACAAGCGCGCTTACCACTTCGTGATCGACCGTTTTGGTGGGGTCCATCGGATCGTGGTGGAATCCGATGCCGCCAACCACGCCGGCAATTCGGTTTGGGCCGATTCGCGGTGGCTGTATCTGGGACTCAACCAGAGCTTCCTGAGTGTGGCCTTCGAAGCCAGCATGCAAACCGACCAGCCGCCGATTAATGAGGCGCAGGTGCACGCCGCCAAAGTCCTCACGGAGATGCTCCGGAGTAAGTACAATATCCCGGCGGAGAACTGCGTGACGCATGCGCAGGTCTCGGTGAATCCGGACAACATGCGCATCGGTTGGCATAGCGATTGGGGAAAGGGCTTCCCGTTCCGGGAGGTCGGCCTCCCCGACAACTACGAACAGCCGCCGCCCAGCCTCTACCTGCTGGGGTTCGAATACGATTCCGTGTATCTCCATGCGATTGGTCCCGGAATCCGGAAGGGCCTCGCCCTGGCCGAAGAATGGTTGCGCGACCGCGCCGCGGCGAATCTCATGTCCGTGGCGCAATACCGAACGATTTTGCATAAGAGATATCGAGATGAAATGACTGCGCTCCGGAACAGGGGCGCGGACGAGGAGAACTGAGATGAAAACCGAGACAGCAAAAGGCCCGGCAGCACTTGGCCTGGATGTGGGCACCAGCCGCATCGTGGCCGCGCGGCAGGCGGACCAGGGCTTCAAATATGACAGTCAGTTGAACGCTTTCGTCACCATCCCTTACTCGAAGATGACCGAGAACGTCCTCCGTAAGGAGGGTGTCTCGCACACCGTGGAAGGCAATGAGATCGTCGTGCATGGAAACGAATCGGAGCGATTCGCGGATCTCCTGCAGAAAGACATCCGTCGGACCATGGCGCGCGGAATCCTGAATTCCAACGAGCCCGACAGCGTCAGATTGATCCGCGACATCGCCACTTCCCTTGCAGGCAAAGGGGAGAAGGGCCAGAAGCTTTGCTACACCGTGCCGGCGGCACCGCTCGGGGCGGAGGAGAACCTCACCTACCACGACGCCACTTTACGCGAGATCTTAACTGACCTCGGGTACGATGTCAAGAGCATCAATGAGGGCCTGGCGGTGGTCTATGGCGAGATGGAGAGCACCAACTACACCGGTATCGGGATCAGTTGCGGCGGGGGCCTTTGCAACGTGTGCTTCGCGTACCTGTCGGTTCCGATCCTGAGCTTTAGCATTCCCAAGGCGGGGGATTTCATCGACGCCAGCGCGGCTTCGGTGATGGGGGAGCGCGCCAACCGCGTGCGCATCCTGAAAGAACAGTCGTTCCAGATGAACGGCCACCATGAAGACCAGTTCCGGCAGGTGGTGAGTGTGTATTACGACGACATGATCCAGACCTTGGTGACCGGTCTGCGAAACGCGTTCCTGACCTCCCGCAACATGCCTAAGCTGGGGAGGCCCATCCCACTGGTGCTGAGCGGCGGCACGGCCATGCCCAAGGGCTTCCGCGAGCGGTTCGAGAAGATTCTGGGAGACAGTAAGTTCCCTGTGGAGCTGTCCGAGATTCGGATGGCCGGAGATCCCCTCACTGCGACCGCCAAGGGAGCCCTGGTAGCAGCCCTCTGCGACATGTAGGGCATTCGGCGTGCATAGCGATGGGACGTGACGACGCTATGGTTGCTCGCGTTCCTTCTTTTTCACCAGGATAAGCCGCCGGAGAAGTGTTCGATTTCGGGGACAGTGGCCGACTCGGTCACAGGCGAACCACTCGGCAAGGCTCAGATTGTGCTGGAGCCCGTGGACCGTTCGGCCGGCCACACCGCCGTCACCAGCTCAGATTCGAAGGGCGCCTTCACGCTGGTGGATCTGGATGCCGGAAGGTACCGGCTGCGGGGCAAGCGCAACGGGTATCTGGAGTCGTCCTACGGCGCACGGCGGGCGGGCGGCGAGGGTAGCGTCCTCCAGTTGCAGGAGGGGCAGGCGCTTCCGGATCTGAAACTCAAGCTGTCGCCGGCCGGAGTCGTGGCGGGCACGGTGCGCGACAGCGACGGCGAACCGATCGCCGAGGCGCACGTGGTCCTCGGACGGCGAACTTCCGAATTCGGCAGGGTGTTAGTGACAGGAGCCGACAGCACGGACACCGACGATCTCGGGCAATACCGGTTTCACGGGCTGGAGCCGGGCAAATACTACATCGCGGTGCAGACTAAGCCGTCCGGATGGGACCAGGTGGATCACTCTCCCAAATCGGATAAGCCGGTTCAAGCGGTGGTGCCGACAGCTTATCCGGGGGTGCACGATGTATCGCTGGCTGCGCCGATCGAGGTTGCGACAGGCGCGCGGCTGACCGGGATCGATGTGACGATGGTGCGCAGCCGCGTATTCCGGATCAGCGGTCGTGTGGACAACCCGGCGGGGACCGGGCGCGTGGCGGTGGCCTTGACCGAACGCGACAACAGGAGTCGACTGCTGGATTTCCCCATCCGCACTACGACCCAAAATGCCTCCGGAGATTTCGAATTGCGAGGCGTGCCGCCCGGATCGTACTTCCTTACGGCGGGTGAGGCGCGAGTGCCCGTAGAGGTGCGAAGCTTCGACCTGGAGGGCCTTCGCGTCTCCTCACTGCCGGGGGCCGAGGTCAAAGGGCATATTACGGTGGAGGGCGAAGCGAAGGCCGGCTTCAACCCCCGGTGGGGTTTTCTTGACGACGGACGGCCACACGGGATCGACGCCCCCCGTCAAGGACGACAATACCTTCACTGCAAGCCTGCCGCCCGATCAATACTCAATCGAACTCTACGGCGGATGGGGATGGGGCCAGGGGTTCTACATCAAGAGCATGCGGTCCGGGGAGATTGACGTACTGGTCGACGGACTGGCGGTGCCAGCCACGGGAGTGGTTCCGCTGGAGATCGTGACGGCCCTTTCCAGCAGCGTCGTAGACGGAGACGTTCTGGATCACGACGAACACCCGGTGGTGGGGGCGACTGTTGTCCTGGTGCCTGACCCTAAGCTGCGAGCCCGCGCCGACCGCTTCCGGAAGAGCACCACTGACCAGTATGGACATTTCGAGCTGCGGGGTGTGCCTCCGGGCGACTACAAGCTGTTCGCGTGGGAAGATGTCGAGGACGGCGCGTGGCAGGATCCGGAGTTCCTCAAGAAGTACGAAAAGCAGGGCGAGGCGGTGTCGGTCGAGGCCAAGGGACATGCCGCGGCGAAGCTACACACGGTAAAGGAGCCCCAGTAACACGGGCGTTCTTGCCTGTGTTGTTTTCGCACCCGAACCCGCCCCGCGGGCCACTCCTAGCGCCTCGCGCGGGCCAACCGCTCGACGAATTCCGCATGTTCGGACGTCGCAACTCCCTGCTGAACCGTCGCCGCCAAAGCCTGAACATCATCAGCCCACAAGGCCACTGGATTCAGCCACAGCCCCGGAAAGATTCGTGAGCGCAATAGGCCGTCTTCGTCCGGAGCGATCTCGACGTACCTGCCGTCGATGAGTTCACGCCAGACTACCTGCTGTCGCCGGGGCCGAAGCGTCACGTATTCCAAGACACCCGATCGCTCGTAGAGCCGAAGCTTCGCTCCCATGTCTTTTGCGCTAGTGGTATGGCTGATTTCGACGACCAGTTCCGGTGCCCCTGCCGGGTATTCGCCCTCGATCCGGGATGGTCCGCCAAACGCCTGCTCGATTCGCAACGCCAGATCCGGTTGAGGCGCGCTGTCCTCGGACATCAGCCAGGTTCCTGACATCGCGGCCTTACAACCTGGAGTCGCCGCGGTATAGCAAACCAGCCAGTACCCCATACGAAGTTGGAAATCGCCATGAACGTTCGAGACTGGAGAGGGCATGTATACGATTCCGTCGATCAACTCCGCGAAATGCAAGTCCGGCATCTGCTCCCAGCGGCGCATGAATTCATCGCGCGTCAGGCGCTCGCCGTCTCGCAAGAGGGGAGGAAAAACTGGAGCGGCCATAGCTTAATCCTTCAAGCGGTCTTCTTCAGATTAGCATCTGGGACGCATTCCGAACGACCTCAGCGCTTCGCGCGGGCCAACCGCTCGACGAATTCCGCATGTTCGGACGTCGCAATTCCCTGTTGAACCGTCGCCGCCAAACCGGCGAAATCATCAGCCCACAGTGCCGCCGGATTCAGCCACAACCCTGGGAAGATCCGCGAGCGCAGTAGGCCGTCTTCGTCCGGAGCGATCTCGCGGTACTTGCCGTCGATGAGTTAGTACCAGATTATCTGATGCTGCCGGGGCTGAAGCGTCACGTATTCCAGGACGCGCGATCGCTCATAGAGCCGAAGCTTCGCGCCCATGTCAATTGTGCTTCCGGTTTGGCTGATTTCGACGGCCAGTTCCGGCGCCCCCGCCCGGTATTCGCCCTCGATCCGGGATTGCCCGCCACGCTTGGGGTCGATCTCCAACGACAGATCCGGTTGTGGTGCGCTGTCCTCAGACATTAGCCAGGTGCCTATGATCCCAGCCTTACAACCTGGAGTCGCCGCGATGTAGCCACTCGCCCAGTAGCCCAAGAGAACACGAAGACGGCCGTGAAGATCTGAGACCGGAAGTATGTATACGATTCCATCGATCAAATCCGCGCACTTCAAGAACGGCATCTCTTCCCAGCGGCGCATGAACTCATCGCGCGTGAGGCGGTCGCCGTCTCTCAAAAGCGGAGGAAAAACCGGTGCGGCCATAGCCTAATCCTTCAGCAGTCTTCTCCAGCTTATCATCGTCCGGAGAGTCATCCAACGGCAAGGGTGCCGGGTGTGCCGGGTTAGATATCTTCCTGGCCGACCTTCAGAACCGCCAGGAAGGCCTCCTGCGGGATGTCCACGCGCCCTACCCGCTTCATGCGCTTCTTGCCTTCCTTCTGCTTCTCCAGCAGTTTGCGCTTGCGGCTGATGTCGCCACCGTAGCACTTGGCCAGGACGTTCTTGCCCATCGCCGAGATAGTCTCGCGCGCCACGATCTTGTTTCCGATCGCAGCCTGCAAGGCCACTTCGAACATCTGGCGCGGGATCAGCTTGCGTAATCGCGAGATCAGATCTTTGCCGCGCTCGTAGGCGAACTCCTTGTGCACGATCATCGAGAGCGCATCCACCGGTTCCCCGGCCACCAGGACATCCAGCCGCACCATGGGCGACACGCGGTACCCCGAGAAGTGGTAATCCAGCGAGGCGTAGCCCCGGGAAGCCGACTTCAGGCGGTCGTAGAAATCCAGCACAATCTCGTTCAGCGGCAATTCGTACAGCAGCATCACCCGCCCGCCGCCGACGTACTCGAACTTCTTCTGCGTCCCGCGCTTCTCTTCAAGCAGTTTGAGGATCCCGCCCAGGTACTCCTCGCGCGTGATTACAGTGGCATCGATGATCGGCTCTTCGATCTGCTTGATCTCCGAAGGGTCCGGAAACTTGGTGGGATTTTCGATGTGGATCAGCTCACCGGTAGTCGTGGTGACCTGGTAGCGCACACCCGGCGCGGTGGTGATCAGGTCGATATCGAACTCGCGCTCCAGTCGCTCCTGCACGATCTCCAGGTGGAGCAGGCCCAGAAAGCCGCAGCGGAAGCCGAAGCCGAGGGCCACGGAGTTTTCGGGCTCGAAACTGAAGGCGCTGTCGTTGAGCCGCAGTTTTTCGAGCGCGTCGCGCAGCAGGCCATGCTCATGCGATTCCACGGGGTAGAGACCCGCGAACACCATGGCCTTGATCTCCTCGAACCCCGGCAGCGGTTCGGAAGCCGGGTTCAGGTGATCCACGATGGTGTCCCCGATCTTGGCGTCGGAGACTGTCTTGATGTTGGCCGACAGGAAGCCGACCTCGCCCGCGGAAAGTTCGTCGCAGGGAATGGCTTTGGGGGATTGGTATCCGAGCCCTTCCACTTCGTAAACCTGGCCGTTGGACCACAGCCGGATCTTCTGGCCGAGGCGCAGACGGCCGTCCAGCACGCGAAGCAGGATGATGACGCCCCGGTAGGTATCGAACCACGAGTCGAAGATCAGCGCCCGCAGCGGGGCGTCGATAGACCCCTTAGGGTGCGGCACCAGGTGGACGATGGCTTCCAGGATGTCGTGGACCCCGACCCCCTGCTTGGCGCTGCAGAGAATGGCGTCGCGCGCGTCCAGACCGATGATCGTCTCGATCTGCTCGCGGATGCGCTCCGGCTCCGCGGCCGGGAGGTCGATCTTGTTAATCACCGGGATGATTTCGAGGTTGTGGTGCAGGGCCAGGTAGGTATTGGCAAGGGTCTGGGCCTCGACGCCCTGGGAGGCGTCCACCACCAGCAGGGCGCCTTCGCAGGCCTGCAGGCTGCGGGAGACCTCGTAGGAGAAGTCCACGTGGCCGGGCGTATCGATGAGGTTCAACTGGTACAGGTTGCCGTCATCGGCGCGGTAGTTCAGACGGACGGCGTGGGCCTTGATGGTGATGCCGCGCTCGCGCTCCAGGTCCATGGTATCCAGCACCTGTTCCATCATTTCGCGATGGGACAGCGCGCCAGTGGTCTCGAGGAGACGGTCCGCCAGCGTCGACTTACCGTGGTCTATGTGGGCAATTATGGAAAAATTCCGTATGAATTCGCGATCCATCGAGTGTGGGGAAGCTCTATTGATTATCCCACAAGCGGGCGGAAGGAGTTCGTGCGGTTGGGCGGGCTTCGCGAGGAGCTTCGCGACGACATTTCCCGCTCCTAATCGCTGGCTGAGTGACGGTACACCCGCTTCGCGACCGCTTTGCCGGAAATCACCGAAGGAAAGCCACCCACCCGCCCCGCTCACTTTGCTATCGAAGGATGTGAGACTCGGACCAATTCCAGTCCATCCTTCAGTCCAATCGTTCTGCCGGTGATATATAGGTCCAGGATACATCCTCCGGACCGTGGGTTGCGCGGCCCGAGACGGACCAGACTGACCAGAGATGGGGTCGGGGAGCGACTCATGTGGACCGGAACCGTCCAAGTTACCGGTAAGCCGTCTATCGGCCCGATCGGTCCAGGCAGTTTCAAATGGGACAAAAAATGGCTTTCAACGAAGGGCAGTTTGCGGTATATATCTTAGAGGAGGCTCTGACTAATGCCAATGCATCGCCGTCGAGTCTACCTCGATTATGGTTCCAGTCGAAGAGCGCGGGCGGAAGGCTGGTTTTCCCTTTCCATCTATCTGTCGGCGGCGGTTTTACTCCTTAGCCTGCTTGGTTGCTTGCCTGAGGTAATGTCCTCGATTTCTAGCTGGCTCCTGCCGGAGAGAGCCAGTTATCGGCTCGGATTGACTTCGGGGACGGTACAAACCTCCGGGTTGGAGATCCTGATGGTGATTTCCGGGGCCTATCTGGTTGTGGCGCTGTTCCTCAAATCCCATACCAGGTAATGGCCAGCAATAAAGTCGCGCTCAATTAGCCCTGGCTCCTTCTGGTTCCATCAACAACCCGAGTAGAACCTTGCACGATAGTTGACGTACCCTTCGAATATGGGCCAATGGATTACGAACCATGACAGGCAGCAATTCCATGCACTGGGATACATGGTGATAAGAAATGTGGTCCCTTCCGGCCTCACTGGAAATGCAGTTCGTGAGATTGCCGCATTCGTTGGCGCCGATCTTGCCGACAGCGCGACATGGTATGGCTGCGCACCGGAGCTCGACGGTGTCGTGCCGATGCATCATGCCCAATCGCTGTGGGACATTCGCCAGTTCCCGAATCTTTACCGGATCTTCACGGAGTTCTTTGGAACCTCGCGGCTCATGGTGGATGTCAACCGATGTATTTTTCGCCCACCAGTCGATCCACGCTATCCGGCCATCAGCCATGGAAGTATTCACTGGGACACCGATCCCAGGGTGGAACCGGCTTCGTTGCAGGCCGTGGTCCTGCTGACCGATGTTGGCCGCGATTGCGGTGGTTTCCAGTGCCTGCCTGAGGTTTACCAAAACCTGGACCCTTGGCTTGAACGGCACGCACGCCGTGACGATTTTGATTTCTTCAATCCAGGGCTGAATCACAGGGAAACGACACAAATCGAGGGTAACGCGGGCGACGTCATTTTGTGGTCGACGAAGCTCCCGCACGGCACTGCAACCAATCTGTCAAACCGCCCGAGGGTCGCGGCGTTCGTTTCGATGGAGCCTTGCGCCGATAGCGCGCAACTTCGAGAGTCGATGAAGACCTGGTGGCTGACAAAACGAGCCCCCGATTACTGGCGGGGTCTGCCCGGACAACTTGATCCGGAGCCGGGAGCCCCCGCGGTGCTCTCGGAGCTAGGGCTAAAGCTTATCGGAGTATTGCCCTGGTAGCATGAGTGGGGCACGTTTTCATCAATCTCCAGTAGGCGACGGGATGAGTATTCGATTGAAACTCGACATACTCGCTGGAGAGTTCGGGGAACGGGAGCAGGTTCAGCAAACAATCCGTTTGCGCGCCCCCTGATTTAGGGCTATTGTGAAGTATGGCTAAGCTCAAGAGCTTTGATCCGTTTGTTTGCGACGAGCCGGCAGTTCAGATCAGCGCCGCCACCAGTTCCATTCTCAAGCAGCGGATCAAGAGTGCCGAGGAAGGCCGCCTGGTTTCCGTCCAAGACGCCCGCAAGCGAATCCAGCAATGGCTTTCAAAATCCTCTACCACGAAGACGCGTTAGCCGATCTGGAAGAAATTTCCGATTGGTCGAGGGAGAAGCATCCCGAAACAACCGAACAATTTGCCGACGATCTTTTCGACCACCTCGGATTGCTCGAAGCCCTTCCTTTCGTGGGCACTCCCGTAAACGGACACCCTCAAGTCAGGCGGATGCTCCATTCTCCACCCTATGTCTACTACCGTGTGGACCAAGACCGGGGAGCCATTGAGATTCTGCACTTCTGGCATAGTTCCAGAAAGGCCCCCCAGTTTAAAGGGGGTTCAACTCGACGCGGCTTGATCAGAACGCTGTTTTCAGATCGCGTTACCAGCGCGGCCGTGCGCTGGTCGGTGCCTTGGCACTGCAAGGCCAGATCGCGCGACAGATCGAAGTGCTACCGCTGCCGGCACTCGCCATTTACTCAATCTAGCCGGTCTGAAACGTGAACTGATACAAGCGGCGACCGGCAAACCAAAGAGGCCGGATTGCTCCGGCCCTTTTGCTTTTTGTTCACTTAACGCGAAGTGATGGGTGTCACATGGATCAGAGCGCCGGGATTGGCGTCTTCCAGCATCCACAGCGAACCGTCGGGGCCTTGTTCCACATCGCGGATGCGGTGGCCCACATCCCAGCGCTCGGCGGTCTTGGCCCCGCCATGGCCGTCAAAGACGATGCGGACGAGCGACTTGGTGGCTAGGCCGCTGACGAAGCCGCTGCCGTTCCATTGCGGGAAGGTCTTGGCGCCGCTGTAGAACATCAGATTGCCCGGCGCGATCACCGGCACCCAATACAGCACGGGTTTCGCCAGGTCGGGCCGCGTGTCGGGCTTGGCAATGGGCACACCGTTATAGTTCAGGCCATAGGAGACGAGCGGCCAGCCATAATTCTTGCCCTTCTCGATCAGGTTCAACTCGTCGCCGCCGCGCGGACCATGCTCAACCTCCCACAATTCGCCGGTGGGCGAAAACGCCAGGCCATAGGGCGTGCGGACGCCGCTGGCCCAGGTTTCAGCCGGTGTCAGATTGGGGCCAGTAAAGGTATAGGTGCTTACCACCTTCGCGGTCTTGGCAGCTTCGGTGTCACTGGGCGGATCGATCAGGGGAATGGTGGCAGCGCCGGTCTTGCCGAAGTTGGGATTGCCAGGGGCTGGTTTGCCGTCCAGCGTCAGGCGCAGGATCTTGCCTACGGGCTGGTCTGGATCCTGGGCGGGAGTCATGCGCTGGCGGTCGCCAACGGCGAGGAACAGATACTGGCCGTCGGGCGAGAAGGCGACCTGCGCGCCTTCCTGCCCGCCCTTGCCCTTGGGCATCTGATGCCACAGCACCTCGAAGTTTTCGAGTTTGGCCGAGTCGGCGGTGGCATTCAGCTTGGCGCGCGCGAGCGCCAGGCCCCCGCCATATTCACCCGGCTCGGCATAGGTGAGATAGATACTGTGGTCGGTGGCGTAACGTGGTGAGAGGAAGACGCCGTGCATGCCGCTCTGGCCCTGCCAATAGACGGGGGGCGTGTTGTCCACCGGAATCTTCTCTCCCTGCTGGGATACCAGCCAAACCGGCCCAACCTTTTCCGTGACCAACATGCGGCCATCGGGCAGGAAGGCCAGCCGCCAGGGCAGTTTAAAAGTGGCCACCGTCGTCATGGTGAAGGGCAGGCTGTCTTCGGGCTTCTGTTCGCCCACATTGACCTGGGCCCAGGCCGCAACCGATACCAGGGTGAAAAGCAACGGCGCTTTCGCCAATTTCATCGTCATTTCTCTCCTCGCCTCTCGAGCGCCCGGCCTTAAGCGATCCGGGGCGCCGTCGACATATTCGTACATTACCATTTGGGTCGTGCCATATGAGTGCACCATTCCGCCGTATGGCCACTCTCCTGTTGACATTCTAAATAAGAGGCGTTACTCTTCTTTTGGATGTCTACAGGGAAAAGCGACGTTCTGCAAGGCACGCTCGACCTGATGGTGCTGCGGACTCTCGAATCGATGGGCCCACAGCATGGCTTCGGGCTCGCCAAAAGGATCCAACAGATCTCCGAAGGCGCCCTGGAGCTCAACCAGGGCACGCTCTATCCGGCCCTGCTGCGGCTGGAACAGAAGGGGTGGATCGCGTCCGAGTGGGGCACGTCCGACGCGAACCGGCGGGCCAAGTTCTATAAGCTGACGCCCGCGGGACGGCGCCAAGTGACGCGCGAATCGTGCGACTGGGAGCGGACCGTGGCGCTGATGGCCCGGTTTCTGCGGCCGGCGGAATAAGGAGCGGCAGCATGAGCATGCTTGGGAAGCGTGTGGCGGCGTTGTTCCGCAAACGGCGGTTGGATGGCGAACTGCAAGAAGAGATCTCGATCCACCTGGCCATGCAGGAAGAAGAATTCCGGGCGCGCGGTATGAGCGCGGCGGAAGCGCGGCTGCGAGCCCAGCGCGAGTTCGGTGGGGTCACCCAGATCGTGGAAGCCTATCGCGAGCGGCGCGGGGTGGCCTGGGTGGAGAACACCCTCAAGGACCTGCGCTACGCGGTTCGCGGGCTGGCCCGCAATCCGGGGTTCACAGCGGCCGCGGTGCTGTCGCTGGCCCTCGGCATCGGCGCGAACACGGCCATATTCTCGTTGGTGCGCAACCTGATGCTGCGCATGCTGCCGGTGACGCGGCCGCAGGAACTGGTCTATTTGTACCGGACCGGCGGCTGGGGCAGAGGATTCATGTCGTACCCGCTGTATCTCGATATGGCCAAGCGCGCCGACATATTCGAAGGCGCGGCGGCGCGTAGCGGGATTTGGCGGTCGCGGTTCAGCCGGCCGGAATCGGCGGGGGTGGAATTCGCGCAGACGGAGTACGTCAGCGGCAATTACTTCGGCCTTCTCGGAGTGAAGCCCGCCATCGGGCGGCTGATCGGCGAAAGCGACAATCTCACCCCCAAGGGACACCCGCTCGCGGTATTGAGCTACGAATTCTGGCGCAATCGTTTCAGCGGTGACGCGGCCGTGCTGGGTGCCACGGTCGTGGTGGACGGCCAGCCGCTGACCGTCATCGGAGTCGCCGCACAGGGATTTCGCGGGGTCGAGGTGGAACATCATCCCGACCTGTGGGTGCCTTGCATGATGTACGACGGGAGGATCATGAACCCCGGTATGAATTGGGTCTGGGCACTGGGACGCCGGCATCCGGGAGTTTCGCGGGAGCGGATTCAGTCCGTCGTCGACGCGGTGATGCAGCAGCACCTGACGGAACGTTATGGCAAGAACAACGATGCGGACTTCCGAAAGTCGGCTTTTGGGCAGCGATTGGAGGTCTATGGCGCCGACGCGGGCATCTCCTCTCTGCGCTTCCTGTTCGGGAAACCGCTGCTGGTGCTGATGGCGGTCGTGGGGCTGGTGCTGATGGCGGCCTGCGCCAACCTGGCGAACCTGTTGCTGGCACGTGGCGCGGCCAGATACCGGGAGATCGCCTTGCGCTTCTCGCTCGGCGCGACACGCGCACGCCTGGTGCGGCAGGCGTTGACGGAAAGTCTGCTGCTCAGCTTGCTGGGCAGTGGGTTGGGAATGGGGTTTGCCGTATGGGGCCAGCAAGCCATTCTGGGATTCCTGCCGTCGAAAACGATCGATCCTTTCGCCTTGGCGCCGGATGGACCGGTGCTCGCGTTTGCGGTTGGGATTTCGGTCCTGGCGGCCGTGCTGTTCGGACTCGCGCCGGCCTGGCGGTCGACGGCGGTGGATCCGGCCGCGGGCCTGCGCGGCGATGGCGGACGAACCACTGGGCGGCCGGTGTTGCGCAGGGCGCTGGTGGTCGTGCAGGTGGCGCTCTCCGTAGTCCTGGTATCCCTGGCGGGATTGTTCGGTGCGAGCCTCGATCGGTTGCGCGCAGTGGACGTGGGCTTCCGCAACCAGAACGTGCTCGCCTTCAAACTGGATTGTCCGGCGAAGTGGGGCCATGCGCAGAGGCAGCAGGTGCTGGATGGATTTGTGGATCGGGTGTCGCGGTTGCCGGGAGTCGCATCCGTGAGCTATGGATTTCCCGGGCCCTTCGAGATGGGGAGGGCCAGCGCGTCGATTCGGGTGCCGGGGTCCGCGGCGACTGCTGCCAAGTCGGCCGAGGTGGCGAGTGCGACAGTAGCACCGCGATACTTCGAGACCGTCGGGACGCGACTGCTGGCCGGCCGCGAGTTCGACGCCAAGGACACGAAAACGTCCTCCAGTGTGGCGATTGTGGATGAGGCGTTCGTGCGCCGGTTCTTTCCGGGAGTGAGTGCGCCCATCGGACGGGCTCTGAGCTTCGACGATAGCAAGCCGGAGGGCGGCGAGCGCACCTTCATCGTCGGGGTGGTGCAGGATATCCGGCACGCGGGCCTCCGTGAGCCCTCGAAGCCAACGGTGTATTCGCCGGTGGCGCAACCGCAGGCCATGGGAGGTCCGTCGGTGCTGGTGGACGCCCAGGCTCCTCCAGCCGCCGTGGCACAGGCATTGCGTCGGGAGATGGCGAAGCTGTCGGGCGAAGTGGTGCTCACCGAGCCGGAGACGATCGCGCGGCACATCGACGACTCGATTTTCCAGGAGCGGATCCTGGCGATGCTTGGCGGGTTCTTCGGCGTCCTGGCGCTGCTGCTGGCCGCGGTAGGACTTTACGGCGTGGTGGCGTACGGGACGGCACAGCGGGCGCGCGAAATCGGCGTGCGCATTGCGCTGGGCGCGCGGCGGAGCGGAGTTCTGTGGATGGTGCTGCGCGATGCCTTGCTGCTGGTCTCGGCAGGCTTGGTGGTGGGCTTGCCGTTGGCGATAGCGGCGGCGCGGGCCGTGCGCGCGGTGCTGGACGGATTGCCGCCCGCGGGACTTACGATGTTCGCGTCGACAGGCATGGTCTTGCTGGCGGTAGGAACGGTGGCCGCACTGGCGCCGGCGCGCCGCGCCGCCCGAATGGATCCGATGGCAACCCTGCGGCAAGAGTGAAGGGCGCTGGTAATCGTACGGTATGCTTTAGCTTGCCCCGACCTGCCTTACCTTGCCCGACCGTTCCCTTAAGGCTGGGCCAAGCTGTAGAGAATAAAGCATACCCTACGGGGCGTTGTTACCGGGGGCGATCGGATTCTCCCTCGAAACGCCGCCTTAATTCTTCCCGCGTCTGCGGAACCAGCATGGTGGGCGCTCTTTAGGCCTGGATCTGGAAACACCTCAGCGTCACTCGCGACCTGACGTGCCCGATTCGTCCGCTGTTTTCATATCATGAATTCGAAAAGGGATGCAATCGCGAACAGAGGAACCGA
Source organism: Bryobacterales bacterium (assembly GCA_003167275.1). Taxonomy (GTDB): domain Bacteria; phylum Acidobacteriota; class Terriglobia; order Bryobacterales; family Bryobacteraceae; genus JAIQFL01. The sequence goes on along the minus strand of PMTT01000744.1, from coordinate 16,964 downwards.
GATCGCGTATATACATGCCGCATCGCCGATCGCTTCATAGGGGATTTGCAGGAACCGTATGCGCGGGCCGTTGTATCCGGTTCGGTCCCCTCCGGCAAAGGCGGCTATCCCCATGCTCACCCCCGCCCCTCCGGCCAGGGAGTAGGGGAGCAACTGCAAAAGCAGCGTTACCAGGTAATAGAACGCCGGAAAGGGTCTCGACAATCTGCTTCGATGCCTACCGTCAACCGAAACAATGCCGCCAATCCAGCCCCGATATGCTGCGACTCCGTAGCCTGCCGGTACGCCGTAGCCGGCTACCATGCTGAGGAATCCGGCGGCACTGTTTCCTGCGGCGTCCAGGCCCGCGGCGGCTGCGGAATTCCCGCGATCGAGTTGCCGCAAGATCCGAGACTCGTGTTGAGCTTTGCCGACCAGCTTGTCTCGAAAATCGAGAGCGAACCGGTTGCCCGAATGTACCATCGAGAGGCCCGCCAGAACGAAGAGGCCATACGTCAGTGCGATGGTCCAGATCCCGAAGATGGTATGGCGGAAGGCTCGCCGGATTCGCGTATAAAAGCCACTGTGCATTCGAAGCCAGATCCTAACATCTCGCATTCTGCAAGCGCAAAACACGCGGCCGGCCTTTCCGGAGCCGTATGCTGCAATGGGTACATTGTCGCAATGCTTCGGCAGTCGCGGGGTCAGAAAACGTTGAAGCGCCTGGCCGCGTGGGAATCTCTCGAAAGAATCCGTCCCCGATCGTGATCTTTCCACGCCGCGCGCGAATAACGGTATGAAGGACAGCGCAGGTTGTGACCGTGGCGCAAGATAAGGAAGTAGATGACCACGCGGGATCTTCACGAAACGTTTCAGCACTTGGTTGAGGAGCACAAGAAAATCCTCTACAAGGTCTGCAACTCGTACTGCAGGGAGCGTGACTCCCGGGACGATCTTGCGCAGGAAATCATGATCCATCTGTGGCGATCTTTCAGCAAATTCGACGGGCGCTGCCGCTTTTCCACATGGATGTACCGGATCGCCCTCAACGTCGCCATTTCGTTTTATCGCAAAGAGAGCACCAGAACACGGCACGTGATTTCCGGCGAACAGCATCTTCTGGAAACGGCTGATGAAACGGAGAACCAACCTGAGGACATTCGGCTTCTTTACCAGTTCATCGAAGCACTTGACCCGTTGAACAAGGCTCTCATCCTGCTGTACTTGGACGAGAACAGCTACCGGGAAATCGCGGACGTGCTGGGCATCACGGAAACCAACGTCGCTACCAAAATAAGCAGATTGAAAAACAAGATGAAGCAGGAATTAGGCGGAGCCGAACAGGCTTAAGGAGCAAGAGCAATGGAACTCGATCGACTCAAAGAGAAGTGGGCTGAATATGACCGAAAGCTCGACGTCAGCATCCGTCTGAACCGGCAGCTTCTGATGGCGGCGAACATGAACCGGGTGCGAGCGCCCTTGCGGCGGTTGGCCTTTTTCATGGGCTTGGGAGCACTGATCGGGCTGATCAGCCCCGTGATTCTTGGCCAGTTCATTTACCAGCACTGGGCCGAGCCGCGCTTTGTGCTGCCCGCTGTGGTCTTGCACGTCTGGGTGATCGCAAGCCTGGCGGCATCGATTCGTCAAATCGCGATGGCGCTCGAGATCGACTACGACAAGCCGATTGCTTCGATCCAGAAGCAGCTTGAGTCCGTGCGGGTGCTGCGCATTCGGATTACCCAATGGGCTTTGCTGACGGGGCAGGTCGTTTGGTGGATACCGTTCCTGATTGTCGCGCTCAAGGGATTTTGGGACGTGGACGCCTACAAAGTATTCGGCACCGGTTTTCTGCTAGCGAATATCGCGGTCGGACTGGCCATTATCCCGCTGGCTATTTGGGTCTCGAGGAAATTCGGGGCCCGTATGGACCGCTCCCCAGTTATCGAGCGGCTGATGAGGGAACTCGCGGGTTACAACCTGAACGCGGCGACCGCCTTCCTCGCGAAAGTCTCTGAATTCGAGAACGAAACGCACGAAAGCTGATTGCCGCTCGATTCTTCTCACGCTGGTCCACATAGCCCCAGCGATGGCTGCTCGGCCAGGCGCCACCACGACTCCCAAGAACTCACGTCGCCTCGATACCGCAGTTCGCGATCACTGCGTCGACGTCGCATCCCCCTGGCAATGAGCCAAACGTGTGTCCCCAATCTCCCTCCAGGCGCGAAGCGCAGAACGCGTCCGCTGCCGTCGGCGAGCCGAAACGGATCAACAGCGATGCCTCCAGCGCCAGAGCCAGTCGTTCCGCCGTACGCCGCGCTCCACTCGGCCCAACATCCTTGTGGACATCCGCCACGAACCTCTCCAGGCGCGCGTCGTTTGCCAGTCGAATCTCTGCTACCGCCCGCTCCAGGGTCTCTGGTTCCTTCACGATGGCCCTCAGCACATCCAGCGCAATCACGTTGCCCGAGCCCTCCCAGATCGAATTGAGGGGTGCCTCCCGATACAAACGCGGCATCATGCTGTGTTCCACGAAACCATTGCCTCCCAGGCATTCCAGCGCTTCGGCCACCAGCGGCGCGGTGCGCTTCGACACCCAGAACTTGCCGACCGCCACCGCCAGGCGGCCGAACGTCCGGTCTCCTTCATCGAAGGCCCGCGCCAACCGTATCGCCAGCATCGTCGCCGCATCCGATTCCAAAACCATGTCTGCCAGCACGTTGCGCATCAGGGGTTGGCGGATCAGGGCCCGCCCGAACGCGTGTCGATAACGTGCATGATGCAGGGCTTCCACCACGGCTCGCCGCATCAGGGCCGCCGATCCGATGACGCAGTCCAGCCGCGTATGGTGCACCATCTCCATGATCGTCGCTATTCCGCGGCCTTCTTCGCCAATCAGCCGCCCCCACGCCCCGTGAAACTCAACCTCGCTGGAAGCGTTGGATCGGTTCCCCAGCTTGGGTTTCAGCCGCTGGAAATGAAGGGCATTGCGCTTCCCATCCGGTGTCCAGCGCGGCAGCAGGAAGCACGAGAGACCGCGGGGGGCCTGTGCCAGTGTCAGGAACGCGTCGCTCATGGGCGCCGAACAGAACCACTTGTGGCCGTTCAGCACGTATGCGCCGTCAGCCGGCTGGGACTGGGTCAAATTGGTCCGCACGTCCGAACCGCCCTGTTTCTCGGTCATAGCCATACCGATTAGCGCGCCCTGTTTTTCTGCCGCCGGACGAAATGCCGGATCGTAGGTTGTGGCAAAGATCCGCGGGTTCCACTCGTCCGCTATCCCGTCGTTTTGACGGAGTACCGGTACGGCGGCATAGGTCATCGAGATCGGGCAAATGTGGCCGGCTTCGTTTTCCGATGCCAGCATCGCCAGCGCCGCTCGTGCCACGTGTGCCCCAGGGCGCGGCCGAGCCCATGGCAGGTTGTGGATTCCATGCTCCACGGCCATCCGCATCAGTTGGTGCCAGGCCGGGTGGAACTCGACCTCGTCGCGCCGTTGTCCGTACCGGTCGTGCGTCTCGAGGACTGGCGGATACTCATTCGCCAGCACGCCCCACTCGATCGCCTCAGCCGATCCAGCCTTGCGCCCGTACTCTTCGACCTCCGCGATGACCCAGCCGGCGCCTTCACGGATCACGGCCTCCCGCAAGACGCGATCCGTCGCAAACAGATTGTAGTCGGCGAGCGGCGGGGGTTGGTTCAAAACCTCGTCATCCATCGTCCCGATCCTACACCCGGCGCGGCACGTATGGAAGCGGGAATGCGCTAAACTACCAACAATCATTCTCCGGCGTCATCGTGTAACTCACTCCTTCCGGCGGATGATCGCGAACCACATTTTCTTGTTTGTGAGCATTCCCGAAAACTCTGCCTCAAATGCCGGATTCACCTCGCCCCCGGCCAACTCCAGCGATTCAACCTCCCAACCCTCGGAGAAGGCGTCGCACAACTCCTGCCGGGACACGCCACCGCCTGGCCACGCCGGGTCATCGTTGAAGCTATACAGGAAGAGCCGCCCGCCCCGCCTAAGAACGCGCGCGAGCCCTTGGACATAGCGTTTGCGTTCGTCGCCCGCGTAGACATGAAACAGCCCGCTGTCGATCACGCTGGCGAAGCTCTTGTCCCAATCGCGCAGCGTCATGGCGTCTTTAACCAGGAACTCCACGGCCAGACCGTGCTCGTGGGCTCTGGCCCGAGCGCGTCGGATTGCTTCTTCCACAAAATCGATGCCCGTGACTTGTTCGCCGCGGGCCGCGAAGAAAATCGACGTCCCGCCCGTGCCACATCCGGCGTCGAGTACGGGACTGACCACCTGGTCGGCGACCGCCACGAAAGGAGGCTGCGGCTTGCCGATATCCCACGGCGGATTGGTTTCTGCGTAAATCTTCGTAAAGCCAGACAAGGCTGATAGTTCGTTTTGCATGGGCAGTTCTCTGTCTTCCGGCATAGGATTCTCCGTTTGTGTAAAACCACGAGACTATAAAGGACTTGGTGCCGCACGCCGAGCCGGCATCGCTATTTCTTGCGCTGACCGCGGCGCTCTCTGCTGTTGTAGGACGGGCCGCGAGGCGTCCTAAGTGGATTCTGACCGCCGGCGATGCCGCCGAGGATGACATCCAGTGCCCACTCGCTGCGTCTCTTGCCTTCGCCGCAGAGCAACGCCTCCTTAGAGGTGAACACCAGCGGAAATTCTCCCGCGGAGACAGCGGAGAGCGCGTTCTCCACCCGTCGCATCCCCTCACCGCTCTCGCGCTGCAGGCCTTGCTCCGCGGCAATGGCCGTGACGTATAGAGTCAGAAGGTCCACACCCCACGCTGCTTTGACGTCCTCGACGCCTCCCTCCTTGAGGAGACCAAGCAGCATCTCCCAAATGCGTAGTGTGTTGGGGCCAGAGGCGATCGTCGACATGGCGAGTTGAGCCAAACCCTGACGCTCGTAGAGAACATGGAAATACGAGAGAAGGAGGGCCTTGAGCCGGCCCTGCCAAGGCGATCTGCCCGGCTTAGGCAGCTTGACCTTTCCGAGCGCCTGATCGAGCATCAGCGAATGCAATTCGTCAAGATTCGCCACATAGACATAAAGCGAAGCAGCCCCCGTGTCCAAAGCGGTCGCAACCCGGCGCAGGCTCAATCCGGACAAGCCGTCTTCCTCCAGAATGTGAAGAGCCGTCCAAACGATCGCATCGCGGCTCAGCGGAGCCTTGGCGGGACGGTTCCGGCGGCTGACGATGTTGCGCGGTGCCTCTTCACTCATGCTGATAGAATAGCCTGACGAACACAGTTCGTCAAGAACATAGTTCGTAACGAACATCGCTCCTCCAGTGGGCTGTGGCGCCGGCCCGTGGATCGGGCGGGGTCGTAGCGCCCGGATCGCGCCACTCGGAAACAACTCCAGTGGAAACCGGCATTGGGGGTCGAGAGGTGACGGGGGGCCTCGCCTAACCTGCATTTTCCGGTAACGGCAGAAATCGGGCGATATCGGAAAGTGGGCCGGCGGGTACGCCATCGCCCGATGGAAGGAAACCCCGCCTCTTGTCCAGTCTTGCGACGATTTTGGTGGGGCGGACCCCCTGGTCCGCAGCCGACCCCCCGGTCGGCTTGCTTGGAGGAACGGACAGGAACTGACAACGCTTCGGGTGGATCGGCGGATTGGCTACACTGGCAGGACTTCCTTATGCCGCTGTCTGTTGGCGGCAAAACTGGTGAAGTGGGTGGCGTCGGACGCGCACCAGTATGGTGCGGCCAACTATCGAGAACACGCTTGCCTCGAAGGATTACACGGCCCTGCTATTCGGCGTTGCGTAGCCGGATTCGGATCTTCCGGCCGCGCAAGAACGCTAACGCGCAAACAGGGCCCCGGCGAGTGCTTGCACCTGGCTGATGAGCATGTCCGTCCCCGGCGACTTGAAGACCTGATACAGAGGCTCGTTCATGAAGTTGGCCACCGCGGCATTGACGCCGCCATACGTGTGCCCCAGTCCGGCCGCGTGCCCGATCTCATGCAGCAAAGTGACTCCCGTGGGCGACCAATTGCTCGAATTGATCACAATGTAGTCGTCGGACCAGGTACCGCCCGCATAGTCTCCGTGAAAAGTCCACCCATAAGGTGTACCCTGATCGTCGCCCGCCCCGGCCAAATGGCTGGCGCAGGGTGCGACGATCACCACCTGACGGTCGGACTCGGGGTTCAAGGTATCCACCTGCTTCCGCAGCTCGATGATGTCCGAGCCGCTGCTCACCTCGCCATTGAATGGCAACTGGTGCGAGGGGTCCGGAAGAGGTCCCGGCTTGACGGACAATTTCATTCCATGATTTTCCAGAATCAACCGCGCCACGTCCACCGATCGGGCGAAAGTATTGGGGGTTGCGCTCTTCGCCCAATACGCGGTCACTCGCACCGTATGGTGGCCGGGATCGATGTAGTTATGCTGTTGGCCCCACCCCGCCGGCAGAGTGCCGGCAGAAACCGAAACTTCGAAGTAATCCCAAACCCCCTGCCCTTGCATCACTAGCTCGATACGGGGAACCTGCAACTGATTCGGGCTTACTCCCTTGATGGTGCACGAACCATCCGGGGCCAAAGGCTTGGAGACGGTCACCGCGTTGTCGTCGGTCGAGCCCACGGACAGGCCGCTGACCCAGCCCCGGACGAACAGATCCAGCGTCTGGTTGGGACGAAGGTAGACCGTGGTGAGCGAGATTCGCTTCGGTGGAGATTTGGTTTCGAAGGCGGACATAAAACCTCAACCGGGATTTCCATTTTGAACTCCCCGGTTCAGTACAGTATACATCTATGGGATATGTTTAGATCTGAAAATCTCAATATGGATTTCAATCGTTTACTGGCCAATCTACGCCTGTCTCGCGGCTCGCACCGCCCAGCAACAACGTTTCGTGCTCTCCGCTTCCTCCGTTTTTCTCTTTCTTGTGTTCTCTCTTTCTTGTCTTTTTCTTCTCTCCGCGTTTTCCTCCGCGTCTTCGCGTCTCCGCGTCCAGCAGAACGTTGGCCTGGCTCGATCTTTTCCCTTTGGCCGCTAACCCGGTCACTGATTTTCAAAATAATTCGTCTATTTCTTTTCAATATCTTACAGCGAAACCGCCCCAACTCCCCAACCCTCGCCCTTTACTCTGGTGGGTAGGAACGCTTCTCCGTTCCCTCAAGAATCATGGCTACCATCCATCAAATCGAGGCCAACCGCCTCAACGCCCAGAAATCCACTGGCCCGCGCTCTGCCACCGGCAAGGCCACCGCTTCTCGCAATGCCCTGAAATCCGGCATCCACTCCCAATCCCAAATCATCCAGGGCGAAAAACCCGAGGACCTCGAAGCCCTCACCGCCGAATACTTCGACCGCTTTCAGCCCGCCACGCCCGAGGAACGCTTCTTCGTCGACATCCTCATCCGCGACGACTGGCAACTTCGCCGTCTCGCCACCGCCGACGCCCAAATCTGGGGATTCAAGATCGAAGGCTTCTTCCATCCCGACAAGGAAACCCCTCTCGGCCACGCTTTCTCCTTCGCCGACCATACCTTCGAACGACTCCAGCGCCGTATCAACGCCACCGAGCGTTCCTACAAGAGCGCCCTCCGCGAGATCCAGCAACTCCAATCCGCCCGCGCCCCTCAGCCCGGCCCAGAGCCTGCCGCCGCTCCGCAACCCCAAGAAACCAAACCCCCAAGCCCTGCAATTGGGTTCGTTCCGCCACAGCCCGCGCAGTTCCCCCCTCAACCCCTGGCCGTGGCCCCCGTTTCCGTGCCCCGTTCCGCCGCCGCAACTTTAGGACACAACCAAAGCACGAGCGTTTTCTTCACGGCCAGCCCCGCCGCCGTGATTGTATAATTACAGACATGGATCTACGTCCCCTACACGATCGAGTTCTCGTAAAGCGCCTGGAAGAAGGCGAACAGCGCCAAGGCGGAATCATTATTCCCGACAGCGCGAAGGAGAAACCGCAACAGGCTTTGGTCAAGGCCGTTGGCAGCGGCAAACTCATGGAGTCCGGCGAACGGGTCGCGCCCGAAGTCAAGCCCGGAGACCGCATTCTGTTCGGCAAGTACTCGGGCTCCGAAATCAAAATCGATGGCGACGAGTTCCTGATCTTAAAGGAAGACGAGATCCTCGGCGTCCTGGAATAGCCTGTGCTAACCTGGACGTACACACACCAATTCAGGAGTTGTTTCATGCTTTTACGGATGGGCCTCAGGCCGCTTATGGTCTGCGCCACGCTCTTCGCTATCAGTCAGGTTTTGCCCGCCCAGACAAAGGTAGCGGTGGTCAACTTGCAGCGCGCCGTGTTCGACTCGGCCGAAATCAAGAAGGCCGACGCCCAGATGCAGGCCACTTTCAAGCCTCGCCAGGATGAAATCGACCGCCTCGATAAGGAAATCGCCGACTTGGCCAAGCAGTTGCAAGGCAGCAACGGGAAGCTGAGCGATCAGCAGGTCGCCGACATGACCGCGTTGGGCCAGAACAAGCAGCGGACCTTGAAGTACAAGACGGACGACCTGAATGCCGATTCCCAAGCCTACCGCAACGAAGTTCTCCAAAAGAGTTCCCAGAAAATGACGGAGATCATCAAGAAGCTGGCGGAGGAAAAGGGCCTTGACCTGATCGTTGACACGTCCACCACCCTCTATTTCAAGCCGGTGCTGGACCTCACCAACGACGCCATTGCTGCCTACGATAAGGCCTACCCCGTGACAGCAGCCCCCGCGGCGAAGTAATCTGGAAGTCGGGGTGTAGATGTCCGGCTATCTCGATCACTACGGCGAGGGCGACGAGCGGCGCCTCAAGATCATCAAGTCTTTGGTGATCTCTCTGGTGGCTCTGCTGGTAATCGGCGGAACCGCCTTTTTCATCTTTCACAACTATCGTCAGGAGCAGCAGGTCAAACGATTCTTCGACCTGCTGGAGCACAAGGACTACCAGGCGGCCTACGTTTTGTGGGTTCGCACGGAATCCGACCGCAAGGGGTACACCTACGACACCTTCTTGCGGGATTGGGGTCCGCAAGGCGATCACCGCGACGTGAGCGACTTTCATATCTCCAAGAGCCGCTCCTGTGGGAACGGCGTGATCCTGACGGTGGATTTCGGCAAGAACCAAATGGAAAAACTTTGGGTGGCGCGGGACGATTTGACGATCGGGTTTTCCCCCCTGCCCGGGTGCCCGGCTCCACGCTGACCGTGGCGGCCTGCGACTTGCGATTACAATAGACAAAGCGGACAAAGCGGACGGAGCGAAAATGGGAACGTCAATAGCAGGTCTGGAAGGTGTGATCGCGGGCGAATCCGAGATTTGTTACATCGACGGATATCAGGGCATCCTCAGCTACCGCGGCTTCAATATCCACACGCTGGCCGACAACGCCAGCTTCGAGGAAGTGATTTTCCTGCTCTGGAACGGGTGGCTGCCCACCGCGGCGCAACTCGACCAGCTTAAGAAGGACCTGGTGGCGGAGCGCGGACTGCCGGCCGGGGTGATCGACTTCCTCAAGGGCGTCTCGAACGGCAACCCCATGGACGTGCTGCGTACCGCCGTTTCCATGCTCAGCCTGTACGATTCCGAGGCGCAGGACATGTCCGCCGAGGCCAACCATCGTAAGGCCGTGCGGCTGATGGCACGTACCGCCGATATCGCGAGCGGTTTCGACCGGTTGCGCAAGGGCAAGGAGATCATCCCGGGCGACCCGAATCTCGGATTTTCCGCGAATTTCCTCTACACGCTGACTGGTAATCGTCCCGACGACGTGATGGAGCGCGCCTTCGATGTGGCCATGGTGCTCCACGCCGATCATGAGCTGAACGCGTCCACCTTCGCCGCGCGCGTGACTGCGGCGACGCTTTCGGATATCTACTCTTCGGTCACCAGCGGGATCGGCGCGTTGAAAGGGCCGCTGCACGGCGGCGCCAACCAGGACGTAATCAAGTGGTTATTGGACCTGGGCGACGAGGACGCAGCCGTGGAGCGCGTCAAGAATACCCTGGCGCGGAAGGTCAAAATCCCCGGCTTCGGGCATCGCGTCTACCGGACCGAAGACCCTCGCGCCACGCATCTGCGGGTGCTCTCGGAGGAGTTGGGGAAGCGCACCGGCCAGGAGAAACTCTACCGGCTCTCGAAGCGTATGGAAGAGACGGTGAAAGGGATCAAGGGGCTGGATCCGAATGTGGACTTCTATTCGGCTTCCACTTATTATTCGCTGGGCATTCCGATCGACCTCTTCACTCCGATTTTCGCGGTGAGCCGCATGTCGGGATGGACGGCGCACGTTCTGGAGCAATACCGTAACAACCGCCTGATCCGCCCGCGTGCCGAATACAAGGGCAACCCTGACGGCCAGACGTGGATTCCGATCGCACAGCGTTAGCGAAAGCAGGCGGAAATGGATGAGCGAGCGTTCTACAACGAATCTCCGACCACCAAACCGGCGACCTTGAACTGCCCCTTCTGTCGCTCGGCCGAAACCTACGACCTGCGATGGCTGGTCCGCAAGAAGAAGGACCGGATTCCCCAGGGCGGCGACGAGCGCGACCGCGCCAAGTTCCAGAAGTGGCAAAGCTACATGGTCCTTTTGGACGATAAGGTAGCGTGCAAAAACCTGCGCTGCCGCAAGCGCTTCGACATCTCCGGCGTCAAGACGACGGCGTATATCTAACGTGGGGCAGGTCACCGACCAGCCCAACCACAACCACCACCTGCTAGTTGTGCGCCCACTCCGTTCTTAAGCTACACTCATTGGTGGAGGCTTTATGGCGGATCTAGGGAACGGTCATGGCGCGGTGCGCCCGCGTACCGCGGTGCTCACGCGGGGGTTCGATCCCAGCTTGTCGTTCGGTTCGGCGCGGCCGGCGGTCTTTCGTAGTTCGACGTACGCTTTTGCCAGCCCCGAAGCGGCGGAGCACGCGTTTGCGATCACCACGGGGAAGATCCAACCGGCCGGCGGCGAACGCGCGGACCTGATCTACTCCCGCTTCTCTCATCCCAACGCGGAAATCCTGGAAGACCAGATCGTGCCTCTGGAGACCGGCGCCACCGATGCCGCGGTCTTCAACTCGGGTATGGCCGCCATCATGACCGCCTTCTTCGCGTTCGCCAAGCCCGACAGCACCATCGTCTACACCACGCCCCTCTACGGCGGGACCACCGGACTCATCCACTCCTTCCTGGAGCCGTTTGGCGTGCGGGGCATCGCGGTGCCCTCCGGAGACGCCGCGGCCATCGACGAAGCCATTCGCTCGGCCCCGAACTGCTCGATCGTCTACCTGGAAACCCCGGCCAACCCGACCCTCATCATGACCGACATCGAGCGTGCCGCCGGCACGGCG
>PMTT01000744.1:0-5646 GCA_003167275.1 Bryobacterales bacterium | reverse complement strand
CCAAAAGCTCCGAGTCGATCCGCAAGATCCGCAGCCGGCGCAGCATGTTCGGCAACATCCTCCAGCCGGACGAGTGCTGGATGCTCGACGGCCGTTTGCCCACCGTTGCACTCCGCATGAACCGTCAGAGCAAGAACGCGCAGCGTATCGCCGAAGCGCTGGTCGGTCACAAGCGCCTGAGCCGCGTGATCTACCCGACCCTGTTCGACGATCCCGAACAGAAGCGCATCTTCGCCAGGCAGTGTGCCTATCCGGGCGGGATCTTCTCGCTGGAGTTCCAAGGCGGTAAGGGCGCTGCGTTCGAGTTCCTGCGGCACGTACGCATTGCCAAAAACGCCGTCTCTTTGGGCGCCGTCGAGACCCCTCGCCTGCCATCCCAAGAGCACCACGCATTCCGGCATGAGCGCCCAGGAACTGGCGGAATCCGGGGTCACCGACGGGCTGGTGCGGGTATCCGTAGGCATCGAAGACTGGCGCGACCTATTGGCCGACTTCGAACAGGCATTGGCAGCTATCGGGTAGAGAGGCTACTCAAGCAGGACGCGGAGGTGGGGCAGCCGGTCTCCGCCTGCCTCTGGAGACTGGCCATCTCTTGGACAGCCCGCATGCGGGTGCTGCTCTCCTGGTGGGACAGGCGGTTTCGCCTGTCTGGCGGCTGAAAGCCGCCCGCTTGCCGGAATTCGTCACCCTACCCCACCTTGCTCTTACGCGCCCGCTTCTTGGGAGACTCCTCCTGCTCCCCCGAAGTCTCCTCTTGGTCGCTCGACCCCACCGCGGTCGCTGCCTGAGCCGGCTTGCGCTTCTCAGCCAGGCTCCGCTTCAGAGCTTCCATAATGTCGATCACCGGCGCGGCGTGCTCGGCCGGAGCCGCCACCACCTTCTTGCCTTCGATCTTATCCTCGATCATCTTCTGCAGGTTGTCGCGATACTGGTCGTGGTACTTCTGCGGTTCGAAATCGGCCTCCAGCGAAGAGATCAGCATCTTCGCCATGGCCAGTTCCTTCTCCTTCACCAGGCTGGTATCGGTGCGAAACTCCTCCACCTGCCGGATCTCGTCCTGGTAGTACATGGTGTGCGACACGATCCCCTTGGCTCCCGGCCGCAGCACGATGATGTGCTCGCGGTTGTGCATCGCCACCTTGGCCAGGGCGAAGTACTTGGATTCGCGCAGCGCCTGAAATAGCAGGGCGTAAGGCTTCTCGCCGCCCTCGTCGGGAGCCACGTAATAGGAGCTCTCCAGGTAGATCGGGTCCACCTGTTCGGCATTGACGAACTCCAGGATCTCCATCACTTTAGCGGTCTTCGGCGCGACCTTCTTGATGTCTTCGTCGTCAATCTCGACGTAGTGATCCTTCTCGTACTCGTAGCCTTTCACCAGTTCGCTGCGGGGGACCGGCTTGTCCTCCGCCTGGCAGTACACCATCTGTTTGATGCGGGAGTGGTCGCCCTTGTGCAGCAGGTTGAAGCTGATGGTCTCGCTTCGCGCGGCGCTGAACAGCCGTATGGGAAACGAAACCAGGCCGAATGTGAGGTGGCCCTTCCAGACGCTCGATGCCATATGCGATCCTCCGAGGATTTCCAAGGTGCTACACAAAGAAGATACTACAAAGCCCGATCAGTTGTAAATGGTAGGATGTAAAGGGAGTTATGCCCCTCGAAGAGTACGTCTCGAAACGCCGGTTCGAGAACACCCCGGAACCCGCTCCCGGCCAGGGCCAGAGCGCCAGCGCTGGCAATTACTTCTGTGTGCAGCGGCACGATGCCACGCGCCTGCATTACGACTTCCGTCTGGAGATCGATGGCGTGCTGAAATCCTGGGCAGTGCCGAAGGGTCCGACCCTCGATCCCGAGCTCAAGCACTTCGCCGCGCACGTGGAGGATCACCCCGTCGAGTACGGCTCTTTCGAAGGCACCATCCCGGCCGGCAATTACGGCGCCGGCAGCGTGATGCTGTGGGACCGCGGCACGTTCGACCTCCTCGGAGACACCCCCGGCCTGGCCCAAATGGCGCGCGGCGACTTGAAATTCCGCCTGCACGGCGAAAAGCTGAAGGGCGATTTCGCGCTGGTGCTCATGAAGGGCCGCGGCAAGGGCAACGAGTGGCTCATCCTCAAGAAGCGCGATGAGTTCGCGGTCCCCGGTTGGGACGTCGAGAACTACGCCTACAGCGTGCTCTCCGGCCGCACCCAGCAAGAGATCGCGGGCAACCTGCCCGCCCGAAAGACCAAACGCAAGACCGCGGGCGCCGCCGACCGCGTGTGGGAAAGCCGCCCCGCCAAACGAGCCGTCAAGAGCGCCACCGCGGCCACTGCTCAAGCCGTTCCGCCGGAAAAAGCCGACGCCGAGCCGGGGAAAAAGCCTCANNCGCGAGGCCGAGATGCCTGCGGCCATCGAGCCGATGATGGCGTCGCTGGTCGACCACCCGCCGCGCGGTGACGAATGGCTCTTCGAAGTGAAGTGGGACGGCGTGCGCGCCATCGCCTTCATCGATCGCGAAGAGATCCGCCTGCAATCCCGCAGCGGCCTGCGTTGCGAGCGCCAATACCCGGAGTTGGCGGTGATCCATCACCAGCTCGCGGCGGAACAGGCGATCCTGGATGGCGAGATCGCCGTGCTCGACGACAAGGGCGTCTCGCAGTTCCACCTCATCCAGCCGCGGATTGCCAACAGCGACCCCAACAGCATCGCCCACCTGGTGCGATCCACGCCCGTCGTCTACTTCGTCTTCGACCTGCTCTACCTGGATGGCTACGACCTGCGCAACGTAAACCTCGCGAAGCGCCGCGAACTGTTGACCTCCGTGGTCACGCCGGGCGGAGCGCTGCGGATCTCCGAAGCCTTCCCGGGGGCTGGCGCGGAACTGCTGGAGGCCGCGCGGGAGACCGGGCTCGAAGGCATCATCGCCAAGCATGCCTCCAGCAGCTACGAATCCAAGCGCAGCCGCGAATGGCTGAAGATCAAGATCGTTGGCGAACAGGAGTTCGTGATCGGCGGATATACCGAACCGCAGGGCGATCGGGATTACTTCGGCGCGCTGGTGTTGGGGCTGTACGACCAGGGCAAGTTGCGATGGGTCGGAAATGTTGGGACCGGCTTCGATCACAAGTTGCTGGCCGACCTCCACGCGCGGATTCAGCCCCTGATCGCGGACCAGTGCCCCTTCGCCGAGCGTCCCAAGCCCGATCGTGGGATGACGTGGGTCCGGCCCGAGCTGGTCTGCCAGGTGAAGTACGCCAACTGGACGCAGGACCAGCGACTCCGTGCGCCCGTTTTCCTGGGACTGCGGAATGACGTGCGTGCGCAGGACGCGAGGCGGGAGGAAGCGGAGGAAACGGAGGAAGAGAACCCACCGCGGAGACGCGGAGGCGCGGAGATCGGCGCGGAGAAGAGGGAGAAGACGGAGAAGACGGAGGAGATAGAGAACAAGGAGATCGAGGTGGGTCATCCGAACAGCCGGGCCTTTCTGCCCGACGTCAAGGAGTCCACGCTCACTATCGGCGGCCACACCCTCAAGTTCACCAACCTGAAGAAGGTGTACTATCCCGACGATGGCGTCACCAAGCGCGATGTCCTCAACTACTACGACGGTGTGTCCCGCTTGATCCTGCCCCATCTGGTGGACCGGCCGCTCTCCTTGAAGCGCTACCCCGACGGCATCAAGCAGGAGTTCTTCTTTCAGAAGGACACGCCCGACTCCTATCCATCCTGGCTGCGGACCGAATTCATCGACTCCGACCACACCCAGAAGCCCATCCGCTACGTCTTCGCCGAGGATCGCGCCAGCCTGCTGTACCTGGTGAATCTGGGCTGCATCGACCACAACCCTTGGATGAGCCGGTCGCCCACCCTGGACAATCCGGACTTCGTACTGATCGACCTGGACCCCCAGGAGTGCCCCTTCGACTTAATCGTGGACGCCGCCTTAATGGTGAAGCGCGTGCTCGACCGGATCGGCCTGGTGGGGTATCCCAAGACGACCGGCGGTGATGGGCTGCATGTCTACATCCCGCTGGAGCCGGTCTACACCTTCGAAGAGGCGCGTATCTTCGCTGAACTGATCGCGCGGCTGGTGATTCGCGAGAAGCCCGACATGTTCACCACCCCTCGCTCGGTATCGAAGCGCCAGAGGAATCGGGTCTATTTCGACTACCTGCAGGTGATGAAGTCCAAGACCATCGCTGCGCCCTATGTCTTGCGGGCCTACCCCGGAGCGCCGGTCGCCACCCCCCTGGAGTGGAGCGAGGTGAAGCACGGCCTCCATCCCGACCAGTTCAACATCACCAACGCGCTCGCCCGCTTCCGGGAAAAGGGCGACCTCTTCGCCGGAGTGCTGAAAAACCTCCAGCCGCTGGACGAAGCCCTGGGAAAGCTCGAAAAGCTGTACCGGTAAATCGTACGGCCTGCTTTAGCTTGCCGGCAAATGTAGGGTATGCTTTAGCTTGCCCCGTGCAAAGCAAAGCAAGCAACGGCAAGCTAAAGCATACCCTACTCCGGTCTCAGGACAATAATTACCCCGTCCCCCCGAATCACCAGGTTGGCCGCCGCTTTCTTAGCATCTTCCCCTTTGCGCGCTTCCACGCGGCCGTATATCACTGCCCAGCGGTCGTAATCCGGCGTCCCGAAACGGAACTTCCCGAGCGGTGAGCGCCGTTGCAATTCATCGAATTTCTGTTTGAGCACAACTCCGTCGATCTCGAAATTGTCAGGAGGTTTGGGGCCGCTCTTCAAATCCTCCACCAGCCAGAGTTGCAGCGGGACTGTAACCGCCGGGGTGCAACTCTGCTCCCCCACCCAGCGTCCCGTCTCGCGGAATGAATAGCGGCCCACTACCGCCACGTTCTTGCCTTCAAGGGCGGGGAGGTCGCGAAGCGCCTCGCACACGCCTATCGGCACGATCGGTGGATCGGCCGAAACGGTCGCGGCACTGACCAAGACGAAAAGCGAAAGAGCCCGAATGATCGAGCGGCAAACTCCTGTTATTCCCTGAGGCACGGTTCTTAATTAGACTAACGCAAACTCCCTTCGGGTTTCATCCGACCGTCTCTATTCCCCAGTCCGCTGAAACCGCAGATCCCACAACCGTGCGCGATGCAACCCGAATCCCTCAACCCGCCCGTCAGCAGCTCGTGTGAAACGCAGCGACCATGGCCCGAACACGAACCGGTCGGACCCCACCGGCTCCAGCCGGATCCGCCAACCTGCTCCAGTCGAGATCGTCAACCGCCCCTGCTCCGATAAGACGACCCGGTAGCGCGCATCGGCATCGTCGCTTCGATACACCCCCATCAGGGCGGCGAGTTCCTCCTTGCCCGGCATCACGGGATTCAAGCGGTCATAAACCACCGGGGGCCAGCCGTCCCACGCCAGTTTCATGCGGTCGGGCGACAGCGCCGTCAGAGTCAGCCGGAATCCACCGGTCTCCGCGAACATCTGGTGGTGGTTCAGAGGAGTCAGTTGGTATTGGCCTTCCGGTAGCTCCACGGAGAGCCCGTCCACGCCGCTCCACGTTCGAATGATCCAGCCTTGTTTGGACTCCCACAATCCGCCGAGTCCCGGGAAGACGCTGGTCACATAGTCCAGATTCGCCGGATGCGGGGAGTGCTTGAGCTTTCCCCACAGGTAGATGCCCGCAATCTCACGCGCCAG
>PMTT01000538.1 GCA_003167275.1 Bryobacterales bacterium | reverse complement strand
CGCCGGTTCGTCGTCGGATCGACCGTCCCCGTGAAAGACGGAGCCGTGGTTCCCTGGGTTCTCGTCTGCCCGGTCAGGTTGCCGAATCCATCGTATTGGAAGCTCAATCCCCACTGCGTCGTGTCGGTGGTCGTCGCCTGCGTCAGCCGGTTCAGGGAATCGTACTGATAGGTCACCTCTTCGCCGCTCGGGCTCGCCCAGTCCTTCACCTGCCACACCCGCCCGTTGCTGGCCGCTCCGGCCGTCCCATACCGATACTCCAGATCCATGCCCGTCCCCGAGGTCGGCGTCGCCGTCAGGCGCGTCAGTTGCACGTTGGCATTGTACGTCCGCGTTTCCGTGAACCCGCCCCCGACATCGCTGTATGTCATCTGCTGCAACTGGCCCGCCGCACCGTACGTCACACCGCTCACCAGCGTGGTCGATCCGTATGTCAGGCCCGTAAGGCGTCCCAACCCGTCACGCTGATAGTTGTACGGCGAGTCGATCTGCCCGGGAGTCGAGTACGTCTGGTAACCCGTCACCCGCCCTTCCTGATCGTACCCAACGTATCCGTCTATGTTCACGTACGAACTGCTTCCGTTCGCCATGCTGAACCGTTTCTGGGTCACCTGCCCCAACGATGTATAGACATACTGTTCCTGGAAATGGTTCGCACACGTGGTGTCCTGCGCCCACTGAGCGCTGGTCAGCCGCCCCAACTGGAAAGCCTGCGTCCCGCCGATGCCCGGGTCGAACGCGTCGTAGTTCAACATCACCTCCTGGCACAGGTCCGGGTAGGAGGAGCCCGCCGGGTAGTAGTCGATCACGCTCGTCCGGCCGTACTGGTCGTAGGTGTATTGCGTCTTCTGCCCTTTCTGGTCCTGCTTATACTGCAAGGTGCCATCCCCATTGTAGAAATATTGCGTGGTCCCGTTTTCCGGCGCCGTCGCCTGGGTCAAGCGCTGAGTGCCTGCATCATAGGTCCAGCTTCGCGTTTGGGTGCCGGTCGCACGCGGCATCGAAACGCCCTTCAGATGATTCAGCGTGTCGTAGGTGTATGTCGTCGTCAGATTGCCTCCGGCCGGGTTTGGCTCCGTCACCAGCACCAGGTTACCGTTGGAGTCGCTGGTGTACTGCTTCCATTTCTGCAGCGGATCGGTTACCTTCGTGACATTCCCCTGGTAGGTGTACCGGGTCACGCTCACCCCGTCCGGCGCCGTTACCGTCAGGGTGCGCCCCGAGGCATCGTAGGTGTACACTGTCCAGCGTACCGTATCTCCCGGCGCGTAGGGCTGCGAGACCTGCGTCATCTTTCCTAAGGGAGAACAGGCGCAGGGGCCATACTGCGTATCCACGGTCGATCTGACGTTGCCGTTATCGGACACGACCACCTTTATTGTCCGGCCGAATCCATCGTACGTCGACGTTACGGCGCGCGACAGGGTCGTGGCGGTCACGGTGTGCCCGGTGTCGTTGTAGGTATACGTAGTCTGGATGCCGGAGGGCGCTGTGCTGTAGTCCATCCTGCCATTGGTTGCGTAATGCTGGGCTGCCGTGGCGCCATTCGGATCGGCCACGGAGACTGGCTGGAAGGCGGCGTTATACGCGGTGTTGGTTTGGAGGGTCGTAATGCCGTTCGGGAGGATCGTACCCGGCAAACTGTAGTTCGTAGCGCTCGTGAGGGTGATCGCCACGCTGTGGTTATAATCGTCGCTGGCATTCACCACCATGCCGCCAATGTCATAGGACATGTTGCGGGCCGATCCTGGGGTCACGCTCCGGGTGAGATTTCCGCGTGACGTGTAGGACGTCGGATAGGCGGTATCGTGCATGAGCAGTCCCGGCCGGTCCGTGAGCGCCCCGCCGTCGTAGGTGTTCGACACGAGTGTGATCGGCTGTCCGCCCGCCGGCGTAACGTTTGACGAGGTCAGACGATTCCGATAACCCACCGTCAAAAAACTGGAATTGTAGGTCCGGGAAGGCGTGCCGGGCGCGGGATTGCCGTAGTCGTACGTGCTGGATTGCGTCGGGTTACCGCGGATGTCGAGCGTCTGGTCGGACCTGGTCTGTGCCGCATATGTCTGCCCAGGGTCGAGCGTCGTCATGACGGTACCGATGTAGGGGGTTCCGGCGGAATCCTGGGTCCAGGTGTAGTCTTTCTCAAGCGCCGCTACTCCCGCGCCGTTTTGTTCCTGGTACATGCTCACCAGTCCCAGGTAAGTCCCGGCGTCGGTGCGGAAGTTCCATACCTTTGACGTGCCCGCGCCGTTGTCCGTCACCTTGGTGGATGCATGACCTGACGCCACGCTATCCAATCCGATGCTCCACGTATACGTGGCCCCACCCGAGTAAGGCTGCATGCTCCTGGTATTTACCTCGCGGTAGCTGATGCCGCTGCTATACGCAAATGTGCGGTATCCCCAGCCCAGGGTCCCGCTCGCGGGCGTCGTCACCTGCGTCAATTCGGCCGCCCCGGTCGAATACTGGAATCCATAAGCGGTGTTCGAGGCTGTCACGGTAACGCCGGACAGAAGCGTGACGGTGCCAAAAGAGCTGGAATCGAACGGCGACTGGAGCGCCTGCCCGGCGGTAGAGAAGGTGTAGCTCTCGGCTGACTGGATGCTGTTGGTAATGGATGTCAGGTGCGGTATCGGGGTATCCGTATTGTATTGCAGAGTGTAGACATTGCTCAGTCCGTTGGAGCGGGAGTCGATGATGTATTGGATACGGGCACTGGTGTTGATGCCGCCGCCGCCCGTGCTAGTGGCATACTGGATCTGAATGTAATTGCCATTCGAATCCTCCATCTTGGTTGGGTAGAGTGAGCCGGCGTCTGGTTCCCCCGCCGCTGATTTCGAGCCCATCACCCAGAAGCTCCCATCCGGAAAATATACGGTGTTCGCGTTCGCATCGTAGCTAACGTAAGTTCCTTGCTTCGATGTGTATACGGGGTAGGTACCCTGATCCAGAAGATATTCCGCCCCGGTGCCATCCCGGAAGAGGTAATAGGAGCCTGATGGCGTGATCGATCCTGCCTGGAGCCTCCAACCAAAGCCGTATCCCACATCTACGCCAAGGTTTGAGCTGGTGGTTCCGGTCCGCTTCCAGATCTGGGAGTTATAGCTGAGCGCAATGGTCGCTCCCCCACCGCGTGACTGCGGTTGCATCAACGCAAGCGTGAAGTTCAGGTTTCCTGAGAGGAGGTCGATCTGCTCTCCCGCTGCGCCCCAATAGGAGCCGGTCGAGCGGACACCGATTCGCCTTGGGTCCACACTGCCAGCAGAGCCCACCAGCGGGTACGTGTAATCGTTAGACAACCAGCCGCTCGACGGCAGGTAGGTCCAGAGGCGTACGTTGAAGGGGACGCCGTACATTATTGTTGGGATGCTCTCGGTCGCGCTGAGGCTGGTCCCCTGGCTGGCGCCCATAATGTCACTGTTTCCCAGACTGGTGCCTAGATACAGATAGTATTGGCTGCCGGCTGTACAGCTCGGATTCCACTGGAACGTGACCGACCCGATCACCGCGCTGCCGGGCGTAGGGCTGAACATCGTGGCTAGAGTGCTGCAAGGGCCGGTGATGGTGGTGACATCGTTAGCGCTGCCGGCGCCACTCCCGCCTCCCGAAACGTTGGCTTGGTTGGTGACGCTGGCCGGCGCGTTGCTGGCCACGTTGACAGTCAGGGTGATCGGGTAGCTGGAGCCGGCGATCAAGGCATCGCTACGGCTGCAACTCGGGGGGGAAAGAGTACATGTCCAGCCACTTCCGCTCATACTGCTGGCGGTCAGCCCTGTAGGCAGGGTGTCGCTGACGGTGGTCGTGCCGCTGGTTGGTCCGGTCCCGTTGTTGGTCGCTGTAAGCGTGTAGGTAGCCCCTATCTGCCCCTGGGTGAAGTTGCCAGTATGGCTCTTCGTGATTGTCAGGTTTGGAGTGCCGCCGCTCCCGCCGTTATAGGCCGCGTAGGTGTAATCGATAAACTGCCAAGTGGAGTTCAAATACGTCCATAGCCGCACGTAAACCGTGGTGCCGTTGACCGGGAGGGAGTTTACGGTTTGGCAGAGGTTGCCGTTGGCCGGCTGGCCGTTGACCGGCGGGCAGAGGCTCCCTGCCTCATCGTAGGTCCAGACGTTGTAGGACCCCACGCCTGTTGTGCCTACATACAGCCAGTAGTCGGTAGCTCCGGAGGCCGGGATCCAGGAGAACTGGACCGAGGACCCCAATAATGTGCTGCCAGGGGTGGGGCTTACCATGGTGCCCAAGGTGCCACAAGTGCAAACGATGGTGGTGACATCGCTGGCGGAGTCGTTGCTGGTGTTGGTTTCACCGCCTCCGGAGACCGTGGCGGTGTTGGTGACGCTGGCAGGCGCGTTGGCTGCTACGTTCACCGTCAGGGTGATGGCCGGGTAGCTGCTTCCCGCCGCCCATGCATCGCTGCGGGTGCAGGTTACGGTGGAAACGGTGCAACTCCAGCCGCTTCCGCTCATGGCGCTGGCGGTCAAGCCGGAGGGCAGTGAGTCGATTACCGTCACGGCCCCGCTGGTAATTGCCGTGCCGCTGTTGGCGGCCGTGATGGTGTATGTGCCGGTCTGCCCCTGGGTGAAACTACCCGTGTGGCTCTTCGTGATCGTCAGGTCGGGATAGCTTGCTCCCGCCGAACCGAGGACCTGGACTTCGGCCAGGCTCAAATAGTTCTGGCCGGTAAGCTGCACTCGAACATACCTGCCGGGCGTTCCGGATCCGCCCGGAGAGACCGTGGTGGAGGGGCTGGGCGCAGTGGTTTGATGGCTGCTCCATGTTCCCGTCCGGCCCTGCAAGGTGCTGGGCGTGTCGGTGGCCAGGAAGGGGGTGTTGGAAACGAAGACCCAGTAGTCGCCCAGACGGGATGAGCAGCAGTCGGTCCGGTTCCAAACCACCACGGAGGTCACCGTAGCGGAACTACCGAGGTCCACCTGCCACCAGGCATTCTGGTCGTTGTTGGTGGTCGAAACGGAGTGGTCGTAATAGCTGCCGTCGGTGTTGCCATCCACCGCCAGTGAGGCTGCGGGTGAGGGACTGTCCGCCAAGGTGCTGCTTTGAGTTGCGGTTTTTCCCAACGCCAGATCGCCGCCCCCGCCACTGGCGCCGATGGTGGTCTGGTCGCTAGCGGTATCGTTGCTGGTGTTGATTTCGCCGCCTCCGGAAACCGTGGCCGTGTTGGTCACGCTGGCAGGCGCGTTGCTGGCCACGTTGACGGTCAGGGCGATGGCCGGATAACTGCTTCCCGCGGCCAGGCCATCGCTACGGGTACAGGTCACGGTGGAAACGTTGCAGCTCCAGCCGCTTCCGCTGAGGGCGCTCGCGGTCAGCCCTGTGGGCAGCGAGTCGCTCACCGTCACCGTCCCGCTGGTGGCGGCGGATCCGCTGTTCGTGACCGTGATGTTGTACGTGCCGGTCTGGCTCTGGGTGAAGCTAGACGGCGTATTGTTCATCGCGATCGTCAGATCCGGATAATTCGAGGCATTTACGGTCCAGCTCCCCATTTGCTGAAATGCGCTCGATCCGCCCTGGGCGCCGTACGCCGTCAGGTACGTCCAATTGGTTCCAGCGAATTGCGCGGTGAAGCTCAGCCTCAGAGTCATCGTGAACTGACCGGCGGCGGCCACCGAACTTCCCGTCCCGTACAGGGTGCAGACGCTGTTTTGCAGTGTGCCGCTCGATCCTAGCGTAAGGGGGCCGAGCCAGGCGGTGCCGCCGTCGTTGAGCAGATAGAAGCCGTTGGTCGGACTATCGTATTCCACATAACAGTAGGTGTAACCCGCGCTCGCCTCGAAATACGTGTCGGCAATGTCGCCAGAGCCGAAGGAGTCGGAATACGTCGCGGTAAACGTCTGAATCGCCCCACTTGTGCTGCTTCCGTAGGCCGGGCTGAGCGAAACGTTCGTTACCTGCGCGTGGGCGGTGGCAGCCAATAGGAAGAGTCCTGCCAGGCAGCAGGTGAAGCTCATGCGCCGCTGCTTCATCTGAAGTTCGCCCTTCCCGGCATGGAAAAGGGGCCTCATGGAATCACCCCCGTAATGGTGAACTGAAAGCTCTTTGGGTTGGGGTCGCCGCTGTTGTGCTGAAAGGCGGTTTGGCTGGCATTGCCGGCTGGGGCGGTTGGGTTTGCCGCCAAAGCGACGCCTGCACTGTCGGAGAGCTTGAGCTTCGCGCTGACGATCTGGAAACTCAGCGGCGTGTCAAACTGGTAATTAAATCCGCCGCCATCCCCGCCGGTGTTATGCACAGGGAGAGAGTGGCCGTGACCGTCCAAAACCGCCATCAGGACGGGTGGAAGCATGATCGGGCTGGGTGACTTCTTACCATTGGATTGTTGGCTGGCAAGACTGGCGGTAGCCTTACCGGGGTCCAGGACACGGACCTTGAGGATGGACCCCTTAGTGACCCGGTCCAGCGACGGCAGCTTCCTCGCGCAAGGCTTGCCGCCAGGAAGCTACTCGTATTGCGCGCAGCCGCCCGGCGATTCGGTCTTCACGGCCTGACTGTAAGGAAGCGGTGGCCCGGATTCTCGAACTGCAAAAGCATGTAAAGCCCGATCCGGAGGTCTGGGCTGTCCAGGATTACATCGATTACGGCCGCCCCTAAACCCACGCCTGCTTTTGTCACTGACTCATCGCTTGCCGCTGCATTGGTGCTTCCCGGAGGGAGAGAAGGGGCGATTGCGGAACGCTCCCGCCTCGGGCTCACGGTTTTCAAGCGCGGGCCGAGGGTGCTTTAACCATTTTGGGGAATTCCTCACCAGTCAACATCGGGGAGGACTTCCCCCAAACGGTTACACACCCCGTGGGGTGGCGGACGGCCCACGGCCGGTACCCGCTGCTATAATCGAGTTTCTCGAATTCCCCAGTCCAGGAAGGAGCTTGCTTTGCGAAAGAAAGTTACAGTAGTGGGCGCCGGAAATGTCGGCGCGAATTGCGCGTTGCGAATTGCCGATAAGGAACTCGCCGATGTCGTCCTCGTCGATGTAGTCGAGGGCGTCCCACAGGGTAAGGGGCTTGACCTGCTGCAGTCCGGTCCCGTTCAGGGCTACGATGTGATGCTCACGGGGGCAAACGATTACGAACCCACCGCGAATTCCGATATCGCGATCATCACCGCGGGCTTCCCCCGCAAACCCGGCATGAGCCGCGACGACCTGCTGCTGGCTAACTACGACGTGGTCCGCATGGCCACCGAGCAGGTGGCGAAACACTCTCCCAACTGCATCCTGATTGTTGTGACGAACCCGTTGGACGCGATGGCGCAGGCGGCCTACTGGGTGTCGCAGTTCAGCAAGAACCGCGTGATCGGAATGGCCGGCATCCTGGACAGCGCGCGCTTCCGCACCTTCATCGCCCAGGAATTGAACGTCTCGGTGGAGAATGTCACCGCCGTGGTGATGGGCGGACATGGCGACACCATGGTGCCTCTGGTCCGTCTGAGCGGAGTTTCGGGAATCCCGCTCACGGAACTGATGGATCAGGCGACCATCGACAAGATTGTCACGCGCACCCGCAACGGTGGAGCGGAGATCGTCAAGTACCTGAAGACCGGCAGCGCGTACTATGCGCCCTCGGCAGCCGCCGTGGAGATGGCGGAATCGATTCTGAAGGACAAGAAGAAGGTCCTGCCGTGCGCCGCGTATCTGGAAGGCGAATACGGCATCAACGGCCTGTTCGTGGGCGTCCCGGTGAAGCTCGGCGCGCGCGGCATCGAGCAAATCTACGAGATCAAGTTGAAGGACGAAGAGCAGGCCATGTTGAAGAAGAGCGCCGACTCCGTGCAGGAACTGGTGGACGTGTTGAAGAAGAAGTAGGGGACGAACGTTCGGTTGAATCGGGAGGACGCGCTTGACATGGCAGGGGCGTCCTCCCGAGAGGGGGACGAGGCTTTACAATGAACTGGGGGACTACCATGCCGAGCGCCCACAGCACGCTACTTGGCCGGATCACCATAGATCCGGATGTGCGGTTCGGGAAACCGTGTATCCGCGGCCACCGCATCACAGTCCAGGAGATTCTCGAGTGGCTCTCAGGTGGGGCATCCCAGGAACAAATCCTCGCTGACTATCCACAGCTCGAAGCCGAGGACTTCCTGGCGGTCTATGCGTATGCTGCCGAGTTGGCGGCGGAACGTAGAGTTTCAGAGAGGTGAAGCTCCTCTTCGACGAAAGCCTTTCGCCGAAGCTTGTCGACCTTTTGCGAGACCTGTTTCCGAAATCGGAAAGTGCCCTTCGAAATGGGCTGACAGGCGCTGGCGATCTGAGGATTCTGAAGTATGCGAGCGACGGCGGCTTTGTTCTGGTTTCGACCGACAGTGATTTCAAACATCTGTTAGGCAAATCCGGTGGCGCACGAGTTGTAATCCTCCAGTCGTGCAACTATCCGACATATGTAGCGGCCGAAGTGCTTCGACGCAATGCGATCCGGATTGCTGAACTCCCCAACTCGAAAGAACGTTTGATCGTCATCGAAAGGTAGCCGGATCCGCTGCACACACACTCGTGGCATGAGATTTGACTTGGGATAGTCCACTACCCGCGCCATAATTGAAAAACTAAGCCAGTTCAGGATGTCCCTATCTTCTATTTGGCGGGCTGACTGTACAGGTAGTCCCGCAGGCGCAGATACCACTCCGCGCCGAAGACGCGCGGCACAAAACGGAAGTTGTTCCACAGCAGATCGAGGACGCGCCGTTCTACGGCCTTTGGTCCGGCGACATCGGCATCCAGCGAAGCCGCGAGCGCCATGTCCTGAATGGCATTCCGGCGGATGATGCCGCGCACGGTGAGCGGCTGGGGATCCACACGGAGCCTCGATCCAGCGACGTATTCATGCACCACGTCCAGCGCAGCGGAGTCGGCTCCCAGTTCGACGGGAGGCAGGTTCGCAGGCTTGCCGGAATCCGCGGCGGCGATGTCGGGGATGCGCGAAGGAAGCACCCGCAACTCCATCGGCCGCACCATCCACTCCCCGATCTTCACTTGCACTTCCAGCCGGAAGCGCGCGACGTCCGCATTGGGTGGGATCCAAAGGTCCAGCAGGTACACGCGCGTATTCTGGCCTTCGATGTGGTCGTCCGGAT
The DNA here is from genome assembly GCA_003167275.1 of Bryobacterales bacterium. Lineage (GTDB taxonomy): Bacteria > Acidobacteriota > Terriglobia > Bryobacterales > Bryobacteraceae > JAIQFL01. The sequence goes on along the minus strand of PMTT01000538.1, from coordinate 260 downwards.
CGGGCATCACGCCGAAATCCGGAAGCCGCGCGACCTCCGCCAGCGTGTCGGGAATCCATCCCCGGCTGGTCTTCACGAAGTGTTCCTTATAGAGAGCGATGCGGCAGGCGGTGACCGGATTGGGCGCCACGTACAGCAGATAGGTCTCGTTGGGCGGGAGAGTCACCACGATGTGGAAAGAGGCGTGGCCATTACGGGCCACCGCGGGTGACAGGACTTCGCGGGGCGCCAGGGCCCGGTCGGCGGCGACCACCGCGCCA
>PMTT01000632.1:16939-25742 GCA_003167275.1 Bryobacterales bacterium | reverse complement strand
CATTATAGATTTGCGAATCGCCCCGCGCGGATCGCGCAATCCGCAGCGTATCGCCCGGCAGATGACTCAGCGCCACCGCGAAGGTCGCGTCCCTCCGTACACGCTCCTCGTCGCTGCTCTCCAGAAGCTCAAACAGGACGTCACGCAGTCCCACGGTGGACTGCTTGGGAGCACCGGCAGGAATGCCCGTGTTACGTGATGTGATCGCCCAGAGCAGGTCGACTTGATGCTTCGGCTCCGCGTGTCGCAGCACCTCGCCCACGCCGTCGAAGCGGCCCATCCGGGCGAGCCTGTAGGCTGCCGCGTACCGCTTCATGGGATCGCCCGAGCGTTCCGCAACGGCCAGGCGGTCGACGTCGCCCGCTGACAGCGCGGCAGTAAACGCGATCTCCGGGTCGTCCGAGAGCAGAGCCTCGGCGGGCAGCACGTCCTCCTTGTTTCCGATCAGCGCCAGGTGCACCGCCGCCTGAAATGGGAACCCACAGTCGCGCAACGCACCGATGAACAGATAGCGGTCGTCCTGGATCCCGGGGCCGTATACCATTCGCCAGTTGGTCAAGGCCAGCGCCGCTTCTCCCCGCAACAGTGGGTCCTGGTTGTAGATCACACTCTTCGCGTCTTTCTGGGCAGTCCAGTCTTCGAGCAGCAGCCGAACCAAAGTGGCCAGCGCCCGAGTGACGTATACCGGCGAGCTGTCCGAGAGGAAACGTGCCATCGCGACGCTTTCGTTGCGCGAGAGCCCGTTGGTGATCGGACGCTCGGCGGGGTCGAGCGGAAGGGAGAACGCGTTCAACCGCTCCTCCGGCCAGGGCAACTGCACGATCAGTTCCTCTTCCAGCGCTTCGCTCCAGTTCTTGCGCTGCAGGAAGCGCTCCAGGAAACGCACATGGTCTACATGGCGCGTCATGGAGGCCGCGTGCCGGTTGTAGATTTGGATGAAGTTCTCGATCTGGTCGCGATCCAACTCCACCAGCATCTTGGGAACACCGAACCGGTCGACACCCGCGTCTTTCAGCATGCGGGCGGCTCCGTAGAGGCGGCCCTCGATTACCCCGGCGCCGCAGTTGCGGCAGAACTTGCCGGCGGCCGGCGTCCACTTCACGCACCAGAAGCAGCGGACCTCCGGGCGGACGGCCTGTCCGCAGTGAATGCAGAGGTCGCGGGCTTGCCAATCGACCGGCTGCGGAAGGGCGCAGGCTTCACAGATTGCGCGCATGGCTCATTCAAGGCAAGCTAAGACGGCCCCAGCTACCGGGGCTGCGGCAGTAGCTTCTTGCTCGCGTCCGTATCGTCGATCGCACAGCGGAACCCGATGTTGTTTTCGTCCTTGCTCATCCCCTTGCGATACGAGATGCGCAGGTGCACCTTGGCATCGGAAGCGAAAGAGCCGCCACGGATCACATGGTCCTTGCCGTTGGACGGACCGGGCGGATCCGTGACATTCGCGGCCGTGTAGGGACCGAAGAAGTCGTTCACCCACTCCCAGACGTTGCCAGACATGTCGTAAAGTCCATAGGGATTCGGATTGAACTTGCGCACCGGCGCGATGCCGTCGTAGATGTCATTCTCGCTCTTGCCGGCGAAGTTGGCAAAATCCCGGCTCTTTTCGCTGCCCATGGGGTAGATTTCGTCTCGCATGCCCCCGCGGGCCGCGGCCTCCCATTCGGCTTCGGTTGGAAGCCGGCCGCCCGCCCAGCCGCAGTAGGCTTTGGCATCTTCCCATTTGACATCCACGATCGGACGATCGGTTTTATCCCAATGCCTGTCGTCCAGCGGCGCCGACGGCATTTTCGTCTTGGGCTTGTTCGCCTGCACGTATCGCTGATACGAATCGACCTGCACCTCGTTGCGCCCGATCCAGAACCCTTTCGTGAGGGTCACCTGGTGCCTGGGTTTCTCGGCATCCTCACATGGCTTGTCGCCGTTGGGGACGCACCCCATCATGAACCTTTGCGGCTTGACCCAGAGGTATTCTTCACGGTCCCTGGAATTCTGTACGATGACATTCTGGCGCGGCCACTCGGGCGGCGGCGGCGGGAGAGTGGTCACGGGAGTCTCTACCTTCTTTTCCGGTTCGTGAAAATAGAACTGCGAACGGACCACGGTGGAGTCGTGAAACGGGACCTGAGTCTGCCCACCAGTGCGTGCGGACTCGGTAACGTCGCTTCTCACGTGTTCAAAAAGCGAGTCTAACTCGATCTTCTGTTCGTTAATCGCCTTGGCGGCGATCGTGGTCAACCGGTCGGCGCCACCTCCCGAAGCGGTCGGGACCCATTCTCCCGTGCGCCCGGCCGATACAAAAAGTGTTTCCTTGAATGGGCCAATCTGCGGATCGACAAGGCCGATTCCCGCCCCTTTAATCGCGACATTGAGTGGCGGGGGGCCTTCCTGGATAAAGATTCTCAAAGCTACGCCATGTGCATCAAGGTCCTCTTGCAGCCTGACGAAGAGGTAGGCGCGATCCACCAAGGCTTTCTGATCTTGCGGATCGAAATTGACGGGCAGAAGATAGTTATCGCCCTCACTCTGCAGCGCATAGCCGGCATAGTAGACCACACAGACGTCGCCCCCTTTGAGATGCTTTTCGAAATCGGCGATACCCTGAGTGAAGAATTCCGGCACTTTGAAATCATTGACGCTAACGACGTCAAATGCGGCGTTCTTGAGGGCGTTGGAGATCGCCTCCACGTCTTTGGGTACGGACTGCAGCTTCGGGAGCACGCTGTAGCCTGAGTTGCCGATCACCAGCGCCACCCGGTTTGCTTTGGACAGATCCTGCGCGTGGGCCACCAGGCAGAATAGAGTACACGCGACCGGGAACGCTCTCATCATAAGAAGTAATACAGTATACACCCAAGCTCCATGTAAGAAGGCGGCTGTGGGACAGGCAGCGCCGCTTGCCTCCACACGACGATTCTTCAGCCGCTGTTCCCAGGGAGAAGCATGGGCTACTTAACCTTCCAGTCGAACTTGGGCCCGTTAACGGGCCCTGATGAAGTGTTCTTCAACGTCACTGAGCTAAACCCGTTGGCGGCCCCTGGGAAATCGGCCACAATTCCGGACTGGCCTGCTGTAATCGAGATATCGCACCCAGGAATCGTGCGGCCTTTCACCTCGGCCGGGGGCGCGCCCGGGGGGGCGGACAGGACCACGTTGTCCCTGCCAATGGTCACGGCTTGGCCTGCGCCGAGAATTCCGTTCCACTGAACCGATCCGGAACTTGCTCCATGGTATACGGCGGGGTTATGGCAATCGACAGGGGGAGGCGGCGGCGGTGGGGCCGCATCCTGGATCGTAAGCTTAACGCTCACCTGGACCGGCGCAACCAGGCTCCGCTTCGACGATACAATCACCGTCCCATTGTTATCGCCAAGAGGTAGCCCCTGTGGGTCCACCGTAACCAAAATCGAGCCATCTCCGCTCCGCTCGGTGGGATTCAGCTTGATCCACTGGATGTTCGACGTTGCGCCCCAAGCCTCCCCCGCGGGTTTAACGTTCACCTGCAAGGGTAGGGCGGCGGGCGCACTGCCCCCCCGCCGGTACGTAAACAAAAGTGGGCGGGGCTGAACATTCAACTCGGGTTTGGGTCCCTCGGTTATCTCCGGTGCGAGCACACTGAGCCGAACTTTCACCGGCACTCGCTTAACCGTGCCGTTCTTTGCCGAAACCGTAACGAACCCGGAGTAGTCGCCGACAGGGAGCTTCTGTGGCTCCACATGGATTGAAATGGGGCCGTCCCCTGACCTCTGGCTGGGATTAGCCTGGAACCACGAGTCGCTCACCTGGGTCACCCAGGTTTCGTCCGAGGGGTTGCCGGTCAACTGCATCGACTGATCGGGTGGTAACGGGCCACCCTTTTGGTACGAAAACAGGAGTTCAAGCGGCGTAATCCGCAGCGTCAGCGGGGGTGGCGGGGGCGGGGCCATAGCGATGCTGAGCCGGACGTACACGTGGACCTCCGCAACCGCGAAGTGCTTCGCCGATATCGTAACCACTCCTGTGTGTTCGCCGACTTCGAGCTTTCGCGGGTCCACCTGCACGGTAATCTGGCCATCTCCAATCGGCTCGATGGGAGTAGCCGTAAACCACTTGTCGCTCGTCCGGACCACCCATGTTGCACCCGCGGGCTGTCCGGTCAACTGCAACGTCTGGGCGGCCACCACGGGGTCGCCGGGCCGGTACGAAAACGAAAGTTCCGTGGGTGTAATATGCAGTTCACCGGGCGGGGTCGTTGTGGGCTTGGGGATAAGCTTCCAGGCCGCGAACAAGACAATCGGCAAAGCCACAACGGCCGCGATCCACCGCCAGTCGAAACGCGGTCCGTCCGCCTTTTTCTTGATCGAACGCACCTTCTGTTCGGTCTTCTTGGCCCAATCCAGAAGCTCCCGGGCCCGCGGTTCTGGATAAGACTCCAGCAGCTTCTCGGCCCCCTTCCGCACCGATGCCGCATCGCCCTGGCGGAACATCTTCTCCAGTTCCGCAATCTCCGCGTCCACCTGCTGCCTGCGATCTCGAAGATCTCTGGCAGAAATGGCAGCCTGAAGATCCTGCTGAAAGGGTTCCTCCGGGAAACTTCCCACCAGTTGCCGGGCCTTCTCAATCGCGTCCTCGAACCGTCGCTGCTTCATCAGGGCGTCCAACTCCGCCCTGCCCCGCGCAATGGCCTCCTTCCTTTCTAATTGAGCCTTCTTGCGATCGCGCAGCTCTCTTGCCGAGGTCGCGGCCTGCACATCCTGCTGAAAGGGCTCCTCCGGAAAATTCGCCGCCAGTTGCCGGGCCTTCTCAATCGCATCCTCGAACAACTGCTGTTTCATGAGGGCGTCCAACTCGGCCCTTCCCCGTGCAATGGCCTCCTTTCTTTCGAATTGAGCCTTCCTGCGATCTCGCAGATCTCTTGCCGAGATCGCGGCCTGCAGATCCTGCTGAAACGGCTCTTCCGGGAAGTTCGCCGCCAGTTGTCTGGCCGTCTCAATCGCGTCCTCAAACAACTGCTGTTTCATGAGGGCGTCGAACTGCGCCCTGCCGCGGGCCATTGCCTCCTTTCTTTCAAACTGAGCCAGCGCATCGCGGGCGCGCTGTAAATCGTCCAGCAGATCCTCTTCGTCGGGAAACTCCCGCGCAATCTTCTCCAGAACCTGTACCGCGGCCGCATGTTGGCGGTGCTTGATATATTCCGAGGCTTCCGTGCGGGCTTGCTCGATGCGCTGTTGCCGCTGGTATCCAATGCCCTCGCGCTCGATTCTCTTCAGCAGGTCCCCGGCGGCGGCATCTTCGGGGTCTTCCAGCAGAATCCGGATTACCAGATCGTGCGCCTCCTGGAATTTCCGCCGTTTGCACAACTGGTCGGCAGTCGCGAAATCCTGCCGCCGCTTCTGTTTCCGCAGGATCGTCTGTTTGAGGCGCTGCACGTTGCCATCGCCGGGAGCCCGCCGCAGCAGTTCGTCCACCACCGGGGCAGCCAGGTCGACCTCGCCTTGGAAAACCAGGCGCTCCGCTTCCTTCAGGAGTCTCTCAAACTCGAGCTGTTGGCGGCCTTGCTCGCGCAACTCGACGATTCGCGCCTCCCCCGGGAACTTGGCGAGTATCGAGTCGGCGGCCGCGATGGCCGCCTCCAGTTCGTGCCGTGCGATCCGCTGACGGATGTCGTCAAAGGCTTCCTGCGTGGCCTTGAGCTGAACAATTCGCCCTTGCTCCAGCAGCAGCTCGGGAGTACCCGGCCACATTGCTAATCCACGCTCCAACTCCCCTAACGCCTGATCCCACCGCTTTCCGGCCGCCAAGTCTCTGGCCCGCGTGAGCGTCCCAAAGATGGCTTCGCGCTTTTTTTGATCCTGCTCGGTCGCGGTTGCCCGCGCCAGCAGGGGCGCCAATGCCCGTTCGCCCGGAAACTGGACCGTCAGAGTACTCAGGATCTTGGTCGCATCTCCCGCCTGCCCCTGATCGAGGAGTTGCTCCACCTGGCGTACGCGCTCCTGAAACTCGCGCTCCTTCTTTTCGCGCCGCTCACGAACCAGACGCTCGATCTCGCGGTCGAATCCCATCACGTTCGGATGGTCGGCGTGCTTAGACTTGAGGTCGGCGTTGATCGCGATGGCTTCATCCAGCCTGCCGTTGAGCAGAAGAGCACGGCCGGCTTGAACCGAGCGCCGGATCGCCCGGTCTTCCTGGTCGGCCTGCCGGGCGAGCAACAAGCTCTTCCGGAGGCGGAGCCCTTTTTCGTTGCCCGGCTCCAGGTCGAGAGCCCGGTCGACCAGGCTGATGGCCAGGTCGAAATCTCCGGCCGGAGCGTCCCCTGCCTGGCGGAGCAAATCCGCCACTTCGGCAGCCCGTCTCTCCACTTCCAGTTGCTCGCGCGCGTAGGTCAGCAAGTCCGCGACCTGGCTCTTCTGGGGGATGTCCTTGTCGAGGGCCTCGAGCGCGTCAATGGCCCGCTGATAGGAACCTTTGCGGATCAGTTCCCGGCTCTCCAGAATCGCCGAGTCGGTCTTTTGCTGGGTTGTGTAGGCGGCTTGAAGACGCCTCGTCTCATCCAGCTTGTCCCTGACTTCCAGGTCTTCGGGATACCGCGCGGCCAGTTCCATCAGTACGGAAACGGCGTTTTCGTAAGCTTGGACCAGGATCAGGCCCTTCGCCTTGCTCAGGCCGGCCTTGCGCTGAACCTCCGCGTCGCGCCGTTGGATCTCATTCCCAATTTCTGCGACCAGCCCAGTCGCCTCCGGGTTGGTGGGATCTGCCCGAGCCGCTTCTTTGGCATAATCGATTGCGACTGTTAGCGCATTCTTCTGGTATTCCGCCCGCGCCTCCGACACCAGGCTGGCTGCGCGGTTCACCCTCTCCTGTTCGGCTAGTATCTCGTCCAGCCGCGTGCGAACCTTTTGGTTCGATCGGTCGAGGCGCACCGCTTCCGCCAGCTTCTCCAGGGCCGCGGGGTAATCCTTCCGGGCAGAGTCATCATCGGCTTGCCCCACCAGAGCTTTGATCCGCACCTGTATCGACTGCAACCGGATCTGCTCCGGCAGTTTCCTGCGCCACTCGCGGGCCTGGGCGTTAGTTTGATCCGAGTCCAGAATGCGCCGCACCACCGTGAGCGCTTCGTCCATCCGCTCCTCTGCGATCAGCGCCGCGGCGCGACTGAGGTCGTCCTCCACTTGCGCGCGCCGCAGTTCCAGGATCACCGGCTCCAGGTCGAATCGAACGTCCTCCAGGGAAGAGTATCGGTCGTCCCTCGATTTGGCCAGCAGGCGCTTCAGAATCGCGTCCAGGCTGCGCGGCAGATTCGGGAGGCGGGAGGAAATCGGGGGTGGATCTTCCGCGGTCACGCGAAAAATCATCTGCGGCGCATTGTCGCCATGAAACGGGTTTACGCCGGCCAGGAATTCATAAAACACCACGCCATAGGCCCACACGTCGCATTTCTCGTCGGCGGTATCGGTGGTGAACTGCTCCGGCGCCATGTATTGAGGCGTGCCGATCATGATGCCCGCCTGCGTGAGCCGCGTGTCGACTCCACGCATCAGGCGCGCGATCCCGAAATCCATGATCTTGACGGACCCATCCGAAAGCCGCATGATATTGGCCGGCTTCACGTCACGGTGCACCACCCCGTGCTCATGCGCGAACTGCAGCCCCTGGGCCACTTCCGACATGATCAGCAGCTTGTCGAGGGGCGCGATGGGAGTCTTTTCGTGGATGATCTCCTGGAGGTTCTTGCCGGACAGATACTCCATGACCAGGAACTGCTTCTTGTGCCGCTGGTCAATGATCTGTTCACCGAACTCATGGACGATCACGATGTTCTTGTGCTGGAGGTTCGCCGACGTCTTGGCTTCGGCCTCAAAGCGCATGATCAGCGCCGGGTCGTCCTGCACGTTGAGAACTTTGATGGCAACTACGCGGCCGACGGTCGGGTCCAGGGCCTTGTACACACGTCCAAACCCACCGCTTCCGAGTTCGCCGGTGATCTGGTATTTGCCGATGTTCTCCATGGCATTTAATCAGTGCCTATGCTGCCCGCGTCAAATTATACCACCGCCTGCCCATCCCGGAGTTGGCGGCGAGAGCAGGGAAATCGAACCCGAACCCGGAGCGCCAGCTCCCAATCGAATGGCCCGCGCTATAATGTAAGCGATTCCATTTCAACCTGCCACCACGAGGTGCGACCATGAGCGAACCAACGAATTCCCCACGTCTGAACCGGCGTACATTTGCAGCCATCTTGGCTGGCACGGGAGCCGCTGCTCCGGTTGTGCTGGCGCAACAGAGTACGCCACCGGCTGCTCAACCGGCGCCTGCGCCGGCGGGGGCGCCGAACCCCAACACCAGCGTGCAACAGCAACAGCAGCAACGCCGCACCGCGCCCGCCGAAGCCATGCCCTTCGACGCGCCCATCGAGTTCGCCCGACAGGACGTGCCGGTCAAAGCGCAGCCCTTCGCCATGACCCAGGTCCGATTGCTGCCGGGCAGCATATTTCACGATGCGCAGGAGTGGAATCGAGGTTACATGGCGCGTCTGCCGGTGGACCGTCTGGTCTATAACTTCCGCGCCAACGCCGGGCTGCCGGTCGGCTCCACGGAACCGTTCGGCGGCTGGGAGATGAAGGACGATGGGCAGCGCGACAGCGAATTGCGCGGCCATTTCACTGGACACTTCCTTTCCGCCAGCGCCAACCTGTGGGCCTCCACCGGGGACAAAGAGGCCAAGGCCAAAGCGGACGAACTGGTTGCCGAACTGGCCAAGTGCCAGGAGAAGCTGGGGGGCGGATATCTGAGCGCTTTCCCGATTTCGCTCTTTGAGCGGCTGGAC
>PMTT01000632.1:0-16884 GCA_003167275.1 Bryobacterales bacterium | reverse complement strand
TGGGCCGACGAATGGTCCGGCTCCAAGACCGAAGCGCACATGCAGGAAATCCTGATGACGGAGTATGGCGGCATGGCCGAAGTGCTGTACAACCTGGCAGCCGCCACCAACAACGACCGCTGGGCCAGGGTGGGGGACCGCTTTACCAAAAAGTGGTTTTTCAATCCTCTGGCCCTCGATCGCGATGAGCTGAACAAGGACCCGTTCCGCGGCTTCCCGCTGCATGCCAACACGCATATCCCGCAGGTGATCGGCGCCGCCCGGCGCTATGAGATCTCGGGCGATGTGCGCTTCCACGACGTGGCCGATTTCTTCTTCTACACCGTGTCCACGGGGCGCACTTACGTAACTGGCGGGACCAGCAATGGCGAATCCTGGAACGGGTCTCCCCGCCACCTGTCGGCCGAATGGAGGCGCAGCGTCTCCACGGCGGAATGCTGCTGCTCCTACAACATGTTGAAGCTCGCGCGGCACCTCTACAGTTGGGAGCCCGATCCGCGCTACTTCGACTACTATGAGCGCACCTATCTGAATGAGCGCATCGGCACCATCCGTCCCGAGAAAGGCTACACGCAGTATTACCTCTCGCTCACTCCAGGCGCGTGGAAGACTTTCAATTCGGAAGACCATTCGTTCTGGTGCTGCACGGGGACCGGCATGGAGGAGTACTCCAAGATCAACGACAGCATCTACTGGCATGACGACAAGGGCGTTTACGTGAATCTGTTCATCCCCTCCGAGTTGAACTGGGCCGAGAAGGGATTGAAGCTGCGGCAGGAGACCAAATTCCCCGAGGAGCAGAGCACATCCCTGGTGGTGAGTGTCGCCAAGCCGACCCAGATGGTATTGCGGGTGCGAATTCCGGAGTGGGTGAATGGCGGGTCGGTCAAGATCAACGGCAAGGCGTTGGAGACGTCCGCCTCGCCAAGCAGCTACCTGACCATCAACCGCACATGGAAGAACGGCGACCGCGTGGAGATGGATCTGCCGATGCAGTTGTGGGCGGAGCCCATGCCCGACGATCCCAAGACTCAGGCGTTCCTGTATGGGCCGCTGGTGCTGGCCGGCGATCTGGGCAATGAAGGGCTGACGGAACGGATGATTATTGGGCCGAACGCACCGCGTATGCGGCCGCCGGGGGCTCCCGCGCGCGCGGGACAGAATCCGAACGCGGCTGCACAAGCTTCGGTGCCGCAGCTTGAGATACCCACTTTTAAGGCGTCGGGCACGGACCTGAGCGCGTGGATCAAGGCGGGCGACAAGCCGCTGACGTTCCACACCACCGGTCAGGAGAAGAACGTCACTCTGGTGCCGATCAACACGCTTTTCGATAAGCGGTATTCGGTGTATTGGCAGGTTTCGTAGGGGGTCGGGTGGCACAGGCATTCTTGCCTGTGTTGGTTTTCCAGGGCAACAAAAAACAACACAGGCAGGAATGCCTGTGCCACGGCTACAAGGACGCCAACGAGCCATCTTCGTGGAACGCCGGGGGGAACGGGCGCGTGCCTTGGAACGGGTACTTCTTTAGGGCCGCTTCGCTGACTTCGAATCCCAGTCCCGGCCTGGTGGGCAGCGGATACCGGCCGCCGACCATGCGCATCGCGGAGAAGCCCATCAGGTCTTCCCACACGCGGTTCATCTCTCCAGCATCCACGAGGCCACAGATCTCCTGCGCCAGGAGATTCGGAATTGCGGCGTCCACATGCAGGCTGGCGATGCCGCCGACCGGTCCCTCACACGCGTGTGGCGCCATGCGGATGCCCGCCGCGTCGGCCGCCGCCGCTACCTTCCACAACGCCGTGATCCCTCCCACGTGGGCGATGTCCGGTTGGAGCACGTCCACAATCCCGAGATCGATTAACTCGGCGCACCCATAGGCCGCGATCAGTCTCTCGCCCGTCGCCAGCGGCGTCGTGGATTTCCGCGCCGCCCGCTGCATGGCGCGCATGTTCTCCGGAGGACAAATCTCCTCGGCGAAAAAGAGATGGAACGGTTCAATCTCCCGCAGGATGATGGCCGCGACCGTTGGGCTCGGGCGCGCGTGAAAATCGACCGCGAAATCGATATCCGGACCCAGGCCTTCGCGCAGCATCTCCATGTGTTTCACCGCGCGCGTGAGCTTGCGGTTGGTCTCCACCCACTCCAGCAGATCGGGCAACTGGAACTTGAGCGCCGTCACGCCCGCCTGGCGCGTCTTGTCGCGCAAGGCGCGCGCTTCCTCCAGCGTCCACGCCGCCGCATGGTAGTATCCGCGCACGCCCTGCGGATCCACGGGGCCGCCCAGCAGCTCGTACACCGGCATGCCGAGGACCTTCCCGCGGATGTCCCAGATGGCCTGGTCGATTCCCGAAACCGCCGAACCGAGCACCGGCCCGCCGCGATAGAAACTGCCGATATACATCAACTGGTAGAGGTGCTCGGACTGCATCGGGTCGCTGCCGACGATGAAATCCCGCAGGTCGTTCACGCAGGCCATCGCCGCCGAGGCCTTACCTTCGAGCGTGGCCTCTCCCCACCCGACCACTCCCTGATTGGTTTCGAGCTTGACGAAAACATACGGCCGGTCAGCTCGCGCGATCTTCTCGTCCAGCGTCACGCCGAACACCTTCATGTCCGTGATGCGGAGCTTGGAGCCGACATCCTTGAAGACATCCGAGCCCGGAGGAATCGCGGCCGCCGGTGCAAACGCGCAGCCGCAGCCGATGCCGCTTCTCCTGGCGGTGGATCCTCGCAAGCCGCTGGCGGCGGCCAGGGCTCCCAACATTTCGCGACGTCTCATACTCTCTCCTCACGTATCATGTCAGCCGCAAAAACCACACAGGCAAGAATGCCCGTGTTACTCGCTATAACGGTCGAGCGCCCGTTCGTCCACGTCGATTCCAAAGCCTGGCCGGTTCGTGAGCGGCGCGAAACCATCCTTCGCCGTCTCCTGGTTGCCGGAGGTCAGTTCGGCGCGCATCGCCCGATCGCGCTCCGCGGTGGGAAACGGAATCTGCTGGATGAAGAAATTCGGCAGGCTCGCCGCCAGGTGAATGCCGGCGGCCGTCGCAATCGGGCCGCCATCGTGATACGGCGCCACTGCCACGTAATGCGTCTCGGCGATGGCCGCCATCCGCTTGATTTTCGAGATGCTGTTAAGCCCCAGGCTGGGCCGCAGCAGGTCGATCGAGCCCCACCGCAGCAGGTTCTGGAAGGTCGCGATATCGGTGACCGAGCGGCCCAGGCCGACGGGCATCACGCTCTCATCCGCGATCCGCGCCAGTGCATCGTTGGTCAGCACGGTGGTTGGCTCATCCAACCACATCAGGTGGATCTTCTCGAGCGCGGTCGCGAGGAGGGCCGCATCGCCCGGCGTCAAACTGCCCGCGGCATCCAGCACGAAATCCAGGTCGGCACCCGCCAGGCTGCGTACCCGCGCCACGCGCGCGCGCACCGCATCGACGTATGCCTGCATGCGCCACAACGAATCGCGGCCCGGAATCGGCACGGTGAATGCTTTGAATCCCTGCTGGACCGCGCGCTGGAGCGGCGCCGCCAGCGCATCCTCGGTCTGTCCCTCCAGGTGCGCCATCACCCGCGCCTTGAATCGTGTGGGTCCGCCCAGGAACTGGTAGACGGGCGTCTTCGTCCGCTTGCCGAGCAGATCGAGAAACGCGCAATTGACTGCGGCTTCCATGGCGGGCATGGCTGCCAGCCGGTGACGGATATACTCGGTCTCATTCGGCCGCCGGCCCGTTGCCGCAGCCTTGGCCTCGTCGATTTCCGCGGGCGATGACGCGCCGCCTTCCCCGTATCCCACCAAGCCGCCTCGGGTTTCCAGGCGCAGCACCGTGTAGCGGCGGCCCGACGAGGGCTCGCGCAATCGCCAACCGCGCACATTGGCGATCGCGAGAGGGTCCGTCGCGGCCGCTTGCGGCGCGAACGCAGGCAGATTGCTCCAGATCTTTCGTCTCATTGCTTAGAACCGTCCCGGTTGGCCTTGATATCGTCCAGGTTCGGCGAGCAGCACGGCGTCTCCACCGGTTTGCGGATCATCATCTCGGTCCGCGTGAAGTTCTTGTCGTAGAGTTGCAGTAGCCACCGGCCGTCGCGCGCGATCGCCGGCTCGCGAGGCGGCTTATACCCTCGCTCCACCACCGTCTTGTACACCTGCTGCACGTCCATCGTGCTCAACGCGTAATGATGCAGGACGCCCAGTTGTTGGGGTGTCGGGGTAGTCTCCCGCACCATGTACTCGATCCAGTCGGATCCATCCGGCACCATCATCGAGATCCACTCGAAGCGGTTGTCGGTCGGTCCGCCTTTCCATTGCAGCCGGAACCCCAGGATGTCCTTGTAGAAGGCGTCGGCTTTCGCCGGATCGACCACGCGCACGCCAACGTGCAGCATGTGGTCCGAAATGCGCATCGCCGCGAGATGCTTGCCGAAATCGCGGCTTTGGATCGAGCCCGGTAGATACTGAACGAACTGCACTGAATGGCCGTCCGGATCCTTCACCACGAAACTGCGATTGCCATTGGGGTCCTTGTCGATCCTGGCGGGCACTGGGACGCCCTTGGCGGCCAAGTAATCGCGCAATTTGCGGGCATCGTTGGTCTCGAAGCCGATGCGGATCAGCCGGTCTTCACTTTCGCTCTTCAACGTGGGCGACACTTCGACGAACTGGCGATCGTTGACTTTGAAGCAGGCGAGATCGCCGGCCACCGCGGGATCCTTCGTCGCGAAGGCCTCGGCCATCCCCACCACGCCCGTGTAGAACTTGCGGGCCTCATCGAGGCTGTCCACTTTCACCGCGATGTTCGCGATGCCGACGATTCGAGGTCGATCCGCGCCGTGGATCGAGAGGGCGAATACCACCAACCAACAGAGTGTTCTGAGCACGTTTGGGTTCCTTCCGCCCTGCCGCGAGTCCGGGACATACGGCTCGCGGAATATTGTTGCAGAGCTGAACAAACTGACGGGACTATCATATCCCAAACGGCCAGTCGCCGATTCGGTCAGCCCCAATTGCGCTCTACTCCCAGAGAGGCAGGCTGGCACACCTACGGCCAAATGTTTCCCGGTCCGAGACTGCTTAGCATATGGAATTGAATTGACCCGGAACGGGCCAAGGAGGGAACTACTTGTGGCCGTTGCCAGACTTCACCCACGCAAAGTATGCCTGCATGCGCTCTTCGGTAATCAACTGGGCAGCCGCCAGCTTGGTGATCTGAGCATCCACCTCGCTCGCGAGTTCCTGCCGCCGCCGACGTTCCATACGAGCTCCCGCAATTCCCAACCGCACCGCTCTTCGAAGATCGGCCTTCAGAGCAGCCGTTTCCTTCGCCGCCTCTATCTGGTGCTCATTCATGCGCAGGGAAAGCTCTTTCAGATTGACCGCGGTCTGGGCCTGCTGCTCCAGAATGAACTCCATGGTCTTCTGCACGTCCATGCTCATCACTATACTCCGTTCACCAGGAACCAAAGGCATCGCGCCGTGGCCGCCGCTTTAGAAATATTCCTCCTTCTTCTTACGCGGCGTGGCGGTCTTCTTGACCGCCGCTTTGGCCCGCTTAGCCGCCGGCTTCTTGCGCGACACGCCCAGGGCCGACTGTAACACTTCCTCCAGGAGTTGCTTCTCCGCGGGAAGAATGACCTTCTGAAAGTCGGCGGGGCGCTCGGCGGCCAGGTCGCGCATCCGGCGAAGCCAGAGAAGCGACTCCATGGCCGGGTGTTTGCCAACAGCCTCCAGCAAGTGCAGGCTCTTGTCGAAATCCGGAATGAGGCGGTAGCACCGTAACGCGTCCTGCGAGCTGCCGGACTTCAGGTACTCGGCCGCGGCTAGATCGAGCTCACCCAGCCCCTCCCGGCATTCCGCGATCAGTTTTGGGTCGGCGTCCGGCGCTTGCTGGAGGATCTGCAGCGCGCCCTTGTAGCCGTTCATGCGCATCAATGCGCGGATCGCCTTCTCCCGCACATTTGCGGTACGCTGCTCCGCCTCCAG
Organism: Bryobacterales bacterium; assembly: GCA_003167275.1. Taxonomy (GTDB): domain Bacteria; phylum Acidobacteriota; class Terriglobia; order Bryobacterales; family Bryobacteraceae; genus JAIQFL01. Next base: position 10,901 of record PMTT01000632.1, on the reverse strand, counting down.
AGGGACGAAGATCTTGTACAGCGCCGGCAAGATTTCGAGGACCATGTCGGGGAACAATGCCACCTGATCTTCCATCGATTGCAGCCAGGCAGCACTCCGCGGCTGCAACTCCTGAAGCAGCCAGGGCTCGACGTCCTCACGATACCGTGCCAGAAGGGAACCGAGGCGGAGGAGCGACGGAGCCTTCTCGACACCGAAGTCCCGTTCGTGGTCGCCGATGGCCCGCAGCAACGCCGCGAAACTCGTCCGGCCGATCCGCTCGACGGCTTGGGCGGCTTCCCCAAACAGATCCACCCGGCCCATTTCCGATGGAAGGTTCACTTTCCGGAAAGCCAGGGTAAAGGCCACCTGGCAAAGGGTGAGGTAAGCCGAGATTCGGGCTGCCGGGTCGGAAACCGAGAACTTGCCGCCCGCCTCCCCCAGGAGCGCTACCGCCTGCCGCGCGCGCGACCATGCCAATGCCGGCCTGATCGCCAGGAACTGGTGGGCGTCGCTTTCGCAAAGCCTCACGCGCTCCTCGGCATCCAGCGCCTCCTCCTCGAGCGTCTTGAGCAGCACGGCCGGGACCATGGGATAAGCGCGTTCGCCGCCGGAGGCCAGCATGTTCTCGGAATGCCCCAGGATGCGGTCATTGGGATTGACGTCGAGCCAATAGAGCCGTTCCGCCGGGCGGCTCAATGCCACGCGAAGCTGGTCGATGGCCAGTCGCTTGCTCAGGTCTTCCAACTCCAGGCCACGACCGCGGTCGCGGGCCTGCAGGACGCGATCCAACCATTTACCGGCATCCAGAATGCACACCGACTGGAAGTCGAGACCCTTGGCCTCGAAGGTGGTGAGGACGCGATCGCGCAGACGTTCGGGCACATAAGCGGGAATCTCCTCGCCCATGGCGATCAGAGCCAGACCTTCGCGTTCGGAGAAGACCTCCAGCAACTCGTCCAGTTCGGGTCCGGATTTAGCGGCGCAGAGAATCACCTGGTCGCCGGCGTTGTCGTCGATCTCGGCCACGCCGGTGCCGCCCGGGCGCTCGCTCTTGGCAATGGCCCCGTAGAGATCCCAAACGCGATTCACCAGGGTCGCGATCCGCCGGGGACTGCGCAGGTTGGTCTGCAGTTTGAATTCCACGGGCGACGCAAGCCGGTGATGAAGCAGGTCCTGAAACCAACCCCATTCGAAGTCGGTGGGCCGCACGGTCTGGGCTTCGTCGCCCGACACGAGGACGTTCAGGTTCGCGGTCGCGGAGCCTACCGCCCCGGCCAATTCGACAATCGCCAGAGCTTCGATCGGGGTCAAATCCTGGGCCTCGTCGAGCGCAATGCAATCGAACCCCGCAAAACGGCCGGGCCCTTGGGATCGAATGCGCTGGACGGCGTTCCACGCCAGGTCCAACTCCTTGAAGAAGCGCCCCTCGACGGTGCGGGAATCGCGGCGGCGGAGCGTTTCGCAGACTTCCACCACGGCTTCGGCGGCCACCCGTCCGATGGCGCGTTCCCGCAAATCGCGATACTGGCGCGCGGTAATCCGCCGGTCCGGGAAGCCCGCGAAACGGCCTACGGGAAACGGCAGTAGGGCGCCGAATAAGTGGGCGTGCATCTCGTCGTAGAGGCCGGCCTTTTCGCTCGACCAGGGACCCAGGATGGTTGGGGAGAAGCCCGAAACTTCCTTGACGAACGCCTGGCGGATCAATCGCACCGGCTCGAACGGGGCGTCGCTTCCCACCACCTGGCGCAGGAATTCCGAGTAGGTGACCACGTGAAACTGTTTGTGGCTGGGGGCAAACTTGTCGAAGTGATCGCGCGCCAGGGCCGCCAATTCGGGCGAGTAGGTGATATAGAGGATGGATTTGCGCCCGGCCATATCGGCTGCGTGCCAAAGGGCGGTGGTCTTGCCCGACCCCGGGAAACCCTTGATGAGCCGGATCTTCTGCCGGGCATCCGCGAATTTGGCCTGGGCCGGGGTCCAGGGTGCCGGAACGTAGTCCTCCTGCCGGAGTTCCTTAACGCCGATCGGCAGGTAGTGTTCCGCGACGGACTGCGGATTCAGCGGACGGTGGTCGTCATGATGGCGAATGTCGCGGAGGAAGATGGCGCCTTCCGGCGCGGACTCGAATTCCGGATTGACTTTGAGCGGCGCGGCGCCCTTGGGAGCCCACCACGCGTAAAAATGGCTGCCATGATTACCGCCCAACGGGGATCTTCGCCATCCGCGGTTATCGCCCTGGGTGGGTTTGTAGTACTGGCGCCGAAGGTCTACGAACAGCCGCTGCAGGAGGAGCGCGGCCCTGCGGCCAACGGTGTTGGCGCGATTCTCCTCCATCTTTTCGAGGAACTCCTGGTGGCAAAAGAGCGCGTTCCCCGGGCGCAACGGCGCGGAGTCTTCGTAGAGGGTTGTTTGCTGGTCGGAGCGTCGTGCCATGGGGCGAAAACTCAAGTCTTACACAACTGGAATGACGGGGTCAGGGGCTGGGTGCTGATGGGAGCTGAAGGCCGGTTCAGGGACTTCTGTAACCCGGAAAGCCGGGCCCGGATCCGCAGCACCCGCCAGGGGCCCAATTAGTAGATTCCCAACTCCATTTCGATTCGTCCTAGCATGGAGAGCGTCTTCCGGAGGACCGCCGCCAACCGTAAACGGTCCACGTTCGGTGCCTTGGGACTGGTCAACCTCCGGAACTCGGTGGTCACTTCCCGGCAACGGTCATCCAGAAGCGTCACGGGGTTGGGCGTCGGGGTCTGCGGGGTGCGAGTCTCTGCCGGCACAGGCCGCCGAAGATGCTCCATGGCGGCGGCGATTCTCCGGGCGTTCTTCGGAACGAGTGGGATCGCCCTGCCGTTCGCGCAGAGATACCTACCTTTTACCTTGGACGCAACCGTCCGAAACTCCTCCGGGGTGATCGGAGTGAGCACGGCCAGATTGAAGTAATCCGGGCCAAACTCCTCCAGAAGGCCGATGATCTCTGTGGCCTGTGCTCCGCTCAGGCCAACATATTGGCGGCAGAAGTCATCCCAGTTACCATGGTTCTTGTACAGGTTCTTGTCTCGCAGGCGTCGCAGCCACTCGGCGTGGGTCGCCGAGCATTGCCCGACAATCGGATCGAATGTCAGGAACTCATTTGACATGGCGTCGGAATCCACCGTGCCGCCAGCGGAAGGATCGGTACTTGTTTGTTCCAATGTGATGTCTCCAGGGGCGTTTCCGGCCTCCAGTTGCGGAAACAAGGATTTTCGAGCTCTGGAAGGAGGCTATTTCCGATTGCGCCCGTCAGTGCGGTCCGCAACCCTGATTCCAGGATGGCAGACGGGTCCAAGTTTTGAGGGCGGCAAGAGAGGGTCAGGATCTCGTAAGTTATAGATTTATAGGCGTTTGGCGATATTTTCAAAGTCTGTGACTGACTTCCGGCCAAAGTTCGGCGCTAAACACGCGGAGAAGAGAAGAAAAAACCAAGAGAGAGAGAACGGAAGCGGAGCACGCAGATAATCCGTCGGGGAACGAAGGGGTGCCAGGACCGTGAATCCTGAAGCCCGCGGACTTCTGGCTCCTGCGTCCTAACTCTGCGGGGTCCGGGGCGGTCCGATTTGGAAGCGGGCGGCCATCTCGCCGTCGTCCCGGGCCGACATCTCGTCGCCGAGAAGGAGATGGGCCCGGCCACGCAAAACGTAAAGGTGCGGCTCCTCAGGCGCTAAACGGATTGCCGCGGTGAAGTCGTCGAGCGCCGCACCTACGGACCCCCCGCGCATCAGGTACAACTCACCCCGATACTGGAACGCCTGCCATAGCCGCGGGTTCAGACGGATGGCCTCGGTCAGAAGGAGGATTCCGTCATCGGTCTGGCCTCCGATCGCGAGTTGGATGGCTCGATCCAGAACGGTAGCGGCATCGGGGACGGCCGGGAGACTCCTTCGGCTGAGGAAGTGGAGGTAGGTTCCGACAACCAGGCAGAGGCAGGACACTTCGAAGGCGCCCTCGAACCCCCAGGCGCCCACAAAGATCCGGCAGGCCACAGGCAAACTTGCAAAGAGAAGTGCCATCGCCCACGCGGTCCGGCTCCATTGCCTGGCCCGCTCCTGGCGAGTCAGGGGAAAGGGCGACATGTCTCCACGATAACGCAGCGTCCCGTGGGGCGGCCAATCCTGACCGCGGCGGGCATTCGGCGGGCTCTGGAGGGGGCAGGGGAAACACGTGTAACGTCCCGTCTGTCCCCGTGTTTCCGTGTTTCCCACCAACTGGAGAGTGCAGAGGGTCAGCTTGCATCCGCAGCCGCTGTAACATTTGTCATAATCAAACCCTCGTAAAAATCAGCTACGTGCGGCAACATCCTGTGATACTGTACACAAGTGAAGGGGGCACTACGCGGCCATGACGCCTACACGAAGGTCTTTCTTGAAGGCTGGAACGGGAGGAGCAATCGTCTCTCTGCTGGGCTTCGACCTGCGGTCCGCCTATGCGCAATCCAGGGATCTGAAGATCTCGCGCACCACGGAGACGCGGTCCACCTGCCCGTACTGTTCGGTGAGCTGCGGCGTGATCATCCATACGCTGGGCGACAAGGCCAAGAACGTCACCGCGCAGGTGGTCCATGTGGAAGGCGACCCGGATCACCCCATCAATCGGGGCACTCTCTGCCCCAAGGGTTCGTCGCTGCAGCAGGACATCGTCAATCCGCGGCGGCTGCTTAAGCCACAGGTGCGCCGGCCGGGGTCGGACCACTGGGAAGACATTTCCTGGGAAATGGCCTTCGATGAGATCGCGCACAAGGTCAAGAAGACCCGCGACGACACCTTCATTGAGACGGACGACAAGGGCCGCACGGTGAACCGCTGCGAAGGGATTGCCTGGAATGGCGGCTGTACCGATACCAACGAGTTCAATTACCTGGTGGTCAAGACCATGCGCAGCCTGGGGGTCTGCTACCTGGAAAACCAGGCCCGTGTTTGACATGGCCCCACGGTCTCCAGTTTGGGGTCCACATTCGGAAGAGGGGCGATGACCAATGGGTGGATCGACATCAAGAACACCGACATGATGTTGATCATAGGCGGCAACCCGGCCGAAAACCATCCGTGCGGCTTCAAGTGGCCCATCGAGGCGAAGCGCCAGCGCAACGCCAAGATGATCGTGGTGGATCCGCGGTTCACGCGCACGGCAGCCACCGCCGACCTGTTTGTGCAGATCCGGGCGGGCGCGGACATCGCGTTCCTGGGCGGAATGATCCGCTATGCGGTCGAGAACAACCGGGTCGCCAAGGACTACCTGATTCACTACACCAACGCGGCGTTTGTGGTCCAGGAAGGTTTCAAGCTGCCGGAGGACGGGCTGTTTTCGGGATTCGATGCGGCAAAAGGAACTTACGACCGGAGCTCGTGGAGTTACGAAGGAGTGGATCGGCCGGGAGGCTTGGCGTACGACCTGGCGCTCGAGAATCCACGGTCGGTGTACCAGCTATTGAAGCAGCAGTATTCGCGCTACACGCCGGAGATGGTGGAGCGCATCACCGGGATTCCCAAGGAGCAGTTCCTCAAGGCCGCGGATCTGTTCACCTCCATCCGCAAGGATGGCGACATGAAGAAGGTCGCGACCATCCTCTACGCGGTGGGATTCACGCACCACAGTTCCGCCACCCAGACCATCCGCACGGCGGCCATTCTGCAACTGCTGCTGGGCAACGTGGGGCGCGCGGGGGGCGGCGTGAATGCGCTGCGCGGGCACTCCAACATTCAAGGCGCCACCGACATGGCGGGGGTCTTCGACATCCTGCCGGGCTATCTGAAGATGCCCAATCCCGCCGATACGGACTTCAAGGCGTACCTGGAGCGGATCACGCCCAAAGTGGCGAAGCCGGGGCCCTGGGAGTCGTACAACTACTGGTCCAACACCAACAAGTTCGCGGTCTCCCTTCTCAAGGCGATGTACGGCGATGCCGCGAAGAAGGAGAACGACTGGGCCTTCCACTATCTACCCAAGATCGACCGCAATTACTCCTGGACCGAGATCTGGGACGGCATGTACGCCGGCCACGTCAAGGGGCTGCTGGCCTTCGGGATGAACGGCGTGGCGATTGGCCCGAACGCGCAGAAGAACATCAATGCGTTGAAGAAAGCGGACTGGCTGGTGGTCTGCGAAATCTATCCCGACGAGACCAGCGAGTTCTGGAAATCTCCCGGCATCACGACGGAGGAGATGAAGCAGATCAACACCACGGTCTATCGGCTTCCGGGCGCAGGCTTCGCGGAGAAGGACGGCACGTTCGTCAACTCCGCGCGCTGGCTGCAGTGGAAGAGCGCCGCACTGCCGCTGCCCGGGATGGCGAAGCTGGACCAGGAAATCCTGGCGCGGATCTTCCTGAAGGTCCGCGAGCTGTACAAGAAAGAGGGCGGCAAGTTCCCCGACCCGGTGCTCAACGCCAGTTGGAGCTACACCGATCCGCACAATCCGTCGCTCTCCGAAATCGCGCGGGAGATCAACGGGCGGGCGCTGGCCGACGTCACCGATCCCAAGCTCAATCAGACCATCAAGGCCGGTCAGCAACTGCCGGGCTTCGCGTGGCTCCGCGACGATGGATCGACGATGAGCGGTAACTGGCTCTACTGCGGATCGTGGACCGAGGCCGGGGCCATGATGCAGCGGCGTGGAACGGAGGACCCGTCCGGCCTGGGAATCTATCCCAATTGGGGCTGGTCGTGGCCGTCCAACCGGCGCGTGCTGTACAATCGCGCCTCGTGCGATCCGGCAGGGGTTCCGTGGGACCCCGATCGCAAACAGATCTGGTGGAACGAGGCTCAACAGAAGTGGGTGGGCCCCGACGTGCCCGACTTCAAGGCGGACTCGCCGCCCAAGGACCACATGGGGCCGTTCATCATGAACTATGAGGGCGTCGGGCGCCTGTTTGTGCCGCTGGCTGGCTTGGCTGACGGGCCGTTTCCGGAGCATTACGAGCCGGCTGAGAGCCCGGTGGCGAATCCGCTGCATCCGGGCCAATCCACCAATCCCATCGCCAAGAAATTCCATTCGGACATGGACAAACTGGGCACGGTGGCGGAAGGGTATAACATCGTCTGCACGACTTACCGGCTCACCGAGCATTACCATTACTGGACCAAGAACAATCCGATGAACGTGCAGTTGATGCCGGAGCCATTCGTGGAACTTCCGGCGGAACTGGCGGACGACCTGGGGCTTCGCGGCGGCGAGCACATCAAGGTGACCAGCGCGCGCGGACATTACATCGCCAAGGCCATGGTGACACGCCGCATCAAGCCGATGACGATCGATGGGAAGAAGGTGTACCAGATTGGAATTCCGATCCACTGGGGCTATCGCGGCATTGCCGAGGATGAAGGCAAGACGGCGCTGACGCCGGCCAATATGCTTTCGCCGGCGGTGACGGATCCCAACGCGTACACGCCGGAGTTCAAGGGATTCCTGGTGAAGGTGGAGAAGGTATGAAACCAGGGGTTGGGGGTGCGCGATGAGTTCCGGTAACCTCCGCGTCCAGAAAATCTCGGGGCATGCCGGACCGGTGGCGGGGGAGGGCACGCAGCGGCAGGAGCAGGTGTGCAAGCTGATCGACACCACTACCTGCATCGGGTGCAAGGCTTGCGAAGTGGCGTGCATGGAATGGAACGATCTTCCGTTCGGCGAAACCGTCTTCGACAATACCTACCAGACCATGCCGGAAACCCGGTGGAATTACTGGAACCTGATCAAGTTTAATGAGCATCCGCGGGAAGACGGCAGCATGCAGTGGCTCATGCGCAAGGACCAGTGCATGCACTGCGCCGACCCCGGGTGCCTGGCCGCCTGCCCAGCCGACAACGCCATCGTACAGTATCAGAACGGCATCGTCGATTTCCAGCAGGAGTACTGCATCGGCTGCCAGTATTGCGTCACGGGCTGCCCGTTCAACATCCCCAAATTCAATCCGCAGACGAAGAAGATGTTCAAGTGCACGCTGTGCACCGACCGCGTGTCGCAGGGCCTGGAGCCGGCCTGCATCAAGGCGTGCCCCACGGGGTGCCTGCACTTCGGCACCAAGGACGATATGAAGGAGCTTGCCGGGGCTCGTGCGCAACAACTGCGCGAGCATTCCGGGTACGCCAATGCCGGCGTCTATGACCCTGTGGGCGTCGGCGGCACCAGCGTGATCTACGTGCTGCACGACATCACCAATCCCGAAGCCTATGGCGGTCTGCCCTCCGACCCGCGGGTTCCTTGGGCCGTGCGGATCTGGAAGCAGCCGCTCAAGTGGCTGGGCAACCTGGCGATGATCGGCGGACTGATCGGCGTCACCATGCACTATCTGCGGTTCGGACCGAAAAAGGTGAAAGACGATGAATGATCCGATCCTGCGCTACACGCTGGTCGAACGGGTGATGCACTGGATTGCGGCAGTCGCGTTCTGCTACGTGCTGGCCACGGGCTTGGCGTTTTACTCCCCGCACCTGTACTGGATCGCGACGCTGTTGGGCGGGGCGCCCACCTCGCGATTCTGGCATCCCTGGCTGGGGGTCGTGTTCGCCGCCACGCTGTTCTGGATGCTAAAGGCTTGGCTGGGCGATATGCGGATCACTCCGGCGGACCGGAAGTGGGGCGACTCCATGCAGCACTACATCCGGAATGAGGATGAGAACCTGCCGCCCATCGACCGCTTCAATATCGGGCAGAAGTACTTCTTCTGGGGGATGCTGTGGGCTGGGATCGTGCTGCTGCTCTCGGGCGCAGTGCTGTGGTTCCCCGAGCTGATCCCGTGGAGCCTGCGCGGCTTGCGATTTGCGGCGGTGCTGCTGCACGTGAGTTCGGCGCTGATCACGATCGGGCTGTTCATCATCCACGTGTACATGGGGACGGCGGTGGTGCGTGGCGGCTTCACGTCCATTATCCGGGGCGAGGTGTCGCCGGCATGGGCGCGGACGCACCATCGCCTGTGGTTCCAGCGGGTCACGGGGAAATGAATCGCTGGGACCGCCGTATCGAGCGCGCCCAGGTGTTGGAACGGGAGTATCCGGCGGCGGCCGAGTTCCTCAGTTTCTACCGCGAGATCGCACGATTCCAAAAGCAAGTGGCGCAGTCTGCTATTTCGGTGGCAGTCACCGTAACTCCCGAATTCCTAATTGGGGGTTACGGTGACTGTCACCGAAATGCATTTGGGGGTTACGGTGACAGCCACCGAAATGCGCTGCTTGCGCTGCTGCAGCGTGTGGCCCCGGAGGATCTCGCACAGACTGCCGCTGTCCTGGCCCAGTTCGACGACTGGGACCCGGCGGACTCTGCCGTCCAGTTCATCACCCGCGTCCTGACGCAGCCCTACGCGGAATACCAGGCGCGTGCGACCGTTGTCGATCAACCCTCCGGAGCCAGTTCCACGTGTCCGGTTTGCGGCGAGCCACCCGTCGCGGCCGTCCTGCGCCCGGAAGGCGAGGGCGGCAAGCGATCGCTGGTCTGTTCGCTCTGCTTCACGGAGTGGAACTTCCGACGCCTGCTGTGTCCCAAGTGCGGCGAAGAAGACCAGCTCAAGCTGCCGGTCTATACCGCCGAGCCTTACCCGCACGTACGCATCGAAGCCTGCGATACCTGCCGGACGTATCTCAAGTCGATCGACATGACGCGCAACGGCCTGGCGGTGCCGGAGGTAGACGAACTGGCCTCGGTGCCGCTGGATTTGTGGGCGGCCGAGAATGACTACACCAAGCTGAAGGCCAATCTGTTCGGGCTGTAGCGCCGATGACCGCATCGGTGGGGCTTGATTTTTGCAGCGCCAACAGGTGCAATGGAAGATCCATGGCTACCTTTTCCCCCACGCGCAAGGATGTCGATCGATACAAGCATTTGCGTATTTTGGGCACGGAACTGACTCAAGGAGTCACCGACACCGTTCCCCGCCAGGCTTGGGACGATATCGGGGCGGCCATAGGCGTCTTGTACAGAGAGCAGCTCATCGAAAACGAACACGTACGAAACGTTCTGGCGGACTGCTGTATTTACGACTGGGTCAGGAACGGAAAGAACGTGATCCAACGTTTTTCGGAGACCCATCCGGAGCAACCGGGAACGGACGAACACTTCGTTATGGCGGCCTATCTTCGGGCCGAATACCGGATCGTGGCGCCGAAATCCGCGAGTCCGGGCGCGGGGATCTATTGTCGCGATGTCCGAACGCAGGAAGAACTTTTCGTGATGGATCTCAGCTTCAGCCGGAGTGGGAATTTTTCGGATGTGGCGCTCGCCGCCCGGCTTGTCCCTCTCGGCGAGTACTGGATCACGACCGGCGCTGGCCTCCCCGTGTGCTGGTCGGACGAACTGGAAGCTGGAGCGCGGCAACTCGACCAGCAAGGGCTCTGGGACCCGATCCGGTTCGTACGTATGTTTCTTGCCACCGGCATGCAAGACATGGTCCGTCACGACGATACGGGGATGAAACCCAGAAAACGGAGCCGCTTTGCCCCGACGGTTGACCCTATCGACCTTTGTCCCTGCCGCAGCGGGCTGATGTACAAGTATTGCTGCGGGCGCGTCAAAGCGGCGCCGTAACGTAACACGGGCATTTTTGCCTGTGTGGGGTTTTAGAGAGCCGGCAGAAAGCACAAAAGCAACACAGGCAAGAATGGCCGTTTTACAGGTACCAGGGGACGTTGACTACGTTGATCCGCTGGTTGCCTTTCAATAGCAGGAGACCTTTCAGGAGCGCGGCCCAGTTCCAGAACCGGCCCTTCCACGAGGTGGCACCAACTGGCCCACAGATCCTCGGAATCACCGATCTTCACCTGCAGAACATACACGTCGGTCGACAGGTTGATCGCAAAGCACAGGCCCTTCTGGGCGATCATACGTGCCGCACGTATATCAAGTCGATCGACATGACGCGCAACGGCCTGGCGGTGCCGGAGGTCTTCGGCACTCGCGAGAAATGA
>PMTT01000527.1 GCA_003167275.1 Bryobacterales bacterium | reverse complement strand
ACGGGCTACGCAACTTCCAATTGCAGATAGGCTGCTTGATCCCGCACCCGCGGCTTAGGGCCGCGCGTGCCTGGGCGGAGGCGCCTTCCGGTCGTTTCCTCGGCACGCTTGAGATAGTCCGCGTCGCCCGCGGGGCGGCCGGTTCGTGTCGATTCGCGGATTCGTTCGAAGAGCGCGGCGTCCGCGATGCCACGGTTTAGGGCTTCTTCCCAAGTGTCGGGTGACCACTGGGCCCGCCAGTCCGCGAGGTCGATGAGCGACGCGGCATCGGCGCCGCTGCTGTGGGCCCGGGCGCTGGACCATGGCCATTCCACGGCCTTCCTTGCCAAGCCGGCGCGCACCGGGTTGAGTTCCGCATAGCGGAGGGCTTCCCAACTGTGGGATTCGTCGAGCGGACAGGAATAGAAGCGGCTTTGCCAAAGGTGCCCGGTGGTGCGGTGTTTCAGGTTTAGCCATCGGGAGTAGTCGTTGTGGGTCCTGCCAAGCGCGGTTGCGAGGCCGTTCGCTTTCTCGGGGACCGCGAGGATGTGGACGTGGTTGCCCATCAGGCAATAGCCCGTGATCCGGACGGAGTAGTGGGTCGCGTGGTCGCGGAGCAGGTCCAGGTAGAACCGGCGATCGGAGTTATCGAAGAAGACAGCTTGCTGATGGTTGCCGCGCTGCGTCACGTGGTGCCACGAGCCTGGCACAACGACTCTGGGGATTCTGGGCATGCTACCAAGGTAGTCGGATGGGGTGGGCGATTTTCTCATGGGAATTTGGGGGTTGTGGTGGCTGTCACCGAAATGGCGAAATGGCGTGGGGAGTTTAGGGGTTACGGTGGCTGCCACCGAATTAGCGCGCGGAGTTCGGGGGTTACGGTGACAGCCACCGAATTACTCGATTGTGGCCAGGATCTCGCCGGCAGCTACTGTCGCGCCTTCTTTCGCGGGGACGGTGATTACTTTGCCGGGACGCGTGGCCTTTAACTCGTTCTGCATCTTCATCGCCTCGACTACTACCAGGCCTTGGCCGGCTTCCACCGGGTCGCCCGGTGAGATCAGGACCCGTACTACTTTGCCGGGCATCGGGGCGATGATCCGCTGAATGCCGGCGTCACCCCGTCCGCCGGACTTTCGCGTCCAGCGGCGCGGGTCGTGGACGTCGATTTCGAAGCGATACCCGTCAATCACGACCACTACGCCGCCACCAGGATGCTCCTCGACGCGCGCATCGTAACTACGGCCGTCCAGCAGGACCGAGTAGACACCCGGTTCGGGAACCTCCACGTGCGCCTGGCGCTCGTCGCCGCCGCCGGTCCGGAATCGGCATGCGGGAGCGGGTGAGAGGATTTCGATCGAATCCTCAACCCCGTTTAACATCACTGACAGTTTCATCTCAGTAGCTCACTCCGCCCGGCTTCGAGCCACGCACGGGAAGAGGATGCGGGCGCGGCCTCCATGACGGTTTCCGTACGCGATATGGTGTGTAGCGCCGCCGCCAGCGCGGCTACGTCCGCAAGATCGTGCGGCGGTTTGGGAGCCTTGTGACGCTCGAAGAACTCCTCGATGAAGCCGGTGTGCAGATTGGCATCACGAAACTGCTGGTCCTCCAGGATCTGGCGGAAGAATCCGATGTTGGTGTGGATCCCGCCCACATCGTACTCGCGGAGAGCGCGGATCATGCGCTCGGTGGCTTCGGCACGGCTGGCGGCCCACACGGCGAGTTTGGCGAGCAGCGGATCGTACTCCATGGGGACGGTCCAGCCATCGTAAACACAGCCATCCAACCGGATGCCCGGGCCCATGGGACGGTCCAGGCGCGTGAGTTTGCCGGGGTACGGCAGGAAATTGTTGTACGGGTCTTCGGCATAGATGCGACATTCGATGGCGGAGCCGCGCCACGTCACGTCCTGCTGCCCGAATGGGAGCTGTGCGCCGGCGGCGATCTCCACCTGCAGCCTCACCAGGTCGAGACCGGTGACCAACTCGGTGACGGGATGCTCCACCTGGAGGCGCGTGTTCATTTCCAGGAAGTAGTAGTGGCGATCCTGGTCCACCAGGAACTCCACGGTGCCGGCATTGTAATAGCCCGCGGCGGAGGCCGCCCGGACGGCGGCTTCGCCCATGGCATCGCGCATTTCGGGATGGAGCACGACCAGAGGCGAAGGGCACTCTTCCATCACCTTCTGATGGCGGCGCTGGATGGAGCATTCGCGCTCGCCCAGGTGGACCATATTGCCATATTGATCTCCCATGAGCTGGATTTCGATGTGACGCGGGCGCACGATCAATCGTTCGACGTAGAGGTCGGGGTTGCGGAAGGAGCGCTCGGCCTCGCTCGCGGCGTTGCGAAACGCCGATTCCAGTTCGGATTCGCTATCCACGCGGCGCATGCCCTTGCCGCCCCCGCCGGCCACGGCCTTCAACAGGATGGGGTAACCGTTCGCGCGGCCGAACTCCCTGACCTCGTCGAGTCCGGCAACGTGGTCCAGACCAGGGACCACGGGAGCGCCCGCGGCGATGGCGGTCTGCCGCGCGGCGGTTTTCGAGCCCATCTTCCGGATGGACGCGACCGAAGGACCGATGAAGACCAGGCCGGCATCCTGACAGGCGGCCGCGAAATCGGCATTCTCGCTGAGAAACCCGTACCCGGGATGGATGGCTTCGGCGCCGTGCTTCCGCGCGGCGTCGAGAATGCGGTCGGTGCGCAGGTAGCTTTCGGTGGATGGGGAGGGGCCTACGTGCTCGGCTTCATCGGCCATGCGGACGTGCAGCGACGTCCGGTCTGCGTCGGAATAAACGGCCACGCTGCCGATACCCATCTCGCGCAGCGTTCGGATGATGCGGACGGCAATTTCGCCGCGGTTGGCAATCAGGACCTTGCGGAACATTTAGCCCGAATTGTAGCAGTCCGCACCAATTCGGTGACGGCCAGGTACCCCCCAGATTTGAGGCNNAATAGCCGGTAATTCGGGGGTTACGGTGACTGCCACCGAAATAGCCGGGGACTACGGTGGCTGTCACCAGAATTGGGCTGTCTCAACAGAATTGGCTCCAGGAATTGAATTGTGGGGCTTGCCATCGTATTGCTGCGGGGCAAGCTGAAGCATGCCCCACCTCCTGCTAGAATTGTAAAGTCGCTATGGCCTTAGACTCGATCGAAGGATCGCTGAAGGAGCGGGGCGTTCGCCTCACCCGCCAGCGCCAGATATTGCTCGAGCTCATCGACAAGACGGGCGAACATCTGGATGCCGAGCGGCTGTACCAGATGGCCAAGGAGAAGGACCCGAAGCTGAACCGGGTCACGGTGTATCGCACCCTTAAGATGCTCAAGGCCGGCGGCCTGGTGGATGAGCTGGACCTCATGCACTACGTCGGCGACCAGCATTACTACGAAACGCGGCTGAAGCAGGAACACGCCCACGTGATCTGTCTGCGCTGCGGCAAGGTCGAGGAGTTTTTCGGCGAGCCGCTGCAGCGGCTGCGAAAGCAGATTGAAAGCCACTTCGGTTTTCAGATCCTGCTGGCGCGCACTGAGGTGGGCGGCTATTGCGCGCACTGCCAGACACTGCGGGCGCGCGAGGTGGAAGAGCTACGCAGCCGTCCGGCGGAACCCGAAAAGGGGGAGGCCCGACGCACTCCGGGTAAGGCCCGACCCGCGCGTGCGCGGCGCGCTTGAATGGAACCCACGGCCGCTCCGACATCAGCCATTGAACCGGCATCCCTGGTAGTGATCGACCCGAACGGCCAACGCACGCGCGTACGGGTGGAGCCGCTTCCCTTTCTCATCGGACGCCAGCCGGAGAACCATCTCATTCTCCGCGACAGCCGGGTGTCGCGCACGCATGCGCGAATCTTCGTGGAGAACCGCGAGTACGTGCTGGAGGACTCGGGCAGCCGGCATGGGACGTATATCAACGGCAAGCGGGTAAAGCGGCAGGAACTGAGCAACTCGGACAAGATCGAGTTTGGCGGGCAGGATTCCTACCAGCTCATTTTCGCGCTGGACGGCGCCGAGTTGAAGAAGCTGATGGACCAGGTCAGCGCGACGGAGAAGGCGCCCTCGACTCCTGGAGTGGGCGGCAACCTGGCCAAGTTGCGCGCCATCCTGGACCTAGCCCGCACGCTGCAGAGTTCGTTCTCGATCGACGATGTGCTGACCTCGGTGGTGGATACGGCGCTGGCCATCACCGGGGCGGAGCGCGGCTTCCTGCTGCTGCGGGCCGATCATGGGCTCGAAACCCGCGTCGCACGACACCGCGGCGGGCAACACCTGCTGGAGAGCGATCTGCGTGTTCCACGCGAGGTGATCCACCGTGCGCTGCAACACCGGCGCGAGTTGCTCTACATGAATTTCGATCCGCTCAGCGCGGAGATCACGAGGCCGCAGAACAGCATCGCCGACCTGGAACTGCGGAGCGCCATCTGCGTCCCGCTGGTGCGCATTCGTACGGCCAATGGAGAGACCACCAGGATGTTGTTGACCGGGAGCGAAACGGTTGGAGTGCTGTACATGGATTCGCGGTTGATCGCCGCGGATCTGGCCGGCGGAAACCGCGAACTGCTCCAGACCTTGGCCATCGAGGCATCGACGGTGCTGGAAAATGCGCGCCTGTTGGAGGAGGAGCGGGCCAAACATAAGCTGGAAGAGGAACTCCGCCTGGCGCGCAGCATCCAGCAGAGCCTGTTGCCCGGCAAACTACCCATCGAGGGGTGGATACGGGCTTGCGGAAGCAGCGTGGCCTCGCTCGAAGTGGGTGGGGATTACTTCGACGTCACTCCGGTGAGCCCGGACTGTTGGTCGGCGGTAGTGGCGGATGTCTCGGGAAAGGGAGTCAGTTCGGCGCTGCTGGCCTCGCTGCTGCAGGGCGCGTTGATCACCGCTACGGACGTTCCGGAGGCGTTGGGCCACCGGATGGAGCGGCTGAATCGGTTTCTGATCGACCGGACCGGCGGAGAGAAGTATGCGACGGTGTTCTATTGTCTGTTGGACCGGGGCGGGCGTTTTAGTTACACTAACGCCGCGCATTGCCCGCCACTGGTACTGCGCTCGGGCGGGGAGATGTCTTATCTGGAGGTGACTGGGATGCCCGTCGGCTTGATGGAATCGGCGGAGTTCCCGGTGGCCGAAGAGCGGCTCTTTCCCGGCGACAAAGTGGTGATCTATAGCGACGGCGTGACGGAAGCGCAGAACACCGCGGCGGAGTTCTTCGGCAAGAAGCGGCTGCGCGAGATCGTGGCATCGCACGCGCGGGAGTCGTGCACGGCGATCCACGATGCCATTCAGGAAGGCGTGTCGGCATTTACGGAAGGTGCGGCGCAGTCGGACGATATCACGGTGCTGGTGCTGGAGTTTCAAGACACCACATAGCCAGAGGCAGCGGATTAGCTACGAGCTTGAGGTGTGCTACGTCGAGGAATCGAAGCCAAGGAGTTTTTGAAATTGCGATGGGACTTCAAGAAGAAATAGATAAGACTCGCGCGGAGATCAGAACGGACGGCTACTCTGTATCCATCGGGGAGTGGATCAGCATCTACGAGAAGTCGGAACTCGATATCCATCCTGAGTTCCAGGTCTTCTTTCGCTGGTCAACCCGACAG
This sequence comes from Bryobacterales bacterium, assembly GCA_003167275.1. Classification (GTDB taxonomy): domain Bacteria; phylum Acidobacteriota; class Terriglobia; order Bryobacterales; family Bryobacteraceae; genus JAIQFL01. The sequence continues at coordinate 3,213 of PMTT01000527.1, read as the reverse complement.
AAGTCTCGACTCATTGAATCGATTCTGCTGGGAATTCCGGTGCCCCAAATCTTTGTTGCTCAGAGGCCAGATGGCGTTTGGGACGTGGTGGACGGTCTTCAGAGGTTATCGACCATTTACCAGTTTGTCGGCATACTGAAGGGCGAGGACGGCAGAGTGCAGGACCCACTCACCTTGGAGTCTACAAACTACCTGCCCTCCTTGCACGGGAAGCGGTGGCAGGATGAGGCTCACCCTGACCAGTCCCTGACCGTAACGCAGCGTCTACTAATCAAGCGGGCGAAAATTGACGTGAGCATCATCTTGAAAGAGAGCGATGAGGCAGCGAAGTACGAGCTTTTTCAGCGGCTCAACACTGGCGGCTCCATGCTCTCGGTCCAAGAGGTTCGAAACAGCGTCCTGGTGATGTTGAACCGAAACCTGTACAACTGGATGAAGGACCTTGCGAGGGATCAGGGGTTCATCAATTCCGTAGGCCTATCGGATCGCGCGGTGGAGGAGCAGTACGACATGGAACTCGTGCTTCGATTCCTGGTCTTCCGAACGCTACCTGCTGCTTGCCTTACCGGTTTAGGCGATCTCAGCGACTTCCTGACAGACCAGGCTACAGATATGGCTAGAAACAGAGCATTTGACTACAAGACTGAGGACGCTGCATTCCGGGAGACCTTCGCGGTGCTTAGCGAGCAATTGGGAAGCGATGCCTTCCGACGGTACGATCCCCAGAAGGATCGGTTTGTGGGCGGCTTTTCAGTCTCAGCCTTTGAGGCGGTGGCCATTGGTTTGGGATACAGCTACAAGAAGTCACAGGCTAGGGCCGACCAGATCTCCGACAAAGTCAAGCAAATGTGGTCAGATCCGAAATTCACTGAGAACTCAGGCTCGGGGATACGCGCGTCTTCTCGCGTTCGGAAGATCATTCCATATGGCCGGTCGAAGTTTGCGAAATGAGCATTAGAACGGTTGACGAGGTCAATCGGGCCTTAGCGGACGAGTTGATCTGGCGGAAAAAGGAGCTCACTGCCCTCAAGTTCCTTGTGCAAGCGCCTGAGATCAAGGCTGACCGTCAGGCCGCTCTGCTTCGCGCCGGCATTGCGTTGCTCTATGCCCACTGGGAAGGATTCGTCAAAGCTGCCGGTCAAGTGTATCTCGAGTTCTTGCAATTTCAGCGCCTGCGTTATGAGGAGCTCGCACCCAATTTTATTGCGTTGGCCGCTCGGGCAAAGATTCAGCCAGCGGCCCAAAGCAACCGTATTCGCCTGCACATAGAGCTTGCCCGCTTCTTTCGGAATGATCTCGGCCAGCGCAGCAGCATTGCGTACAAGGACGCGATCTCAACTCGCGGCAACCTGTCTTCGCGGGTCCTCCGGGATATCACCGATACCCTCGGCTTGGACTATGGACCGTACAGCACGAAGGAGCACCTGATTGACGAAAGCCTCGTCGCAGCCCGGAATACTATCGCCCATGGGCAGTATCTAAGGCCAGACTTGTCTGACTTTCTGGAACTGCATGCCGAGGTGCTGGCCCTGATCGAACCTTTCCGCAACCAAGTCGATAACGCCGTCAGCACGGGCGCATACCGATCTCCGTGATCGACCACTACAGGCTTCAATTGAGTGCCGCCTTACGAATTGAGGCTGCGGCCCTCTCATGATCGTGACTACGCAAGGAATGGGCGTGAATCGTGGATGCTATTCTTCGAACGGGGGTATCGGCTCGGCATTTCTGAAGACAGGCTACCTGTATCCCACTACCCGAGCAACTTGATCAGTTGATCCTGCGCTACACCTTCGATCTCGATCACCTTGGTCCGGCTGGTGGCACCCAGCATGATCGTGATCCGCGAACGCGGCACCCTCGCGAGCTCCGCGAAGAATCGGACGCACTCGTCGTTGGCTTTCCCATCCACGGGAGGGGCGGCGAGATCCAGCTTCCAGGCGTCGCCGAAACGTCCGGTGATGGCGGACCGTTTGGCGCGCGGATGCACCCTTACCGTGAGACGCGCCATTCCACCTTGGTCCTCAGATTGGCCACGCCCGCGCCGACGCGCGCGTCCACCACGTCGAAGGCAATGGCATCGTCCAGCCAGTCGTGGCTGGAGCCGTCGGCGTTCTGCGTGGCGACGGTCAATGTATAGGTCTGCGGGGTGAGCCAGCACTCGATGCCGAAGTCCACTTCCAGTTCGTCGCCGGCCTCGAAGTCGCCGAGCGGGGCATGCTCAATGGCGGTATTGGTGCCATAGACGTCCATGCCGATGCGCGTGCGGATCAGGATGCCGACCATGGGGTCGGACTTCGGCTGGTGGAAGCGGCAACGCACGCGCACCGTGACCGTCTCGCCGCTCGAGACCAGCGAGAGCGACTCGCCTTGCGCGTTGAGGATCTGGACGCCCAGGATCTCGCTGGTGCCATCGCCGTGACGGAAGCTTCCGCGGACGCGCTCCTCCTTCTTGTTCTTCGGCTCCTGCCGCTCAAGCACGAGGCCGATATAGCGGTTAATGACGTCCTTGGGTTTGCCTTGCGCTTCGATGCGGCCGTGCAGCAGCAGGATCGCGCGGTCGGAAAGCTGCTTGACCAGGCCCAGATCGTGGGAGACGAAGAGCACCGTGATCTTGCGCTCGCGGAGCTCCTGGAACTTGCGAACGCAGCGGTTGGCGAAGACCGCATCGCCCACGGCCAGGGCTTCATCCACGATCAGGATTTCCGGGTCCACGTGGATGGCGGTGGAAAATGCCAGCCTTACGTACATGCCGCTGGAATACTCTTTGACGGGGCGCTCGATGAACTCGCCGATCTCGGCGAACTCCTCGATGGAGGGCAGGGCCTTGTCGATTTCCTGGCGGCTCAGGCCCATGATTTCGCCGTTGAGGTACACGTTTTCGCGGCCGCTGAATTCCGGGTTGAAGCCGGCGCCGAGTTCCAGGAGGGCCGCGATTCGTCCACGCGTGACGACGCGGCCGGCGGTGGGCTGCAGGATTCCGGCCACGATTTGGAGGAGGGTGCTTTTGCCGCAGCCGTTGGGACCCACCAGGCTGAGCGTTTCGCCCTTCTCCACCGTGAAGGTGATGTCGCGAAGGGCCCAGAAGTCTGTGTGGCGCGGGCGGCTGCCGGGGAGGAGTTCGCGCAGGCGGTCGGATGGACGGCGGTAGAGGCGATAGAGCTTGGAGACGTTTTGCAGGAGTACCAAATTCGATGATAGCGTGCGGCTGAA
>PMTT01000517.1 GCA_003167275.1 Bryobacterales bacterium | reverse complement strand
CTGGTGGAAGGGCCTTCGCTCGAGGAAGTGCTGCGCAGTGGGCCCATCAGCACCGCCGAGGTGCGCGCTCTGATGCGGCGTATCGGCTCCGGGCTGGCCGCGGCCCACGCATTGGGAGTGGTGCATCGCGACATTTCCCCCGGCAACATCATCCTTCCCAACGGCCGTGCCGAGGAAGCCAAGCTGATCGATTTCGGCGTCGCGGCGATGGCGGCGGCTCCGGGCCAGACCCTGGTGGGTGGTTTCAAAGGCAAACTGGCCTACGCATCGCCCGAACAGTTTGGGCTCTATGGCGGGCAAGTGGATGCGCGCTCCGACATTTACAGTTTCGGGCTGGTGTTGGCGGAAGCCGCCAGCGGCGCTCCGATTCCCATGGGGCAGACCTTCTACGAGGCGGTGGAGATTCGCAAGACGGCGCCGCGCATTCCGCCCAACGTGCCGGCGGAACTGAGCAAAGAGATTTCGCCGATGCTCCAGCCCGATCCGCGGAACCGCCCCCAATCGGCGGCGGATTTGGGCACCACCAGAGCTCTGGGAACGGACACCATCGCGCCCGGTCCAGGGGACGACAAAGGCGCCAAGCGGAAGTCCGGTCAGTTCCAGTGGCTGGTTCCTCTCCTGTATTCCGCGACGGCGGTGGGATTCGGCTTCGGCTTGGGCTTCATGACGTGGATTTATCGCACCGCCGGTCTGCCGCCGGTTCAGGTACCCCCCTCACAGATCCCGGTGGTGACCCCCGGAACCATCCCGATTGCCAATCCGCCGAACCCCAATCAGAACCAGCAGAACCCCAACCCGGTCGTAAACCCGCCCACCGGGCTGCCTCCCAAGGTGCAGGTTCAGCCTCCCGTCGTCAAGCCAGTCCCGCCCGTGAACAACGCGGTCAATAATCCCGTGCTTCCCAGCCTGGGAGCGGGCGGCACGATGACCCGCGCGGAGGTTCTGCAGACGGCCGACATGTTGTCGAAGTACACCTGGGTGTGCGGCGAGGTGAACCGTCACGCGCCCTGCATCCAGGGGGCGGCCTACGAGTCGGACTGGCTGACCAATCAACAGGTTGCCGGGCTCCCTTACAACTGGGGTGGGGCGGATGGGCCGCAGGAGTTCCAGCGCAAGCTCCAGGCGGGGCTCGCCGCCGGATCCCACAAGCGCCACGGGGTGTCCCGGTGTACCGCCGGAACGGATTGCTCCGGCTTCGTTGCCTGGTGTTGGGGACACCGCACGGGTAGCCACGATTTTTCCACGACGACGCTGGAACAACTCGCCACACGACTCACCGGCAATGTCTATCGGGACATGAAACCGGGGGACGCGCTCAACAAGCCGGGATCGCACGTTGTCTTATTCGCCGGCTACCGGCCGGATGGCGGCCCGATCGTCTACGAGGCCAGCGGCGCGGCGGGCCGCGTGATTCGGAACGACCGGCTGACCTGGTCGAGCCTGGCCGGATACTATCCCGTGCGGTCGAACCGGCTGGTCGATCCATGAGGTGCGGACAGGCGCGTGGCCTTGCGGCTAGTTTTGACGGGCCAGNNGGACAGGCGGTTTCGCCTGTCTGCCGGCTGAAAGCCGGCCATGACAGGCCAGGAGGCCTGTCCTACAGATGGTTTCTCCTGATCCCCTGCGTTTTGGCGTTCGCGGTAGGTTGTTCGAGCAAGGAGACCGCCGGGCCGAAGGGTCCGCCCGAGGGCCCCTCTTCGCCCGTCAAGGCGACCGCCGTGTCTCTGACCCGATCAGTCACGATTCCCGCCCGGGTGGTCGCGGACCCGGCCGTAGCGCCCAGTAATTCCGCCGTGTTGACCATCTCAGAAGGGGGGGACGACGAGCCGCCCGAAGGTCCCACTTCATTCGATCTCATGTCCGATGGCGGCTTCGCGGTCACCGATCCGCTGCGCCACCGCATCGTATTCTATGATGCCGCGGGCAAGTTCCGCTTCGACCTGCTGATCCACATTGCGGCCGAGCGGCTGCGCGTGCTCCCGAACAACGCCTTGAGCATCGTGCGGTACGCCACCGGGGAACGCTACATCTCCGAGGCCGATAGCGCGGGTAATTATGGGGCACTGCGCCTGGCCACGGAGAGGGATCCGGACCTGGACGCCGCCGACGCCGGAGTGGTCACGCTGCTTAGCGGCAGTCAGGCAACCGTCGGCGGGCAATCCAGTCCGGTTAGCGAAGTCCCGACCGTGAATGTGCGGTTCTCGGCGTTGGGCGAGAACATGGTCTCGGTGCGGCGGCTGGGCACGGACGTGCGGCGGCGGACGTTCGTGGCCATGGAGACGGCCTTCGCGGGGCAGCGCGTGGACGTTCGCGAAATCGTCCGAACTTACGGCGGAAACGGCGAGAATCTGTCGGAGATCGGGGACATTCCGCTCGACTACCTGGTCCACCCCGTGGATGCATTCCGGATTCGGGACGGAGTTCTGTACCAACTCATGCCGAAGGCCTCCGAAGTGCGGATCAATATCTGGGACACGAATTCCCGTCCCTGAGGTCGCCCATGGAAAAATATCCGGCTCTGTATCTTCCACAGGTGCGACGGTTCGTATCGCTGGCCAAGTTCGGCACAGAGGTCTGCACCATCGGGCGAGATCCCGAAGCGTCCGTGCCCGTTTCCGATCCGAGCTGTTCGCGCCGGCAGTTTTCCGTGGTGGCGGCCGGGGGCGGGTACCAGATCGAGCCGCTGTCGAAGAGCGTCCCGACACTTTGCAATGGAGCGGCACTGGACGCTCCGGTGGTGTTGCAACACAACGACCGGATCCAATGCGGCGACACCATGGTGATCTTCCTCGCGAAGGAGGACGACTCCCAGTGGCCCGCGGCGCCCGTGGGGCGCGGCGTCGGGACGCCGGGCAGCGAGCCACCGCGCTGGGGGGACGCTACCATCGCGGGGACGCCACCGCCAGCGGGGCCACCGCCGGGGGCGCCGACTGCGCCGACTCCGCCGGGGGCGCCGGTGAAGAAGGGCCCAGCCATCAGGGTGCGGCCTCCTGGGGCGCGTCCCGCCGGGACCGGTGCTCCGGCAGATCCGCCTCCTGCAGTCGCTCCGCCACCGGGTCCGCCTCCCGCCGCCGCTCCGCCGCCCGGTCCGCCTTCCGGACCGCGCCCGCCCCGCGCGACCACCACGCCAAGTGACACATCGGGGCCCGCGACTGGCGCCCCCAGCCCTCCTGACGGTGCAGGCTGGGGACCCGCCCTACCCGAGACCGGTACTCCGCCCGGTCCGCCAGCCGCCGCTCCACCGCCGGGTCCGCCGGCCGGGCCGCGGCCGCCGCGCGCGACCGCGACGCCAGGCGATACGTGGGGCGGGCCGCAGTCGGGATTGCCCACCTTCCCTCCGGGCGGGGCCTATCGAGGGTCCGTCCCGCCTGTCCAGGCCACCGTTGTCGGCGACTTTCGCGGGGAGATGGAGGCCGTCCAGCATCCCGCCGGCGAGATTCCGCTTGATCGCGACGCGGTCATCGGCCGCGCTCCCGATTCGGGCGGCATTACGCTCGACCATCCCAGAGTTTCGCGCCGCCACGCGGAGGTGCGCGTCTCCCAAGGCAAAGTCTTCCTGCGCGATCTGGGCAGCGCCAACGGCACGTTCCTCAACGGCGAGCGGATCACTTCGCACCGCGAGCTGCGAACCGGCGACCGCATCGATATCGGCCCCTACTCTTTCAAGTTCACCGGGCGCGGGCTGGTGCAATCCACGCGAGAGGGCAACCTGCGGGTGGTGGCGCGCAATCTGACGCGCACGGTTCGCTCCCACTCCGACGGGCAGATGATCCGCATTCTGGACGACGTCAGCCTGGTAGTGGAGCCGGGCGAGTTCGTGTGCATATTGGGATCGAGCGGCTCCGGCAAGTCCACGCTCATGCAGGCCCTCAGCGCCCGCAAGCCCGCCGATCAGGGCCAGGTGTTCCTCAACGAAGTCAGCCTCTACGAGAATTTCCAGACCGTCAAGCAGAGCATCGCGCTGGTGCCGCAGAAGGACGTGCTCCACGAAGACCTGAACATCGAGGAGTGCATCGGCTACACCGCCAGGCTGCGGCTGCCTCCGGACACCGCGGAGAGCGGTCTCCGCGACGCCGTGGGCCAGTCCATCGAGCGTGTGGATCTGAAGCACCGCGCCACGACGCCGATCAAGCACCTCAGCGGCGGCCAGAAGAAGCGCGCGTCGCTGGCCAATGAGACCGTGTCGAAGCCCGACTTACTCTTCCTGGACGAAGTCACCAGCGGTCTCGACGAAGGCACTGACTGGGAGATGATGCGGCTGTTCCGCCGCATGGCCGACGGCGGCATGACGGTGATCTGTGTGACTCACACGGTGGCCAATGTGGAAGACTTCTGTCACAAGGTCATCATCATGACGCCCCCCGGGATGTTGGCCTGGTACGGTCCGCCGGCCGCCGCGAAGCGCTACTTCGGAGTGGAAAAGCTGGGGGACGTCTACCGCAAGCTGGCGGAGGCGCCCGGCCAGGAATGGCGCGACCGCTTTCGCGCCAGCCCCGAATACCGGCGCTACATTCAAGAGCCGATGGCGAGCGCGCCGGTCAAATCGGCCACCCCGGCGCAGCCCCCCGACCAGACCGGCCGCTTTCAGGACGAACTGCCCGAAGTGAAGCGGCAGTTCGGCATCCTGACCAGCCGGTTCTCGAAGCTGCTGGCTGCCGACCGCAAGACGCTGGGCATCGCCTTCGCGCAAACCGGGCTGATCGGGATTGTCCTGGTGCTGGTCTTCGGCACGCTGAACGTCCTGGATCCCAAGCAGCTTTCGCTGCTGTTTTTCCTGGGAATCTCCTGTTTCTGGTGCGGATGCAATAACGCCTCCAAGGAGATCGTCAAGGAACGCTTCATCTACAGCATGGAGCGCGACGTGAATCTCTCGGTCACGAGCTACGTGCTTTCTAAGATGATCGTGCTGAGTCTGTTCGGCATCGTCCAGGTTGGCCTGTTGTTCGCAATTGTGAGTTGGTTCGCCGCGGTGCCGGGAGATGGCGCGCGTCAATTTGTCGGGATGGTGGTTTCGATGCTGGCGGGCACTGCGGTCGGCCTGTTCATATCGGCGGTGGCGCGCACGGAGGACCAGGCCAGCACCCTGGTGCCGATCGCGCTGATCCCGCAGATCCTGCTGGCCGGAGTGATTGTGAGTGACCTGCCGCAGGTCGCGGACCTGTTCGCGCACGTGGCGATCAGCGGCTTCTGGGTGTACCGCGCGCTCTCGTCGGTGCTGCTCATGAAGATGGACGAAGCGAACTTCGCCCTGCTGATACTGCTCGTGCACACGGTAGTGTTCCTGGTGGCCGCCGGGGTGCTGCTGTATGTGCGGGATGCGCGGGGACAGATGGTGTATGGGAAGGCGGTCCTTCAGCGGCTGAAGGGGTAAAGGCTTCCTCGTGGGAGGAAGTTTTATGCGACAGAAAGCGTCAATCGCCCATTCGTTCGGCTGCGTGGCGCCGGTTTGATTACGATGTGAACATCCCTGCCCAAGCGGGTCAAGCATTCTAATAAACGGTGCTCCGAAATCCCGCGAAATTGTCCTTTCAACAGGGCGGAAACTTTGGGCTGCGTCAACCCCAGAATCCTGGCAGCATCGGTTTGCGTGAGCGCCTTCCTTCGGATGATCTCGGCAATCTTGGCGGTCAACTCTGCCTTTACCAGCATTCCCTCGCTATTGGCATAGCCGAGGTCGGCATACACGTTACTCGAACCTTCCTCGACACGAGCAGCGCGCACAACTCGCTGTTTCTTCATGGCGATAGCTCCTTGGCAACGCGATTCATCATACTCCAATCCAAGAGAATGGATTTCTCGCCAAGCAAGACCAAGTACCGCCAAGAACGCCAGAAGCGCGAAGTCTGGTGCTGGGCGCGCTTGGTTTTCTTGGCGATCTTGGCGGTACTTGGCGTCTTGGCGTGAAGGCTTTTTCCTTGGTCTGGCTATGCTCCGGCGGCGGGGGTCTCCCAGACAAACCGGACAGATCTGTCCCATTGGCTTTGTTGTAAACAGGACGGTTAGCTCCAAATCGAGCCAATTCTGGGACAGATCTGTCCCATTTTTGTGGCCCCAACCCGCTGCGGCCGCGCGCTTCCTAATTCTCTGTCGGCTTTTCCGCGTGATCGATGATGAGCATCGGATACGGCACTTTGGCTGGCTCCAGCTTGAGGCCGAGCTGTTCCTGAATGGCCGTGAACATCGAAGGTGCGTCCGAATCGGGTTCGAGGGTCCGCGTCGCAGGTATCCAGTCGAGAGTGAACGCGTAGAATCCGGCGAGCCCGGTCCTATCCACCACGGGACGGCCCGCGCTGCCGGAGAGCTGGCTGGCCAAATATTCCATGGTACCCTTGGTGGCTACCATATGCAGACCATTGCCGTCCGTCCGGACAAAGTTCTTTCCGGGCTCGTCTGCGGTGCTCTCTTTCAGCTTGTGGCCGCTCTTGCCGACGACCAGTGCGTACGCCGCCACCTCTCTGGTTTCCCGGTGGATTCTGAGTTGGAAGCGGTCGGCCAGCAGAGTCTGCAGCATCCGCTGGGCCTGGACTTTCGTGAGCGTGCCTTCGCCCTCGGCCTTGGCGGCGATGTCGTAGTGGTCGGAGTTGGCCCAGTTCGGTCCTCCGGAGACCTGATCGTATTTCACGCCGTAGGCGGTCGTGATCAGGTCCAGCAGAGTGCTTGCCGTACCTGTCACTCTTCTGCCACGAGGGGAGGGATCGGATGAAAACGTGATCGGTCCGGGATGAAACTTGATCGAAGCTACTTCGAATGTGGCTTGGGCCTCGGGTGAGGGTTGCGGTTGGGCTGCTGCAATTCCGATGGTCAGCAGGAGCCCGAAAGTTAGTTTACGCATCGTCTTGACCTCCGTTTCTTGCGGAAGACTTCCGCTTAAAGTGTTAGTCCTTCCCCACCTTTTGCCAATCCTGTCCCACCACATACTCCGCCTTGCCCGCAGCCCCAAACTCGAAGGTCTCCTCGCTGCTATACGCCCGCCACCCGGGCTCATGCAAGACATAAAGGTTGTAGCGTTCCGACCCCGGTGCTATCGCGCCGCGGCACTCCAGCCGGATCTCCGTCGCTCCTTCGTGAAACGTGGCGGTATTCGCCGCCACCACACCGTTCTTCTGAAAGCCGAGCTTCTCATTGGGAAACAGCGACAGCACGAACCTTCCGTGCCCTGCCATGTACATCCACACCACGTTTCCCGACGTCCCTCGAAAGCTGGCGGGCACCTCTACCGCCTTTCCATTCACCTGCACTCGTAGCGGGTCAAGACTCATCTCGACATCCGCCAGCGAGAAGTCATGCGCCTCGGCTGCCCGCCCAGTCTCGCCGCGCGTCAGTGTCAGATAGTCCACGATCTTCTGGCCGGTCGCCCGGTTGACCAGGAGGTCGAGCGCCACCGTATCCCCTACCTTCAGGTTGGGAATCACGGGGTATTTCGGGAGCGGGAGCAAGGTGAACCCAGGGCCCACGGAGTAGTGCGGGTCCGAAAAGCGCAACGGCTCGATCCGGAGTTGCACCGTGTTCCCGTCTTCACTAGGCTCCAACAGCAGGTCGTACCCAAAGGAGCGCTTGTGCGCCGCATCGTCGATCAGGTGGTGCACGCGGCCTTGCTCCACGATGACGGCGCCTGGAAGCTGCCCGCGCGCGTTCTCTCCCGGCGGTTCCACCTTGGTGAGGAACTGAACCTGAATCCCCTTCCACCCAGGACTGCCCGACGAGAGCTTGCTCTCCTGACCGCACAGAGCGACCGCCATCCATAACAGCAGTGCAGCGCTTTTACCTCGCCTCATAATTACCTCGAATGACTCGCACATTCAGATCTTCCACCGGCCGGAAATCCACCAGACTGACTGGTGAGGCCACCGACGCCTCAGCCCGCTGCCGCAGCAGTGCCGCGCCCATCGCCAGCAGCATCGCCGCGATGGCGCCGCCCACCGGCACGGGCACCCGAATCGACCCGGTAAGCAGGAAGCTCCACCACCTCTTTCGCTCGCCCAACACGCGCGTATCCAGCGACGGGGGCGCGCCGGGCACTTTCCATTCCCGTAGCAGTTCGCTCAGTTTCGGGTCATTTTCCGGTTCCATAAGCCGTGCCTTTCGTTTCCAGTAGAGGCGCCAGCATGCGCCTGAGGTTCTCGCGCGCCCGGTGCAGGCGCGATTTCACCGCGGCCAACTCCGCTCCGCTGGCACGCGCGATCTCTTCCAACGCCATCTCTTCGTACTCCGCCAGGATCAGCGCCTCGCGTTGCAGTGGCGGAAGTGCCGCCACCGCCTCCGACACCATCTGACTGCGCTCCCGGCCAGTTGGGTCGATCGGGCCGCAGATCGCAGACTCTTCTTCCAACTCTTCGAACGTCCGTTCCCGGCGCAGTCGCTTCAGCGCGAGGTTCCGAGTGACTCCGATCAGAAAGCTGCGCAGGGTCCCGCGGTCCTGGTCGTAAGCTGCGGCGTTTCGCCAAAGCAACAGGAAGCAGTCGTGCACCAGGTCTTCGGCGGCCGAAGCCGACCCGGTCATTCGCCAGGCGAAGCGGTACAGCATGTCCTTATGCCGCCCGTACGCCTTGCGAAACTCCACATCGGTCATGTTCTAATGCTAGTTCCCATCGGGGAAGCGAAAGGATTCGGGTAGGGTATGCTTTAGCTTGCCCAGTCAATCAAGGGTGGGCAAGCTAAAGCATACCCTACGGAACAACAGAAGCAGTTGGGGCGAGATGCACGTGAGGATGGCCAGCACGACGAACGCCAGTATGGGGGCGGTGGCGCGAAAGCCCAGAGCCACGATCAGCGTCGATCCGAAAGGCACCAGCAACAGAAAGACCGGGGCGGGGCAGACCAGCATTCCCGTGAGGCGCCATCCCCAGCCGATGGTTTCGGGGGCAGTGACTACGAACGCGAACGAGACGATTCCGGCGAGGAGAGGCCATTCCAGCAGATAGGCCGCTCCGAGCGCCACTGCGGCCACCGCGAATGCCAGCGCCGCCAGGATCGCCAGCGGGATCGCGATCCATCGGCCGCGCGCGTGCCGTCCGAACCACGCCGCTGTCACAAGTCCTATGAGCGCGATCCACGCAATCGGCATCACCCAGAGGGCCGGATAGACGATCAGGGAGGTCAGCCGCGTCGGGAAGTAGACCGCATTGCCGCTGCTCGGCGCGGCGAGATCCTGGTTGCCCAAAATCCGCGTGAGCGAGAGCGCGTACCGGCCCTGTTCCTGCACGCTGCAGCGGTCGAGATGGGCGATGTCATCCTGGGGGCGATGGTAGAACTCCGGGTGTCCGATGAAGGCGAAGTTCATCCCGGCCAGGCCGCCGGCCTTGAAGACGGTGAGGTCCGTATCGTTGGGCATGCGGCGGTAGATCTCGTACGCGACTGACGTGGCCTCCGCCTGGGGCACAGCGGCCTGGAGGGCACGGATCATCCAGGCATTCCCGAGGCTGGTCTCGAACATATAGGCAGGGCCGCCGGTGCCGCGCGCCTCGAAGTTGAGGACCACTCCAGGGTCGTGCCGCCAGGGATGTTCCCGCATGAACAGGTCGGCGCCCAGAAGCCCTCTCTCTTCGCCATCGGTGATGAGGAAGATCACGTCGTTGCGCAGCGGCGGACCGCTGCGCAGTGCCCGCAAGGTCTCGATCAGGACCCCGACTGCGTGGCCATCGTCGCCGGCCCCAGGGCCGGTGCGGACCGAGTCGTAGTGCCCCGCCAACATCACCGGACGGGTGTTAGCTGTGCCCAGCAAGCGCGCCACGATGTTCTCCACGTGGGCCGAGGCGTGGTATCCCCTGCGGGAAATCTCGCCCGTTCCGGTTTCCAGTTGCGTTTCCAGGCCGAGTTTCTGGAATTCGCCGCGGATGTAGTCGCGTACGCGGTCGTGCTCGGCGGACCCGATGGGATGCGGCATTTGCGCGATCGCGGCCACGTGGACCATAGCGCGTTCGCTGGAGAAGTCTTGTGGAGGAGCGGTCGCGGGGACTGGGGCGGGTCGCGGGTTCGGCGACCACGACACGAGGAGCCACAGGATGAGGGCGGCTAGCAGCGCCCAGCGCGCCGAGGGGGTCGCGATGGTTTTCATAAGAGCCAGCTATCAGCTTCGAACGCACGGTCCGCCAACTCAGAGCTGAGCGCTGAAAGCTGACCGCTGATCGCTCACTTCACCAGCGAAGCTGTCGGCGTCCCTGTCACCAGCGGATTCTTGAGACCCTGTTCAGCGTAGTAGCCGGGACGTACGCGTTCCACGATAGTGGCTACCGAACGGTCCAGCACCTTGAAATAGGGCTGCGGACTCAACCCGATCCAAAACGCCCAGACCACTAGCGGCGCAAACACGATGATTTCACGCCAGGAGAGATCCTTCAATCCCTGGTTTTTCTCCTTCACCTCTCCCAGCATGGTGCGCTGGAACAGCCAGAGCAGATACGCCGCGCCCAGAGCGATTCCGACGGCGCCCCAGAAGGCCCAGGCGTGCGACGCCCGGTAGGCGCCCGCCAGGATCGTGATCTCGCCGATGAAGCCGTTCAAGGGCGGCATCCCCATGGAGCTCAGCGCGGCCAAGCCAAAGATGACGGTGAAAATAGGCATCACTTTCAGCAGCCCGCCGTACTCGGAGATCTCGCGCGTGTGGCGGCGCTCGTACACCACGCCGACGATCAGGAAGAGCATGCCGGTGGAGATGCCATGGTTGATCTGNNCAGAAGCCCAGGTGGCTCACCGACGAGTAGGCCACCAGCTTCTTCCAATCCTTCTGCATCAGGCAGGCCAGCGCGCCGTACACGATGCCGATCATGGAGAGGATCGCCACGATATTAATGATGGTCGGGTCCTTGGCCGAATCGGGCAGCAGCGGCAGCGAGAATCGCAGGAAGCCGTACGTCCCCATCTTCAGCAGGACGCTGGCCAGCACCACCGAGCCGGCCGTGGGCGCTTCCGTGTGCGCGTCGGGGAGCCAGGTGTGGAACGGGAACATCGGCACCTTGACGGCGAACCCGACGAAGAAGGCCCAGAAGACCCACCACTGAATGCCCGGAGAAACTGTAGTGCGCAACAGGTCGGCGACATCGAAGCTGGCGTTCTGGAATTGGAGGATGTGCTGGTAGTAGAGGGTCAGGATACCAAGCAGCATCAGCACGGAGCCGATCAAGGTGTAGATCATGAACTTGATGGCTGCATAGACGCGCCGCGGGCCGCCCCAGATCGCGATGATGAAGTACATGGGCACCAGCACGGTTTCCCAGAAGACGAAGAACAGCAGGAAATCGAGCGCCATGAAGACGCCCAACATTCCGGTCTGCAACAGCAGAAAGAAGGCGTAGTATTCTTTGAGCCGCTCGTGGACGGCATTCCAACTCGACAGGATCGCGATCACCCCGATGATGGTGGTCAGCATGACCAGCAGCAGGCCGAGCCCGTCGATGCCGATGTGGTAGCTGGCGCCGACAGTGGGAATCCACGCCCGCTTTTCCTCGAACTGATAGTCCTTAGTGGGATCGAACCAGAAAACCAGCGGGACAGAGACCAGAAAGCCCAGAAGGGCAACCGCATTGGCCCACAGCTTGATGGCGCGGGCATTCGACGACGGAATGAACAGCAGCACCAGGAGCCCCGCTAGCGGCGTGAAAAGGACGATCGAAAGGATGAAGTGGTCCATAATGTCGGCTTCGGATTAGCCCCTCATATTATCATGTCAATGCGGCTTACGGCTTCGGGGAATTGTGGGGCAGATTGGTAATCTGCGGCCGATTGTCAATCGGCCTGTCGGAAGCGTGTGGATTGTCAGCAATGGGGCGTCACGGTTCAAACGGGCGGATTACCAATCCGCCGCAGATTACCAATCTGCCCCACACTACTCGTTTCTCAGGGCCGACATAGGGTCCACCCGCGTGGCGCGGAATGCTGGAATCGCGCAAGCAGCGAGGCCAGTCGCCAGCAGCAGCGCCGAGACCACGGCGTAGGTCATGGGGTCGGTGGAAGGCACTTCGAAAAGCTGGGAGGCAAGCAGTTTGCCGGCGCCGAGCGCCATCTGCACACCCACCAGCAGGCCGCCCGCCACTAACAGGCCGGCATGGTACAGCACCAGGCGCAGGACATCGCCGCCGATGGCGCCCAGAGCCATCCGGATGCCGATCT
The DNA here is from genome assembly GCA_003167275.1 of Bryobacterales bacterium. Classification (GTDB taxonomy): domain Bacteria; phylum Acidobacteriota; class Terriglobia; order Bryobacterales; family Bryobacteraceae; genus JAIQFL01. The sequence continues at coordinate 2,207 of PMTT01000517.1, read as the reverse complement.
CGCCCGTGGCCTGCGTCACCGAGTACGACATCACCCCGTAGATTCCCACCAACGCCAACGCCAGGGCGAGGCCAGCGAAAGCCGCCATCAGCAGCATCGCGAAGCGCCGTTGGGACAGTGAGTGGTTCACCAGGTCGACCACGGTCCCCACGGAATCCAAGGGCAGTTCGGGATCCAGTTGCAGGATGGCCGCACGCACTGCCGGAATCAAGGCCGCCGGATTCCCCTCGGTGCGCACCGCAAAATACATGGCTGTGCTGGATCCTGCGCGGCAGGCTGGTAAACCGCGGCAATGCCCAGCGCCAGCGTTAGCACGGCGACCAAGGTGAACCCGGGATGAAGGGCGAGCATTCGCATGCCGTAGCGTAGATCTCGCAGGAAGGACGTGAGCATGTCTCTCAATTCTAAGATGAACTACCGACGCGGAAAAACATTAGCCACCGAGGAACACAGATAAACACCGACAAGAAAACAAGCTACTCCGCGCGCAGCATGGTCACCGGGTCGATTCGCACCGCCCGCATCACTGCCGGCACGGCGGCCACCACAGCCGCCGCCAGAATGGTCACCGACGGCAGAGCGAGGATGCCCCAATCGGTAGCCCTCACCTGGTAGAGCAGCGCTTCGATGTAGCGAACCGATGCGACCCCGAGCACCAGGCCGGCGAGAGCTCCTACCAGCACCATCGAGAAGACCTGCACCGTCACCACGCGCGCGATGCTGCCGGCCTGCGCGCCGATCGCCAGGCGAATGCCGATTTCGCGCCGCCGTTGCAGCACGGAATAGTCCAGGACGCCGTACAGTCCGACACCGGCGAGCAGTAGCGCCACCACCGCGAAGAACAGCGCCAGCATCGCCAGCAGGCGTTCACGGACCGTCTGTGACTCCTTCAGCGACAGTTGCGTGCGCACATTGCTGACGCGGAATCCCGGTCGGGCCCGCGCGACTTCCCGGCGCAGCGTAGACGCGAGCGCGATCGGGTTCGGGCCGGACGTGCGCACCACGAACGTCCCGCGGTCGATGGCTTGCCCCCTGCCATCGGCATGGCTTCTGTGAAACGGAGTGTAGGCCACGGGCAAAATGGGCTGGCGCAGATAGCGGTAGCGCGCGTCGGCGACCAGGCCCACGATCTGAAAGCGAAAGCCCTTCATGTACCCCTCGGTTCCCTCGAACCACTTTCCGATGGGGTTGGCGCCGTCGAAGTACTGCCTGGCGAACGCCTGGTTGACGATCGCGACGCCCGGAGTGGTGTCGTTCTCCCGGAAGTCTCTGCCGTCGAGGAAGGGAATCCGCATCGCGCCGATCCAACCGGGCGAGATGTCCTTGAACCAGGCCCCTTCCCCAGTTGGCAGCGCGCCCGCAATCGAAATGGAGTTGGATCGAAAGCCCCACCCGTCCATCAACGGCCAATCCGAGATCGCAACCGTCTCGACCCCGGGCACGGCTCGAAGCCGCTCGGCCACCTGGTCCCAGAACTCCTGCGGCTGATCGGTTGCTGTGACGGCGTCGAGAGTGAGCAGGCGCTCGGCGGAGAAGCCTGTGGGCTGGTTGGAGAGCCGGTCGAAGGTGGCCACGAACAGGCCCGCGACCAGCAACACCAGAAAACAGAAGGCGGCCTGTACGCCGACCAGGAAGTGCATCAGCCTGCGTCGCGAGTGCGGGCGGTCGCCCCCTTTTAGTACGCTCGCCGGCTGGACGGCCGAGGCGCGCAAGGCCGGTGCCAGACCGAACAGCAACGTCACGCCGAGGGTCAGCGCAAAACCGAATCCCACCACACGCCAGTCCGCGGGAAGCGATAACTGTATGGGGTTGTCGGGCGGATTGATCCGAGCAGCGACGAACGGGGCGGACCACCAGGCGAAGACCGCGCCGATCGCCGCCGCGCAGACTGCGAGCAGCGTGCCTTCCACCAGGACCAGTTGCACCAGCCGCCCGGGGCCCGCACCGATCGAGACGCGCAGCGCCATCTCGCGGGCGCGGGACGCCGCCTGGGCTGTCATCAGGTTGGCGACATTGGCGCAGGCAATCAGCAGGACCANNCGGGATCGATCAGCAGCGCCTGCCTGAGGATGTCGTCGACACGCCGTTTGGGCTGACCCTTGACCCTCTCGATGTTGACGGCCCGCAGGGTGGCGGCGAGACGCGCGCGCAGCGAAGCGATGGCGACGCCGGGCCGCGGCCGCAGGAACGCGCGGAAGACGGACCAG
>PMTT01000624.1 GCA_003167275.1 Bryobacterales bacterium | reverse complement strand
GAAACCTTCCGGGTGCTGATACAGCGACGTGGCGCGGGCACTCGTGCCTGCCGCGCCGAGACTCGTCTCGGCGCCGTCGCGGATCGTCCCGAAAGTAGCGAGCCAGGCCAACTCAATCCCACACTGCCGTCGGAACGGGAAGGCCAAGCGAACAGCGTCGACATGAGTGTCGACGCGGCAGGCACGAGTGCCCGCGCCACGGGGGAGAGGATTCGAGAACCGGAGGGAAAAGCCTGAAAAATGAAAAAGGCCCCGGAAACCGGGGCCTTGGATTCGAAACTGTTTGCTTACCCTTCTGCAGGGTACGCCCGCGCTACTTCTTCTTCTTTGCGGGGGCCTTTTTCTTCGGTGCGGCTTTCTTGGTTGCGCTCTTCATACGATTGATTCTCCCTAGACATCAAAATTTTGCGATTAGAAAATCGCAATGTGATTCATATATAAGGTTGTTCGTGAGGAAAGTCAAGAGAAAAATGCATCCTCGCCCGTTTCTCCTCCTTTCGAGTTGAATGCCCGTCACTTCTCCCTCGAAGGAATCTTCGTAGAGTTAAATCTTGATCGCCTCCTCCACTCGTATATACAATAGTCGCGCCGGAACATTTGGCCCGAACGCGGCTCCGAGGACGCGATAACTTTAGATGATGATGTTTCTACCCATATGGCTCGCCATCCACGTTGGGAGCAGCGACGTGGAGCTGATCGAACGCCTGCAGCGACATGATCCGCAGGCTCTTGCGGAACTTTACGATCGCTATGGACGCCTCGCCTACTCCCTGATCCTTCGGGTGGTGCGCGATACAGGTGTCGCGGAAGACCTCGTTCAGGAGACTTTTATGCGTGTTTGGAATCGAGCGCAAGGCCTCGATGCGCAGAAGGGCTCGGTCGGACCATGGCTGCTGGCCGTTGCCCGGAACCGCGCCATCGACTACTTGCGGTCGGCGGGCGGACGGGAGCGCAACGCCATGGAGTTCGAGGAGACCGATCATCCGGCGCTCTACGTCGATATGGAACAGGACATTCTCTCCTCCGACAACGCCCGGCGCGTCAAGACCGCTGTCCAGAGACTCACGCCGCACCAGCGCGAGGTGATCGAGCTGGCGTACTTCGAAGGGCTTTCACAAACCGAAATGGCCGAACGGATGGGCCAACCGCTCGGAACCGTGAAGACCTGGGTACGCGCCGCGCTCAAGAACCTGCGCGATGAACTCGGATCGGCGGTGCCGGCATGAACTGCGAAGAGTTGAGCGACCATTACGAACTGTACGCCATGGGAGCGGCGGGGGAGCCCGAGAAGAGCGAGATCCGGGAACACCTCAATCGCGGATGCGAGGATTGTATGGCAGGAATGAAACGGGCGCGGAGCATTGCCTCCTTCCTGGGTGGCACAGCGCCTCCCGCCGCGCCATCTCCGAAGCTGCGGCGCCGTATCCTGGCGTCGGTCGGAGTGGAACAGAGGAGGTTCGGATGGGCGCCCTTCCTGGCCATGGCCACCGCCCTATCGTTGTTCGCCGCCTTTTACTTCAGCGGCAGGGAGCGCGAGTTTGCCCTGACCGCCACCAGCCTGCGCGATCAGTTGGGCCGGCAGAACGTGGAACTCACCAGGATGAGCGAAGCCTTCGCCATCCTCAACGGGCCGGACACCACCACGGTTTCCTTCGGCACGGGCAAGAACACGCCCCCGAAAGGCAGGGTCTTCATGAACCCGGCGCAAGGCGTCCTGCTGTTTGCATCCAACCTGCCGCAGGCGCCCAAGGGCAAGAGGTATGAGATGTGGGTGATACCCAAGGGCGGCAAGCCGGTCCCCGCCGGCCTGTTCCAATCCGAAAGCGATGGAACAGCGATGCACATCCAGCGCGGCTCGTTGGATCTAAGCGCGACCGCGGCAGTAGCCGTGACGCTGGAGGACGAGGCCGGCGCGCTGGAACCCACGATGCCAACCCTGATCGTCGCCGCGCTTCAGTAACGTAGGGTATGCTTTAGCTTGCCCAGCCATTAAACACATAAGCAGATGTGTGCAAGCTAGAAGCCTGCTCCCGTAGTCTGATAGCGGCGCCGATCCAGCAGCGCCTGGGTCTCCGGCTTCGTCAGCACCCACAGCCCGTAGATTCCGATCGCCAGGCCCACCGGTATATTGAGAAGGTCGATCGCCGAGATCACAATCATCAAGATCCGCGACCACGGCGCCAGCCTCAACAATCCGATCCCGCCGATCAGCCCCGGAAGCCCGAAGATCAGCATTGCGATGAAAATGATCACACCGATGCCGCCCAGGATGGGTGCAGCCGCGGCCGCATTGTTGGATTGGTCCGACATCCCCACGATGCCGGCCAGTCCTCCAAACACCAACAGAACGACCAGTGCCCCCACCAGGACCATCGATGAGAGCACGATGTGCAGAATGCCGAGCACCTTGACATGCGATTCCATGATTCCTCCGTCCTTTCGTGGGGCATGCTTTAGCTTGCCCACCGTTCCATCAAGCTTTAGCTTGTCCACCGGCCGCTCAGCGGCGCATGCGGTTCCGCGATGGACTGAAAACGCGCCAGCCTCACCCGGTCGCTCCCCTTCATCGAGAGCAGCGGCATCAATCCCAGATCCAGCAGGATCTCCGCCGAGCCTTGTGTCAGTAGCACTTCAGCGCACGGCTTCAGCTCCGGTTCTCCGTCCTTCCGGTAAACGTGGGCCGGCAACCCGTCAATCTGGTTCACTTGTCCAGGCCGCATGCCCCAACCATACCGGGTGAAAGCTTCGCCCAGCAGATAAGTGCACGCGATCGCCGGATTACCCCAGAGGTAGCGCTCGTGCTCCGGCGGGTCGGGCATCTCTTCGAATCCAAACGTCTCCGTGGAATCGGTCTTCTCGCCATACGGCAGCCGCAACAGGAAGCGCGGCATCGCGAGCCCCACCCAACGGGCATCCGACGACCTTCGAAGCGTCTGGAACACGCGAGTCAGGCCCACCACATCCGGCGCGACTCCCGAAAGAAACGGCGCACCCGCGGCTCGAGCGATGGCAGCAATCTGGGCCAGCGTGGCCTCGTGCTCGTTCCCAAAGTAGTAAAGCCCTGCAATCACCGACCAGGGATCGCCGCCCGTCGTGCCGACGGTCTCCTCCACGGCGACCCGCCGCAATGCTGCCAGTCCCTCCGGGCTGGACAGTTCCGCTTGCGGCATATCCCACACGTAGACCTTGAGATCCTGGCTGGTCTCCAGGCGGCGAATCAAAAAAAACAATCCTCGCCAGAGAGCTTCGAGATCCTGAAATGCCTTATGGTGCAAAACGCCGCGCATCTCGCCTGTGATCGCCCTATCCGTCTGCGCGATCATGGCCGGCAGCCGGCGATCCGGCTTCGGCTCGGCGTAGGGCGCCACCAGTTCGTGCAGCATGGCGTCCCAAGCGCTGCGGACCGGCGCCGCGGAAGGGGATCGAGGAGCCTCACCCATCAGGGAGGCGAGCAGATCCGCGCCCGAGAGGTTGCTCACCTCCGGCTCCGCAGGGATTACGATTCCCTCTTCCAGTTGCTGTCGCATGTCCCGCAGCGCCTGAAAAGGCGGAAGCCGCTCAAACAAGCTGTCCGGATGGAAGTCTTCCAATTCGCGGAATCGGACTGGGATCGGAGCCTTGGCGAATTCCAGCCGTATTTCAGGGCCGTAAAGCGACAGCACCTCTTCGAAACTGTCGCGATCGATGAGGACAGGCTTGCGAATCCGGCTTGCTCCACCGCTGAAATTGCCGGCAACCAGAATGCGGAACGGCGCATCCGGTTCCTGACGCGGGTCTTCCCGCGGCTCTTCGCCTACATCAAGATGGACCGACGCCAGAGAGCTGCTTCGAGGCATGGTACTTGAAACTGTAGCTCACTCCGCCCGTGACCGGCAATCCCCGAGTGAAGTAAACCCCAAGTGGGGCGGACCCCCTGGTCCGCAGCCGACCCCCCGGTCGGCTTGCTTCGCGCACTCATCCACGCCCGATTGCATCCACGCCCGATTGGTCCCTCCGTCCTCCCGCTTTGATAGATTGTTGAAGATCCGGATCGGCTCGCACACCAGCCCACGAGGAGTCATCGGACCTCACCCGCTACGCCACCTCCGGCCCTATTTCCTCGCTTTCTCCACCAGCCGCTTCAAATCCAGCAGATGCTGGGGACGATACGCCTTCTCCGACCACCTCGACTTGGAGTCAAACTCCACCCCGATAAAATATCCGATCTCCCGATACACGCAATACTGCACGAACCCGGTAAACTCCTGCTTCGGAGATTCCCAAAAGATCTCCACTCCCAATGGCACGGCAGTCTCCAATTGCAGACACGCCCCCGAGGGAGATATGTCCTCCAGCAGACCCATCGCCCGCCGCTTCCTGCCCGTAAAGTCTTTCCAATGGACCTCCACCATATCCGCGCACAGCATGCGAACTTCCGTTCTGCGTTCCTGCATAACTAACTCATCGGCGGAGTGCCCGCGGAGCTTTACTGAGTCCGCTCTGATAATCGTTCTACGCCTGGTGCACCATCGTCGTACACGGCCCGGCGAGGAGGAAAGACGAATCGCCGTCCCCCAGAGTCGCAATGCGCTCCTGCCGCTCAATGCCCCTTGTTCCAGTTCGCGACCAGGTTAAAGGCATTGATAGTCCCCAGCCCCGTCGCGAAATTCCATCCGGCAGCCGTCCCATAAGCCGGCGAGAACGACTGGGCCGCCGTGGACAGCGCTCCGTTTCCGCTCTGACCGCCGCGCCCGCCACGCCCGCTGCCGGCCACGCTGGCAGCCCCGTAACAGTCCTGGGCCCCGCCACAGTTCACGGCGATATCGCCGAGAGTCACGTTGTAGAACAGGCATCCACTGTCCGCCGCGTTGCCATTCGACGAATTGCAGGCGGTCGAGCCGGATGCGTACTGCTGCCCGGCGAGCTGGTAGTAAACGTAATTCGGATTCCCTTGCGGGCCGCCCACCGCCTGGTTCACCAGCGCCTGTATCCCGGCCATGATGGGCGATGAGAACGAAGTGCCGCCCGCGCCCGCCCATCCGCTCGGATCGCCCGTACAGGGAGCCCCGCCGTTTCTCACATCGCTCCAGCACGTCACATAATAATGTCCCCAAACGCCATCGCCGGCGAAGAGCGAGACGTCCGGGATGTCCCGCACCCCGTCATTCGGAATTCCCGCCACACCCGACTGCCAGGCGGGCTTGGCGTATCCCTGGCAGCTTCCGCCCACCACGCTCGCCGAGGACGCCGTTCCCGTAGCGCATCCACTGGGACCGCCGCTCCCCGCCCCGACCGTTAGCAGGCCGTCCTTCGAGGCGGTGCTGCTGCCGCAAAAGCCCGCGGCTCCATAAGTCGTCTGAAAGCCGAAGTAACTCGCCAGTAGACTGCCCGCGCATGAGTCGTTCCATGCGATCTCCGGGATATAAGAAAGAGCCGAACCGTAAGTCGAAGTGTTGGTAGAGTTCCAGTAAGTGCCCGTCGACCCCAGGTACAGATCCCCGAAATCCGTCCCTCCCACCGCCACGTTGTAAGGCGTCGACGCCCAACCGCTCACCCCGATCCCATGGGTCGCCGCCGTGGCGCCGGCATCGCAACTGGCCGCTCCTTCATCCCCCGCCGACACGAAAATCGATACGCCTTCCGCCACCGCCTGCTGATACAGCGACTGGAAAGCCGCATTCGCCGAGGCCCCATTGTCCACCTCGCATTGGCCATAGCTGATGCTGATGATGGCCGGGGGCTGGGCCGAATTGACCAGGTTCTGCATCGCGATGAAGCCGCCAAACGTAGTCCTGGTGCTGGCGCAGGCGGCCACCAGGATGGTGGCGTCGGGCGCCGCCGCGCTGGCCCATTCCGCATCCAGGGTCGCCTCCGCGTCGTCGCCGGCCGAAGAACCGCGCGCCACGCCCGGGTCCGTGCAGTTACTCGTACCGCTCGCGGGCGCCGGATGAACTGTCGTCAGGGAGCCGGAACTGTACTGGGACAGTCCGAAGGTGGTGCGAAACGTGGTCCAGTCGGCGGCGGAGTAGAGGTCCGAATCCTCGATCACCGCGATGGTCTGCCCCTTGCCGGTGGTGCCGGCGGCGAAGAGCGGAGTCAGATTATAAATGGTAGCCAGATCGGCTGGCGCCACAGCCTGATTCGTAAATCCGCCCGAAGTGTAAGTATAGTTAGCGTGGCGCTTGTGCATCGCGTGAGGTGCGAAATCGTGCATCGAGACCACCCCAGCGACGGCCGGCGCCAGCGCTGCCGGAATCTGCGGATCGGTCATGTTGGCGATATGCTGCTGGCCGTTTGCCTGCAGATAGTGGATCGCCGTGTGGAACGCCTGGCCTACCTGGCCTGACGTGCCCGAGAAGTCGATCGCCATACCGCTGGCCGACACCCCATTCACCGTGAAGCCGCGCGACTGGAGCCACCCGGTGACAGTGGCGATGTCCTGCTGGGACGGCCCATACGCCTCGCCGAATTGAGCCGCTGTCAGCCAGTGATGAAAGCTCGCGGACTTGGGGTCGTGGAGTTGATCGATCAACTGCCGCGCCGCCTGCTCCTGTTCGGCCGGGCGCTGTAATTGCAGGATCATATGCTCCATCGCGAGATTATCGGGGACCGGGCCGCGATCGTTCTGCGCGTTTGCCTGGGGATGGGTATTGCCCGCCAGTGTTCGCAGCCTGCTCTCGTCGACCTTCTCCGTGATGAGAGAGCGTGAATGCCGGCCGGCGCTATCTTGGGACAAGAGTGCCGTTGGGAATACCAACACCAGGGCGAGCCCCGCGGTACAGAATAATTGGGATGTTATCTTGCGTGTCAGGTACATAGATTCCTTCTGAGTAGAGAACAACCGTGGCACGGGCATTCTTGCCTGTGTTGCTGCTGTAGCACAGGCATTCTTGCCTGTGTTGCTGCCAGAGCGGCAACGATGCCCCCGAGCGTTCGATAGAATGCGGCAGATCGCCGCACTGTTTCGCGGCCTGGTACGCGCCACAATTCCGCAGCGCCACACGGCAACCGATTGCTTTCCAGCACTTAGGAGACATCGTCTGAGGGAGTTGCTGCTCTTCACCGATCGGACTTATTGCACTCGTGTGGCCGTCGAAGGCGCTTTACGGAACACGAATTCCTCGGCGCCTCTGACGGGTTGACGGGGCCAGCGCCTCTCTTGGCCAGTCGAAGTTTGTTAAGTTTCGTAAAGCAGGCGCAGTCTTCTGCCGAATCCACGCCCCACTTAGCTTGCGGATAAGTTCCATTTTTGTTTACGCAAAGTATTCTGCCCACTGTTGCGATCTCCGCACAGCCCTTAAGAGTCATGTAACGCACTTACCCTCGTTCACCGTCCTATCAACTGACTCCTGAGTGATGGCTTTGAAAGACACCATGGAACTGCTTCGCGCCATTCCGACGACGATCAAGCTTGCCGTGAACCAAATGGCAGGAGACCTGATGGCGATGTACGCCCAGGGTGGCTTCACCGCGGTCTTAATCGGAACGCTCGCCGGAATGGTCATTTATCAACTTCGCTCGCGCGGAGTATCGCTGCCCGGCGATTTCAGACAGCTATAGAAGGGCCCCCAAACCGCCGGTCACCTTGTGGGGCAGGCGGTCGCAGCCTGCCCTGCCCGCTTCCGGGCGATTCTTTTCCACTGGTCCCGACCCAAACCGAGGCGCGACCGTGAGGGAGCGGTCTTCCCCCAGTCGCCCCCGTTTCACGCTCGCATCCCCGCATGTTTCACGGTGGCCGCCGGACCATTTTGAGCCGGATTTCCGCCCAAATTCCCCGTAAGCTATTCATTCTAAATAACGAAGATTTTCACCCGCAGCCAGAATTTGGTCCGTTTCACGTGAAACAGGAAATTCCGGCAGGCGCGGTCCGCCCCACGTTCGATCCCGTAACGAA
>PMTT01000437.1 GCA_003167275.1 Bryobacterales bacterium | reverse complement strand
TCGCCCATCCCGTCTTCCGCGCCGGATTTGCGGTCTCCATCCCGCTTCCCGAGGTTAGCTGATGCGCTACCGCCTCACATGTTTAACGCCGCTGCTGGTCGGTGACGGACGCAAGCTGAGCCCCATCGANNGTCTGGAAAGACCACGTCAACGTCCTGGACCAGTGGCGCATCTTCCGGCTCCTGGCCAAAGGCCCGCGCCTGGAAGGCTACCTTACCCAGCTCAAGACCGCCGAGAAGCTGGACTTCGCCTCTTGGGGCGGCTTCGCGCAGAACTTCGCCGGACGCCGCATCCCGTTCGAGAACGCGGCCTATTCCAACTACTGGAATCGCGCCATGGGCGAAAGCCTGCACATCCCCACCTTCGCCGCGGGCGCAGCCGGACCGTACATTCCGGGCACCGCCATCAAGGGCGCCTTGCGTACCGGCATGGTATTCGCGAACTGGCGCGATGGCATGCTGCAGGACGTCCGGGCTCGGGTCGAGAGCGGCGAGCGCATCCCGCGCCGTCCCGCCGAGATCGTGGAAGATCAGGCCCTCGGCAACGCAGGCACGAACAAAATGCGCTTCGTGGGCGCAGGCGACTCCACTCCCATCGCGACTTCGGAGTTCAAGGTCTATCTCCTGCGCACCTCTACCTTGCAGCCTCGAGGCACCGGTTTTACCCTCGGCTGGAAGCAGAGCCCACGCGGCGCCGTGGATGGCGCGCGTCCCGACGAGAGCACCCCGTCCTTTGCGGAAATGGCCGTCCCCGGGACCTCTTTCGAAGGCGATTGGAACGAGAAGACGTTCTTCCTGCAGCCCGACGTTCGCCGCTCGGTCCGTTGGCCGGAATCCTTCAATCGCGCCAAGATCTTCGACGCCGTCAATGTGTACGCCGCCGGTTTGCTGGCCCTGCAGCGCCAGTACGCCTCCTGGGCCGGCATGGGATTGCTCGACAAGAATCTGGAAGAACTCGAACAGCGGCTAGCCCAGGCCCGCGAAAATGGCCGTTGCGTGCTCACGGTTGGCTGGGGCGGCGGACTGCTCTCGAAGAGCGGTTGGCTCGACACCACCAACGCCGACTATCGCCAGATCCTGCAGCAGTTCTCGATCTACAACCGCGCGCTCTCCACGAACCTGCCGTTCCCCAAGACCCGCCGCATCGTGTTCCTGGGCAACCGCCCCGCGACGCTCCCCGGCTGGGCGGAACTGAGCATCGAAGAGTAAGCAGCAGAAAGCCAGTGTTCGGTCCGCCCGCGTGGCTGGCGGGCGGCGCCGAACCGTGCCAAGTTAGCCGCCGCAAGACTGAAAGCTCGCCCGCGCAGGATGCCAGGCAGACCGCCATGGACGCCACTCGATCATGAATAATCGCTCTCTTGTCCCTTGTCTCGTCTTGTTGGTCATTGCGAGCGCCCGTATTGCGGCAACGTACACCGTCTTCAACGACACCAATGACGAGACCCCCCATATCGGTTGCGGCATGGAGTGGTTGGACAAGGGCGTATACCAATATGAAGTCCAGCATCCGCCTCTGGCGCGCATGATGGCGGCGATGGGCCCGTATCTGATCGGCGCGCGCTATACCGGTGTCGCCAATGCGGCGACCGAAGGGCGCGCCGTTCTCGACTTTGGCGGCAGGTACGATCGCAATCTGGCGCTCGCCCGCTTGGGAATCCTGCCCTTCTTCTGGCTCGCATCGGCGGTGGTCTACGCCTGGGCCCGGCGCAGCTTCGGAGATCTCGCGGCATTCTTCGCGACTCTCTGCTTCACCATGACGCCCCCGGTATTGGCGCACTCCGGTCTGGCCACTACGGACATGGCGGCCGCCGGCACCATCGGCGCCGCTTTTCTCGCGATGCTCGCCTGGGCGGAGCGGCCGTCCACCTGGCGCAGCATTCTCTTCGCTGTGGCCCTTGCGGCAGCCATCCTCTCGAAGTTCTCGTCGCTGGCATTTATCCCCGCCGCCACCCTGGCAGCCGTTGCCTTGTACCTGCTTCTGGAGTGGCCCGGTTTGGCATGGCTCCGGGAATGGTGCCGGCCCCGCTTCCTTCCCCTGATCGCCGTCGGGTTGTCTGCGTGCCTGTTGGTCTGGGCCATGTATCGCTTCTCGTTCAGTCACGTGCCCGCGCCCGAATTCTGGGTGGGCATTGGAGACATCGCCAAACACAATCGGAACGGGCATCCGTCGTATCTGCTGGGTCAATACGGCGTGAAGGGCTGGTGGTATTACTACCCGGTGGTGCTGATGGTCAAGACTCCCCTGGCGCTGATTCCCCTCGGAATTGCAGGAATCGTGGTCTGCTGGAAGCAGCGTGGGACGTCCAACGGAGCATACCTCACCCCGGCCGCCTATTCGTTTGGAATTCTGTTCTTCGCCATCGCCGTCAGCCACATCAATCTCGGTATCCGCCATATCCTGCCGGCCTTAGTGGGCCTTGCGATCATCGCCGGCGTCGGAGCGCAGCACCTGTGGTGGTCGTCCAAAACCAGCCGGGTGCTGGTAACCGCTCTCCTCGTCTGGCTGGTGCTCTCGTCTGCACTGAGCCACCCGGACTACCTTGCGTACTTCAACGAGTTAGCAGGCAGCCATCCTGAGAAGATCCTGGTAGACTCCGACCTCGATTGGGCACAGGACACCAAGCGCCTGGCCCGCCGCCTCCAGGAGCTAGGCGTGAAAGATCTGGCGTTTGACGTCTTCAACAGCGATTATATGAAGACTCTCCAGGCACGCGGTGAGTTTCCCCCTGTCCGGCCTCTAAACCCGATCCAACCAGATCCGGGGTGGAGTGCCGCCAGCATCACCCGGATTACCCTGTTCCCCATGGGCCAGACTCGCGACACCATCACTACCCAACCGTGGACCGACCGAATCCCACCGACCGAGCGCATCGGCAAAGGGATTCTGCTGTGGTACACGCCCTCCCCTGCCGCGCCGAAGTGAGACGTGGCACAGGCATTCTTGCCTGTGTAGCACAGGCATTCTTGCCTGTGTTGCTTTTTCTTGCCCTGGAAACCAACACAGGTAAGAATGCCTGTACTACAGTGTTTTCATACCTATCCTTGCCCACCGCGGCGGGCTTGGAACACCCTTGAAAACACCCTTGGTGGGGCGGACCCCCTGGTCCGCGGCCGACGCCCCCGTCGGCCTGTTCGCGTCACGCCGGATTTTGATTTCAAGGCAGGCGCGGTCGAGCGGCCCGGCTCCATTTCCTGACCATCGCACCGAATGTCCCCCTGCACTACACTATTAGGAACCGGGTACACCCATGAAGCGCTATCTATCTCTCGCACTGCTCCTGTCTACTTCTGCCTTCGCCCAATCCGGGCCCAAGGTCGACCTGCTGAAGGGTCTCAAATTCCGCGAAATCGGCCCCGCCAACATGGGCGGGCGAATCGATGACTTCGCGGTGGTCGAAAGCAACACCAACATCGTCTACGCCGCCACTGCCTCGGGCGGTGTGTGGAAGACCGTGAACAGCGGCATCTCCTGGAAGCCGGTCTTCGACGATCAACCTCTCTCCAGCATCGGCGACGTGACGGTCTCGCAGTCGGAGCCCGACGTCGTCTGGGTCGGCACCGGGGAAGCCAACAACCGCCAGAGTTCCTCCTGGGGAAACGGCGTCTATAAATCCGGGGACGGAGGCAAAACCTGGACCAACATGGGCCTCAAGGAGACCGCGCATATCCCGCGAATCGTGATCCACCCAGCCAACGCCAACGTGGTCTACGTGGCCGCGCAGGGCAAGCTGTGGGGACCGAACGAAGATCGCGGCGTCTTCAAGACCACCGACGGCGGCAAGACCTGGTCGAAAGTGCTCTACATCAATCCCGACACCGGCGTGAACGACCTCGTCATGGACCCGATGAATCCCGACACGCTCTACGCCTCGGCGTATCAGCGGCGCCGCACCGCCTTCGGCTTCAACGGCGGCGGACCGGGCACCGCCATCTACCGCACCACCGATGGCGGCGCCACCTGGAAGAAGCTCTCGAACGGCCTTCCGAAAGGCGAGATGGGCCGCATCGGACTGGACGTCTACCGCCGCAATCCCAACATCGTCTACGCCCTGGTGGAGAGCGAGGAGTCCGGCATCTATCGCAGTGAGGACAAGGGCGAGACCTGGGTCAAGATGAGCAACACCAACGCGCGGCCGATGTACTTCAGCCAGGTGCGCATCGATCCCAACAACGACCAGCGCATCTGGGAGGCGGGCGTCAACATGGCCTACTCGGAGGACGGCGGCAAGACTTCGTCACCAACCGCGTGACCCGCATCCACGTGGACTTTCACGCCATCTGGATCGACCCCGCGAACTCCGACAACATGATCGTGGGCTGCGATGGCGGCATCCACTTCAGCCGCGATGGCGGACGTTCGTGGGACGCCCGTGAGCAGATCGCCATCGGCCAGTTCTACGAGATCGCCTACGATATGGCCAAGCCGTACAAGGTCTGCGGCGGACTGCAGGACAACAGCAGTTGGTGCGGCCCCAGCGCCACCACCAACGTCCGCGGGATCACCAACGAGGACTGGTACACCGTGCAGGGCGGCGACGGTTTCTACGCGCAGGTGGATCCCGAAGAGCCGTGGACCGTCTACGCCGAATCGCAGGACGGTAACGTGGCCCGCCGCGATCTGCGAACCCACGAGGCGCGCGACATACGCCCCCGCGAAGATGACGACAAGATGCCGCGCTACCGCTTCCAGTGGAACACTCCGCTGCTGATTTCCAAGCACGACCGCAAGACCATCTACTACGGCGGGAACTTCGTCTTCAAATCCACCGACCAGGGCGACAACTGGAAGCGCGTCTCCCCCGACCTGACCTCGGGCGTGGACCGCAAGACCCTCAGCATCATGGGCCGCAAGGTGGAGGACCGAACCACGCTTTCGCGCAATGACGGAGTGGCGGCCTTCCCTACCATCACCACGTTGAGCGAGTCTCCCGTGCGCGCCGGCGTCCTGTGGGCCGGCACCGACGATGGCAACCTGCACGTCACCCGCGATGGCGAAACGTGGAAGAACGTGGTGGCCAACGTCCCCGGAGTCCCCAAGGGCACGTATGTGAGCCGCGTGCTCTCCTCGGCCTTCGACCCCGGCACCGCCTATGTGACGTTTGACGGGCACCGCTCCGACGACCTCAACATCTATTTGTACAAGACTACGGATTACGGCCAGACCTGGAAGGCCATCACCAGCGGGATCCCGAAGAATGGCGGGACCCTGCACGTGATTCGCGAGCATCCACGGAACCGCGACCTGCTGTTTGCCGGCGGCGAGTTCGGCCTGTACGTGTCTTTCGATCGCGGCGAGAACTGGCAGGAGTTGAAGAACAATCTGCCGCGTGTGCCGGTGGACGATATCGCCATCCATCCGCGCGGGAACGATCTGATTCTTGCGACACATGGCCGCTCGGTCTGGATCCTGGACAGCATCTCCGCGCTGGAGCAGATGACCGCCAAAGTGGCCGACAGCGACTGTCAAGTATTCGATGTACGTCCCGCGACCATGTGGCGGATGGCCCGCAAGCGGGACTTCGACGCGCACGATGTTTTCGTCGGCGCGAATCCCCCGGCCGGGGCGATCATCGATTTTTGGACCAGGGGCAAGCCGGACTTGAAGGACGTGAAGATTTCGATTCTGGACGCCGCGGGGAAGGTCATCGCCTCGGTCAAGCCCGCGAGTTTGGAGGCCGGGGTGAATCGTGTGGTGTGGGGACTGCGCACGGACCGGCCGGTGCCGCTTACTGCGCAGGAGCAGGCCATGGCCGCGCAATTCGCCGCCGCCGGTGGGGACGCGCCGAATACGGGCGGTCCGCTGGTGGACCCAGGGGATTACTCGGTGGAGATCTCGATTCGCGCCGACAGGTCGGTGAAGAAGTTCAAGGTGGAGGAAGATCCGAGAATCACCTGGTTTTCGGCCGCCGACCGGGCGAAGCGGAGAGCGGCGATCGACGACCTGGTGGAGATGACCAAACAGGCCGACGCCCTGCGGAAGCGGTTTACGTCAGCCGACTCCGGTCTCACCGCCTTGCAGAATGCCTGGAAGCGTCCCGACGCTCCCAAGATTCCCGATGACGTGAAGAAGATGGCGGACGCATTGAAGAAGACGCTGGACGACATCCGGCCCGTGTTCGCGCTGCGGAACTTCTTCGACACTCCGTCGCCGGACGAGCGAAAGGCGGAATTGCTCAAGCCCGAGCCGGATTTCGTTCTGCCGGCGCTGTTGCAGCGGATCTCCCAGCAGATTCAGGGCTTGGAGTCCTTCGCCGCCGCCCCGAGCGAAAGCCAACTGAAGCAGATCGCGATGGTGAAGACGGCGCTGGTGGACGCAGGCCAAAGCGTCGACAAGTTGCGCGACCAGGTGACAAAATTCAACGATGCGATGAACGCGGCAGGCACGAGTGCCCGCGCCACGTCGTCGTCAAGCCGTCTCCAACCCCGCCGCCTTCTCTAATCCCCGCTCCGCGATCTCCTGCTGGCGGATCCGGAACTTCTGCACCTTGCCGCTCAGGGTCATCGGAAACGCATCGACGAACCTCACATACGCCGGCACCTTGAAATGCGCCAGCCGAGCCTTGCAGAACGCGCGGATCTCCTCCTCGTCGGACGTCTCCCCGGGCTTCAGCTTGATCCACGCCAGCACCGTTTCGCCCAAGCGCTCGTCCGGCAGCCCCACCACCTGCACGTCCGAGACCTTGGGGTGCGTGTACAGGAACTCTTCGATCTCCCGAGGATAGATGTTCTCGCCTCCGCGGATGATCATGTCCCTGGCCCGTCCGGTGATGCGGAAGTAGCCGTCGGGACGCATCCGGGCGAGGTCGCCGGTGTGCAGCCAGCCNNGCCGAGCCCACCGTGGTGCAGCGCGTCTCCACGCTATCGTCCACACGCGACATGGTGATCACGGGAGCGCTCTCGGTCTGCCCGTAGCAGACCACCAGCTCCGGACAGTGCATCTCGCTGACCACGCGCTTCATCACTTCGATGGGGCAAGGCGCGCCCGCCATCACGCCGGTTCGCAGCGAAGCCAGATCGAACCGCGCGAACTCGGGGTGGTGCAGTTCCGCGATGAACATGGCCGGAACGCCGTACACTGCGGTGCACCGCTCTGCTCAATGGCCTCCAGGGTGGCGAGCGGGTCGAAGGTGGCGCAGGGCAGAACCGAGGCGGCCCCTGTCATGGCGGCCGTCATGGTCCCGATCACGCAGCCGAAGCAATGGAAGAGGGGCACCGCGATGGCGATCCGGTCCTCCTCGGTGAGCCGCAGGTACTGGCCGATGAACCGGCCATTGTTGACCAGGTTGACGTGCGTCAACAGGACGCCTTTGGGCGTGCCGGTGGTGCCGGAGGTGTACTGCATGTTGGCCGGCTCGTCCGGGTCGGGACTGATGACCACGCCGTCCGGCTCCCGCAGGAAGCTGTGCCAGTCGGGAGAGTCCAGGTAGATGACCTCCCGCAGCGGCAACGGCTGGCCAGCGCGCGATTCCTCCAGGATGCTCTGGTAGTTGGTCCGGCGGTCCTCGCGGTGCAGGAACAGTACCTTCATCCGCGACTTCCGCAGCACGAACGACAGCTCATGCGAGCGGTAAGCCGGATTCACATTCACCAGGACGACCCCGGCCAGCGCGCATCCGAACTGGAGCATGGTCCACTCCACGCAGTTGGTGGCCCAGACGCCTACGCGGTCGCCGGGAGCGAGCCCGAGAGCCCGCAATCCGGCCGCGGCCCGCAGCGCCTCGTGCGCGTACTGCTCCCAGGTGAGCCGCGCATTCTGATGTCGGGACACGACCGCCAGGTGATGCGGGAAACGAGCCGCCGTCGCCAGGAAGAGATCGCCGATCGGGGATCTAACGACGGTGCCCTGCGGTCCGCGCGCGTAACTTTCCATCTTGCAATCTTACCGTACGGTATGCTTTAGCTTGCCCAGAGATTCCGGGGGGGGGGCGCGGAATGGCTGGCCAAGGTTCGCCTCAGAGCCGGACGCCAAAAGATCTTCAGGTCCGAACTTCATGCACTGGGCAAGCTAAAGCATACCCTACCTATTCAGCGCCGCCATCGGGTCGATTCGCGTGGCACTCCGCGCCGGCAGGTAGCACGCCAACAGAGCCACCGCCACCAGCAACAAGCAAGCGCCGGCGAACGAGGCCGCATCGCCGGCACGCACCTGGAACAGCAGCTTTTCGAGGGCTCGCGTGGACACCCATGCACCGGCCAGACCCACCGCCACACCTGCCAGAACGATCGCCAGGCCCTGCCGGATCACCAGGAGCATCACGTCCCCGCGATGGGCGCCCAGAGCCATCCGCACGCCGATCTCGTGGGTCCGCTGCGCCACCGCGTAGCCGATCACGCCATAGATCCCGATCGCGGCGAGCACCATCGCGAGCGAGGCCAGCGCGCCCACCAGCACCAGGTAAAACCGCGGAACTGCCACTGATTCCGCGAGCAACCCTTCAATCGTATCGATCTTGACGACCCATCGCGTGCTGATGACGCGGACCTCCTTACGAACGGCCGAGGCCAGCGCCGTAGGTGGTACGGCGGTCCGCACGATGACATAGACATCGTTGTTCCAGTCGCCCTGGCGATAGGGGAGGTAGACCGTGGGTATGGGGTCGCCATCCACGCCGAAGCCCTTCACGTCGGAAACCATGCCTACTACCGTCCGCCACAATTTCCCGTCGGTGGTTTGCACAGTTCGCCCGATCGGATTCTCTCCGTGGAAGTATCTGCGGACCAGGGTTTCATTCACCACCACCACATTGGG
>PMTT01000063.1:2736-2917 GCA_003167275.1 Bryobacterales bacterium | reverse complement strand
CCAAAGCGAGTCACCTGGCGTACTTGGGCGACTCGGAAATCGGTGAACAAGCCAACATCGGCGCGGGCACCATCACCTGCAATTACGACGGCGTAAAGAAGCATCGCACACGCATCGGTAAGAAGGCATTCGTGGGAAGCAACTCTACGCTGGTTGCGCCCATTGAGATCGGCGAGGGAAG
>PMTT01000063.1:0-2620 GCA_003167275.1 Bryobacterales bacterium | reverse complement strand
AGCTTACCCTCGATGCGCGTGTCGGAGTTGATCAGGAATACGCGCTTCTCAGCCGGTTTTCCAAGGATGCTTCGCGAGACCGTGATTTTTGAGGTGGTGAGTTCTATGATGGAACCGGAGAAGGTGTCGTCATACTTCGGTTCGGTCTTAGGACTGTCGGGCTTCGACAAATCCGGCTCCTGCGCCCAGGCCGGGAGTGTTGGCCAGGCCCCTGCGAAAATTAGAAATGTTGCGAGACCAAGCCGCACACTTGAATCATAAACCAAGCGCAGGGACCAATGATTGGGACGGGAATTAAACTTGCTTCATTCGTCTCATAAAACCAGGACGGGATGGTAAAGATGCGGGAGCCGCGCTTCTCCGATAGCCACCAGGTCGCCTTCTTGGCTGATTGCCTTTACATATTTTGACGCGGGCGTCTGAAGGAACGGCGAGAGCCGGAAGTCCTTGCCTTGCCGGATTTGGCCGACGGTTAGGAGGTCGACGGAGGCGCTGGAGAACTGAGGCAGCAGCCGCGCGGCAGGAATCAGGGCCTCGGGCAGCCGGCCGGCTGCGGCGAGCTTCGCCAGTTCATCCAGAGAGACGGCTTGCTCTTCGGTAAATTCGCCGGAAGCCGCACGTCGCAATGATTCCAGGAATGCCCCGCAGCGAAGCTCCTGGCCAATCTGGTGAGCAATGCCGCGCACGTAGGTTCCGGCGGAACAGTGAACGCGAATCCGTGCTGATGAACCGTCGAACTCATCCAGATCCAGCGCGAAGACCTGCACTTCCACTGGCGACAACTTTACAGGGATATTCTTGCGCGCGAGCTTGTAGGCCGGCGTGCCCGCAATTTTTTTCGCCGAAAATGGCGGTGGGGTTTGCAGAAAGGTCCCTCGGAAGGGTGCCAGGGCAGCTTCGAGCTCTTCGCGCGAGAAGCTTGGATTGACCGGGTCGGAAACCGGCGCGCCCTCGCGATCGTACGTATCGGTGGCCCACCCGAAGCGGACGCGGGCGTCATATTTCTTCTCGGCCGTCGAAAAGAACTGCGCAAGGCGCGTGGCGCGGCCGATGAGAAGAGGCAGGACGCCTGTGGCCATGGGATCGAGCGTGCCCAGGTGACCAATGGAACGCTCTCCCGTAATCTTGCGGAGCCTCGAGACCACATCGTGGCTGGTCATGCCGCCTGGCTTATCGATGACTAGAAGTCCGTTCACCCAACAACTCTAGTGCAACTTCGTCCACGGTTCATAATCCGTAGGAAGCTGGCTGCCTAACAAGCGAGAGAAACTCGGACCGGGTTTCCTTTTGGCGGAAGCAGCCAACCATCGCCGAAGTGACCGTGGAGGAATGCTGCTTCTCGATGCCCCGCATCATCATGCAAAGGTGCCGGGCCTCGATCACAACTCCCACACCCTGGGGATGAATCGCATCCTGGATTGCGTCCGCGATCTGTCGCGTGAGCCGCTCCTGCACTTGCAGACGCCTCGCGAAGACTTCGACCAGCCGCGGAATCTTGCTAAGTCCGATCACCTTGCCTTNGGGAATATAGGCCACATGGACCTTACCAAAAAATGGCAGCATGTGATGCTCGCAGAGCGAGAACATCTCCACATCTTTCACAATGACCATCTCGTCGTAGTCCACATCGAAGAGCGCGCCGTGCAGAATCTTAGTTGGATCCTCGTTGTAGCCCTTGGTCAAAAAGGCCATCGACTTCTCAACTCTTGCCGGAGTCGCAACCAGACCATCCCGGTTGGGATCTTCGCCCAATCGGCTAAGGATCTCGCGATACATCTCCTGGGTGCTAAATTCGCTTAGTCCCTCCGCCGCTACCCGCCGAACCGGCTTACTCACTGCGATCGTTTGCGCCATCTCTTTCGTCCTCCAGCTCGATCATTCTAGGCGTTGTGCCTCTAACTGCTCCTACGCTCCATGAGGCTCATATCCTCATCATCCGTGTCCCAACACTGAAAGAAGTTGTTCTCCGTCTCCTCTACCCGCACGTATTCCAGCTTGGCAACCGGAAGTGCGGTCTTCAGCAATCCAAAGACGGCTTTACAGAGATTCTCAGTCGTCGGCACTCGATTCTCAAAGAACGGATCGAGGTTCAGATTCGTGTGGTCAAAGCGGCTAAGCACTCTTGTTCGCACGACTTCATCCAATGCCGCTAAGTCGATCACCATTCCAGTTTCCGCTTGAACCTGCCCTCCAACCAGAAGCTCCACCACATAGTTATGCCCGTNNTGCCCGTGGCCGTGCGGGTTATTACATTTCCCGTATGCTGCACGATTCTCCTCTTCCGAGAGTGCATCCGAATGCAGCCTGTGGCTGGCGCTCAACGTGTACCGTCGACCAAAGTACGCCTTCATGCTTCCCCTCTGTATTCGGCAAAAATCTCCGGCGTCTCATAGACCCGGACTCTTCTCAAGCGCGCTGCTCCAGCCTCGGCCAGCGAAGGTTCCAGACGCCTCCATGCCGCAATGGCAATGTTTTCGGTCGTCGGAATGGCTGTCTTAAACTCGGGAACCTCAAGGTTCAGATGGCGGTGGTCATACGCCGATAACACCTCGCGCTCAATCACATCTTTTAACCATTTCAGATCGACAACAAACCCGGTGATTGGGTCCGGGGTACCGGC
>PMTT01000628.1 GCA_003167275.1 Bryobacterales bacterium | reverse complement strand
TTCGGATCGAATGGATCGCTCACCCCCAACTCCGCCGCCGTGTCGGGCATGAGTTGCATCATTCCCTTGGCTCCCTTGGGAGAGACCGCGCACGGATGGAATCGCGACTCCTGGTCGATGACGGCCCTGAGCAGTTTGGGGGAGACGCTCTGTGCCTTGGCCGCTCCATCGATGATCGGAGCGACAGTGGCTTCGCCCATCGGGTCACAGGGCGCTTTCGATGCCGCCTGCGCATCGCTGGATGCCGGTTTAGGAGGTTCGGGCGGGTCGCTCGGAGGGGCCGCCTCGACGCCGCGCCCCGGCACCATCCAAGATCCCACGCTCTCCGCCTGCTTCCGCACCGATTCGAACTGGCGGGCCATGGCAGCCTGCTGTTTCTCCCTGGCCGCTCGCATAGGGTCAGCCGGCAAATGTGGGGACAACGACGGAGTGGCCGCACGTCCCGCCTTTGCGTTGGGAGGCTGCGACGGCGGATCCGTAGACGATTGCGAGGGCGTAAGGGACGTCGCGGGAGGTCCAGAGCCTTTGCCGACAGTCCGCAGTGGATCTGCGGGCGCGGGCGCAGCGGAAGCAGCAGGAGGTCCCGCCTTTGGAGCAGGCAGCGACGAATCCGCAGACGACTGGCCGGAGGTAGATGACGTCGCGGGAGCTCCAGCGCCTTTGCCCACAGTCCGCCGCGCATCCCCAGGCGCGGGCGGGGACGCAGCGGGAATCGCGGCGTTGGGGCTGGTGGGCGCCAACGGGTGGTCAGGCAACTGCGCAGTTTGGGCGAGCACGTCCGAAACCATCAGTCCAGAAGCAATCAGGATCAAGATCCAGCGCATTACTGAGTTTATCGGCCGAATCCCGTTGGAACTTTATACGGATTCTATGCGGGTCGCCAGCATCGAAGCACAAAGAAGGACCAGCGAGATCCACAGCATGTCGGCCAGCAGCAGGTGGACCATCTGCATCCAGATTGGCGCTAAAAGCAACAGGTTGGTCACGCCGGTCAGGATCTGGGCACCCAGGCAAGCCACCATGGTCCAAGCCTGACTCCGGACGTCCGGCCGCCGGGACGCGCTGGAGACTGCGTAGAACAGCAACCATGCGCCCGCCCCCGCGGCGACCAGCGGATGCAGGCCACGCAGGCGCAAAAAGATGTTGGCCGACGGATCCCAATCCTGCGCCAGCCCTGCAGCCAGCGACTGGGCGGGGAATAGCGTGTCCCCCAGCGCGGCGATAGCTCCGCTCACCCCAAGGACGATCACCACCCCGAGGCTCACGGCTGCCAACCAGACCGCTCGCCCGCGCGCACCGAGGGCCGGCTTGCCCCCGGCCCACCACGCGGTTAGGGTCAGGCACGCGAGCAGCGTCAGAGTATTGATCAGGTGGGTGGAAAGCGAATACGCGCGCGTGACGGAAGCGTTCTTCTCCACGTGGCCGAGCAGGACCAGCGCCGCGCCGATCAGGGCTTCGCTCAGCAGAAACACCATGGAAAGCACGGTGCCCAGGCGCACCGGATGGTAGCGCGGAAACCTGCGGAAGGCCCACACCAGCAGCACTGTCACCAAGGCGATGTCGATGGGCCCGCTGGTGGCGCGATGAGTGAATTCGATCATGGTGGCCACCGCGGGAGAATGCGGCGTCACCTCTCCGTTGCACAGCGGCCAGTGATTGCCACAGCCGGCGCCCGAACCGCTGGCGCGGACGTAAGCTCCCCAAAGGACCACCGCCAGGTTGAACACCAGCACGCCCCAGGCGTAGCGGGCGAATTGTGTCGGATGCCCACCGGACGCCGCCGGCGCCTCCCGAACTTCAGCATTTACCATGGAGAGTCCCCGTTCAGCCGCGCATCTGCTTCCACGCGCCCATACACCTCTCGGCGGTCTCCATTGGCGGGAAGCGGCTGCCCTCCTGCTCGATCAAGTAGTACTCCACTCCGCCCTTGGATTCGGCCGCCTGGAAGATCTCCTTCCAGGGCGAGACCCCTTCCGCGAACAGGACCTGGTAGCCCTTCCCCTCCCCCGGCGCCCAGTCCTTGCAGTGGAGGGAGTTGATCCGGCCGGGATTGGCGTTGATCCAGGCGACCGGGTCGGAGTGCATCTCGACGCAGGTGCCCACGTCGAGCTGCAGCATGAAGTCCTTCGGGGTATTGGCGGCGATCACCTCGATGGGGCGCTTGCCTTCCAGCGGCGTGAACTCTGTTTGGTGGTTGTGATAGCCACCCCGCAAACCGGCGGTCCGGAACTTCTCACAGGCCTGGGTGATGGTGTCTCCCAGCTTCTTCCATCCGTCGAGACCGGGCTCCAGCTTGCCGGCGCTGGCCATCACGACGAATTTGGTCCCCAGCGCGTGGTTCAGGTCGATGGCTTTGGAGATGCCGTCGCCGGTGAAGGCATTGGCCCCATTGTGAGTGGAGTTGCAGCGGATGCCGAGATCGTCCATCAGCTTCTTTACTTCCCGGGCATAGTCCGGCGTCCAACTGAAGTACGGCGAGAAGAATTCCACCACTTCATAGCCCATTTTGGCGACTGCCGTCACGGTGCTTTTCAAGTCCTTGGCGAGGTCCTGCCGGACCGAGTACAGCTCCAGGCCGACGGGGATGTGGGTGGCCTGCGGCGCGGCCGAGACCAGCGGCGCGGCGGCCGCTGCCGCCAGGAAGGATCGGCGGGAAATGGAACCATGGGATGCCATATGCAAGACCATATCATAACGGCGCCGATGGTATCCTGGACGTAGAGAGAAGTGCTGCATCCAATTCCACTCCGCCGTGCCGGAGCCATCCTTGCCGGTAGTTGTCTGCTCATAACCGCGTTGTACGCGTTCCAGCGGCCGTTCCGAACCTATCCGGGCGTGGAATACGGGGAGAATTTTCCGATTCCCCCGGACTTCAAGGTGAACGGAGAGTGGACCTTCGCGCGGCTGAAATATCCGCCCGTGGGCCGCTACTACGGCGGATTTGAGCTGGTGGGGAGCTGGAAGGAGGGTGGTTCCAACTGGACGATGGACTACCCGCGTTCGGACCGGCACATTTCCGAGGCGCTTCGCCGGCTGACCCGCATCCAGACCCGCTCCGTGGAGCAGCCCGTGGACCTCGACGATGGCGATCAATACGATTGGCCGTTCCTCTACGGAGTGGAAGTGGGCCACTGGGACCTGACCGATGAACAGGCCAAGGGCATGCGCGAGTTCCTGCTGCGTGGCGGCTTCTTCATGTGCGACGATTTTCACGGCGCCATTGAATGGGACGTCTTTTCCGCCAGCATGAGAAAGGTCTTCCCCGACCGCACCATCGTGGACCTGTCTTCGAAGGAACCGATCTTCCACACCGTGTACGATCTCGATTCGCGTTACCAGGTGCCTGGCGCGCTGTATCTGGACACCGGATTGACCTACGAAAAGGGCGAGACCGGGAAGGACCCGCATTGGCGGGGAATTTTTGACGACACCGGCCGGCTGATGGTGGCCATCTGCCACAACATGGATCTGGGCGATTCCTGGGAGCACGCGGACAATCCGGAGTACCCCGTGAAGTTTTCAGATCTGGGAATCCGCATCGGCGTGAATTACATGGTTTACGCGATGACGCATTAGACACTGCCATCTGCTACTATCTTCGCGATGGAGGCTATCGAAGTCCGCGAGGTAACCAAGACCTTCGGCAGCGTGACGGCGGTCGACGACCTGACGCTCACGGTTCCGCAAGGGTCTGTCTATGGATTCATTGGGCCGAACGGCTCGGGAAAGACCACGACCATGCGGATGATCGTGAACATCTTTTATCCCGATCGGGGCGCCATTCGCGTATTCGGGCAAGACGCGGGCGGGGAGAGCTCGAAAGAGATCGGCTACCTGCCCGAGGAGCGCGGCCTCTATCGCAGAATGGAAGTGCGCGCCCTGTTGGAATTTCACGGCGAGTTGCGCGGCGGCCGCAACGTCACCGCGGAAGTGAACGGCTGGCTCGATCGCTTCGACCTGGCGCACTGCGCGAAGCGGCGGGTCGAGACTCTCAGCAAGGGCATGAGCCAGAAGGTGCAGTTCATCGCCGCGGTGGTGCCGGAGCCGAAGCTGCTGATCCTGGACGAGCCGTTCACGGGTCTCGATCCGGTGAGCGCGGATCGGGTCCGCACCGCAATCCTGGACCTGCGGCGGCGCGGCGCCACGGTGATTCTGAGCACTCACGACATGAACGTAGCCGAGAGCCTGTGCGACTACATCCTGATGATCTATCGCGGGCGCAAGGTGCTGGACGGAACCCTGGAATCGATTCAGGAGCAATACGGCAACGACACCATTCGCGTTTCGAGCGCGGGCGGAGGCGACGTGTTGCAGGACCTCCCCGGCGTGGAGAAGATCAGCGACCTGGGGCATGTGCAGGAGCTGCGGATGTCACGAGCCTCGGACCCGCAGGAAGTGCTGCGCGAGCTGGTGACGCGGACCCGCGTGACCACCTTCTCGGTGACCAAGCCGTCGTTGCGCGACATCTTCATTCGGATTGCCGGCCACGAGGCCGCGGAGGCGCCCGATGCATAAGATGACGCGTAAGATTCTGTTGGTTGCGAAGCGGGACTACCTGGCGGCGATCCGTTCGAAGGCGTTTCTGTTCTCGTTGGTCATCGCTCCCGTAATGGGAGGTGGCTCCTTCATCGGCGTCGCTGTGATGAAGGCCAAGCCGGATATCCAGGAGCGGCACGTGGCGATCGTGGATCGGACCGGCGTGGCCGCCGCGACCGTGATCGAGGCCGCCGGAGAGAAGAACGCGGACGATCTCTTCGACAAGATCACTGGACGACAGTTGAATCCCCGGTATGTGTTCGAAACGGCCGTCCCCGACGATGCCAATCCGAACGCGCAGCGTCTGGAGTTGTCGGACCGGGTGCGCCGCCGTGAGTTGTTCGCATTCCTCGAAATCGGCCACGATGCGCTGCACCCTCCGAAAGTGGCGGACCCCGATAAGACGCCCGAAGCGAGCCGCGTCGACTACTACTCCAACGCGGGCGGGATCGACCAATCGCTCCAGTGGATCTCGGGCGCCGTGAACACCGGCCTGCGGCGCGTCCGCCTGGCGCAACTCGGAGTGGACCGCAGCCGTTTTGCGGATCTGCTGGATTCGGCCAAGGTGCAGACCATGAGCCTGATTGCGAGAGACGAGAAGACCGGTGGCATTCGGGAGGCGCATAAGAAAAGTGAGGTCGAAGGCTTCATCGTTCCGTTCGTGCTGGTGATCATGCTGATGATGATTGTGCTGTTCGCCGTTGGCCCGATGCTGGGGTCGGTAGCCGAGGACAAGATGCAGCGTGTATTTGAAATGCTGCTGGCTTCGGCAACCCCGTTCGAATTGATCATGGGCAAGGTGGTGGCGGCGGTGGGGCTGTCGCTGACCAGTTCCGCGGTGTACGTGGCCGGCGGTCTGTTCGTTCTGCAAGCGCTGGCGATGATGGGCCTCGCGCCCCTGGGGCTGCTGCCGTGGTTCGTGGTGTATGTGGCGGCCGAAGTGATGGTGTTGTGCGCTCTGGCGGCGGCGCTCGGCGCATCCTGCGCGAGCCCCAGCGACGCGCAGCATCTGGCCATGCCGCTGTTCGCGCCCGTGTTGATCCCGATGTTCCTCCTGACCCCGGTGATGCAGCAGCCCAACGGCGTATTCGCAACCGTGCTGTCGCTGTTCCCGCCGTTCACTCCGCTCCTGATGATGATGCGACAGGCGATGCCGGGCGGAGTTCCCGCCTGGCAGCCATGGGTCGGACTGGTGGGTATTGCGGCATGGACCGTAGGGATGGCCTGGGCGGCGGCGCGGATCTTCCGGATCGGGATTCTGATGCAGGGAAAAACGGCGTCGTTCTCGGATTTGGCGCGTTGGGCGGTGAGAGGGTAAGGGTGGCGATTGCAAGGTGTTGCAGTCTGTGCCCTGTAGAGCAGGCGAACCGCCAAGCAAGACCAAGAAAACCAAGAAAACCCGATCACAGGCATTCTTCCTTTTGTGTTCTTGTGCTTGCTTGGCGGTACTTGTGCTTGCTTGGCGTGAAAGCCTTTTCTTGATGTTCCTCCACGATGGTAGGATATTCTCAGTGAGAGCCTCGATCCCGGCTTACGCCTGCATTGTCGCCCTCCTATACTGCTGCTGGGTGGTCCATCGCGCGCGCAATTCCTACTTCCCGCTGAATTCGGTCGACAAGGTCGAAGTTACCATCACCGTCACTGGTCCGGACGGCAAGATCATCAAGCCCATCGCGCGCGCACCGGGACAACGTTGACGCAGGAACTCGGGGGTTGGGCGACGCCGGGCCGCGGAATCAACGGGGAATCGTCCTCCGGGTGGTGTGCAGGCTGGCGCCCACCACCGAGTCGGCAATGTCCTGCCTGTCCACGGTTCCGGTAACCACGGCGTTGCGGCTCAGGTTCTCACTGCTAACCGTCTTAGCGCTGCCCGCGCCGGCGTTTTTCGGGTGGATTGCCTGACGTTTGACGTCGCCCCTGCCTTCCCACACCAGCGCAAACGAAATCGTGACTCCCGACCCCGAGGCAGTATGCCCCTCAATCGTGGTATTCAGCGAGGCCGTGTTCAAATCCCCGGAGAACACGGGCCGCAAGGTAGTGCCGATGTCCGTGCCCAGATCGGCATCCTCGCAATAGTCGTACCGGTGGCGGGAATAGGTGACTTCCGCGGTCGTGCTCGGCGCTTTGGCCGAAGCCACTGTCCGCATGTTGGCGAACACGAGAACCTCGTTTTGAACGCACTCTTCGTCAGACGTATAGGCAAAGCTGGCGCTCGCGGCGGACACCTGCGTGGTTCGGACTGGTTGAGCTGCGGCGGCGATCAGAGAAGAAAACGCCAGCCAACACAATGTGCGCGTGAGACCCATGGTACTGGCACCTCCACAGACTGGTGTAGCACCTATCGCTGTCGACCGGTTAGGGGTGGTCGGCTTACTTGTCGAAATAGGGATGAGTGCTGAAAGGCAGCCTCGGAATGTCGCCGGTGGGACGATCCAGGCTCATATCCTCAAACAACATCGAGGGCACTGTGGCGGAGACCAACTGCGGCCCCGCGGGTTGCACGAATCCGACCGCCGAAAACGGGACGCGGCTGATGATCCGCACCGGCGCGGTGTACACGGTCGAAGGCGCCGACACTGCCAGGATGTTGCGGAAGTCCCCGATGGTCAGACCGGTGATGGTCACATTGCGAAGCGGTTCCTCGTGACCGTCCGGAAAGACCTTGTAGGCTTCCGACAGCGGTTCCACCTGGAGGCTGCCGGGACCGCTGGACGAGCTGAATACGATAACGCGGCTCCGCGCGAGATTCACCGCCAGTTGCGGGTTGCTCATGCGCCGCACCACCACGCCAAATTCCAGGTTCCGTTGCTTCACCGTACGGATCAACTCAGCCTTGAGTTGCTCCGCGGTGAGCGGCTTATCCGCCGTGAACAGCAGGTTGGACGGACTGGTTAAGGGGCCACGGCGGCTGGCGGTGGAGTGAGTGGTGTTCGGGATCAGCGCACGGGTGTGCAGCAGAGTCTTCAGAATTCCCTTGTTCACCAGTTCGGTTTCGCCGGCTTTGACGCCGTCGTCGTCCACCTGGTAGCCGCCGAAGAGGGGCTGGCCATTGAAATCACGAGAAGCCGGAGCATCCTTCAGGCTCAGGAACTCCGGCAATACACGCGTGCCGATCTTGGTCAATAGCCCGCCGTTGTTGTTGTAGACGCCTTCGAACCGGGCATCGTCCACGACGATTCGCGGGACGCCCGTCAGCGCGCCTCCCAACGCCTGAAAGAACAGCTCTCCGGCTGCCTGGCCCTCGAACAGGACAGGCCCGGTGTATCGTTCCAGCAAGGGGGCTTTGCGCAGGGAGTCGATGCGGGACGCGAGCGCCCGGATTCGCTTCACCATCTCGTCGCGCGGCGGCAACCCGGCCATCGACGTGGCATACATCACGTCGTAGTCGGCCAAGGGCATTCCGTCGACGGCCTGGGTATCGGCGTTCACCTGCAAGGACACGAAAGTCCCCCGCCGGACGTAACTGGTTCCCTCGGAGTTCACATAGCGCGCCACCCACCTTTGACCGTTCAGCCGCACTCCGGAGCTGTCGATGCCGGGCATCTGGCGGAACACTGCCGAAAGCGACTTCACCGTGGCTTCCGCCTCCTGCCTGGTCCAGGCGGCCGGCGGATCGTTCTCTTCCAGGTTCACGACGGGCTCGTGGCTGAAGTCGGGAGCGTCGTCCTGGCGGGTGCGGTGTTCCAGCGCGGCCTTCTTCTTGGCGTACGAATCGAGGGCGGTTTTATAGGCACTGTCGGTGGCCAGCCACAACTGCCGGCGAATCTCGTCGTAGCTGTCGTCGATGGGCCCTTGGGACGCCACCGCCGCCCAAAGGACGAGCCACGCCGGCGTTGACCATGGGAGTGAAAAAATTGGTGTTGTCACGGGCATAGTCGCCGACCCGCACTTCCACCGTTACACTCCGCCCAAGCGACGTGGAAGATGGAGGTTCGCAGGAGCCGGACCCGATTAGCGCGCCGAAGGTCGCCGAAACAATGCAGTAGGAGGAATCCAAGACGCGGTACGCCACGAAGTAAGGTTTGCCCAGGTTTTCGAGTTGCAGTTTCTTCATGGAACGCGCCAGTTCATCGCGCATGGCGCGGACGACAGGGTCATCGGCCGCCAGCACGGGAGCGGCCGAGAGCAGGATGGTTGCCAGGATTCGATGCATCATATGGATCCTTATTTGTCGTCGAACGGCGGCGCCAGGATGGGCGACAGCTCCTGCGACTTCGGTTTCTTCTGGACTTCGATCTCGCTGAACAGAAGCCCCGGACCTCCAGCCGAAACTGGAACGAAGCCCGATTCCGCGCCGCATACTCCGTTGAATGCGGCCGACTGGTTGTCGGCGGCCAGAATCTTATTGAAAGCGGTCAGGGCCGTGCCGATCATGTCCACACCGCGCACCAGTTCTTCGCGGCCGTCAGGGTAGATGCGGTAGACCATGATGGGGATGACCTCAAAGTAATTCGGTTCATTGCGGCCCACCGACGTGAAGCCGCCGGCGATGTCCTCAAAATACAAGCCATACGGGAGTTTGCGCTTTGTGACTTCCTCGATCAGCTTCTTCTTCAGTTCCTCGGGAGTCAGGGTCTGGGAAGCCACCACCAGCAGGTTGGACTGGCGTCCGACCACCGAATTGTAGAAGGGACCCTTGCGGCCATGGCCGTTGGATTCGGGAAAGCCATCGATGGGCACTCGCGACATCAGGAAGTTCTTGAGGATGCCGTTCTCCACCACCGTAACTTTCCGCGCGCGCACTCCCTGGTTGTCAAATTTGTAATATCCGGCCAACTCGGTGGAACCGTACATGCGCGCTGTGGGGTCCGAATAGACCGACAGGAACTCCGGCAGCACCAGTTGCCCCACCTTGTCGCGAAACGTCATGGCCTGGCCTTCCCGCTTCTGGCGCTGGCCCTCGAT
Source organism: Bryobacterales bacterium (assembly GCA_003167275.1). GTDB lineage: Bacteria > Acidobacteriota > Terriglobia > Bryobacterales > Bryobacteraceae > JAIQFL01. The sequence goes on along the minus strand of PMTT01000628.1, from coordinate 8,886 downwards.
GCGGTGCCCGAAGATTTCGTGGAAGATGACACCGGTGGATCGCGGCGACAGGATCGCCGGGCCGACGTAGGGCTCCATCACCGGCGCGCTCTTGAGCGCCATCAGCGATTTGGTCATTTTGCTCACTTTTTCGAGCACGGCGTCATCGGCAGGCAGCCCGCCGGGCGTCGATGAATAAAACGACTCGTAGAGCGGCAATTCCATCCCGTCGGAAGCCTTCGCGAAGGCCTGAATCAAGAGGCGATAGGCGGTATCCGCGGTCTGAATGGACGCGCCTTCGCTCGAAACAAACCAATGCGTGTTGCGTTCGGCGCTGATGGAGGCACGGGCCGAATAGATGTTGCCGAATCGCTGGAATGGAGCAGTGTACTTGCGAACACGGTCGTCCCACAACTTGCGGTCGAAGACCAGTGGTGGCGGGGCCGGCTCGGAATAGGTCTCGGCTTTGGTGGGTGAAAAATCGCCGGCCTTGTCTGTTTCGGCGGCTTTCACCTGGACGTTGGTCTTGACCGAGATGAGTTGTTCGACGGCCCGTTTGTATCGCTGGTCGGTGTAGTACCAGATCATGGCGCGGAGGGCGTCGGGGTCGTCGTCCACAGGCAATGGGTAGGTGTTCAAAATATCCATCGCGATTTGGGCTGCCCCGCGAATGGGGTGAGTGTTGTCTAGCTCATAGCTTCCTACCCGCAGGTCGATGCTCAAGATCCTCTGGCGCGAGGCGGGCGAACTCCTCAGCAGGGCTCCGAAGGAACCGGTGACCGCGGCTTCCTCGGTTTCCAGCACCTCATAGCTGAGAAAGTAAGGCGGCGTGGGCAGTTTCTTGAAGTGTTCCAGGGAGCGCGCCATTTCGGCTTTCATGGCGTCCAGGACTACCGAAGACTTGACGTTTTGGGCCCGAAGCCCGGCAGGCGTCAGCAGTAAGAGCGCCAGCGGCATCCAACGGGTTGGTCTCATAGGACGTTTCTCTCCAGACTGAACGATTGAGTAATGGACGTCGCGGGGCGGGAATTTGTAACCAATTTAAGTTGGGGAAAACAGCACAGGGGAATCGCGCATCAAGTGCGGCAACGCTCCCTCACGGTCGCGGCTCGGTTTGGTCTTGTGGGGCAGGCGGTCTCCGCCTGCCTCGCCCGCCTAGCGGGCGTTTCTTACACACCTTCTCACGGTCGCGGCTCGGTTTCGGCGGTTGCTGATTCAGCGTGGGTTGCCGGGCAGCGGCCCTGCAGTCGTGATAGCATGTCTCGCATGAATTCCGCACGCTGGCTCCTGCTCCTTTTGCTGGCGCTCCAACCGCGGCATGCCGGCGCCGCCGATATCACGGTGAATCTTCGCTCCCGCGTCGAAGCGTTCAAGGGCAGCGGAGAGTGGAGCGAGGTGAGTCTGCCACGATCCTTGCCCACAGAAGGGACCGCAGTCCTGATCTGCGACATGTGGGACAAACATTGGTGCCGGGGCGCCACGGAGCGGGTCAATGGCCTGGTGGCGAAGATGGCGCCGTTCCTGGAGTCGGCCCGCAAGCGAGGTATCCAGATCATTCACGCACCGTCCGAAACGATGGATTTCTACCAGGAGGCGCCTCAGCGCAAACGCATTCTCGCTTTTGCCAGGATCGATCCGCCGGCTCCGCTAAGTCTGCCCGATCCTCCACTCCCCATCGACGACAAACGCGGCGGGTGCGATACGCCCGACCAGTTCTACAAAGCCTGGACCCGTGAGCATCCCGGTTTGCGTATCGACGCATCGGACGTGATCTCCGACAATGGCGCGGAGATTTACAGTTTCGTCCGAAACCGCAATATTCGTACCCTGCTGGTAATGGGTGTCCACACGAACATGTGTGTCCTCAATCGAACGTTCGCCATCAAGAGAATGACCGCGCTGGGCATTCGATGTATTCTCGTACGGGACCTGACCGACGCCATGTACAATCCGGAGGATCCGCCCCACGTGAGTCACGACGCCGGCACGCAGTTGATGATCGAATACATCGAGAAGTACTGGTGCCCAAGCGCGACGAGTGCCGATCTTCTGCGGGCATTTGGTCACTAGTCTGAACCGTGCCCTTGGGTCCGCTTTTAGGTTAAATGGCCTGGATCAACGTGCGAAACGACGATCGGGTAATCGGCTACTTCGCTCCAGACCTCCTGCCCCACAGCCCGGAGGCTCAACCTCAAGGTATACTCGCCCGGCTCCGATAACGGAAAGCCTGGCACTCTCAGGCGCACTCGATTGGTCGTTCCTACTGGATTGTTGACCCCAGCAAAGCTAAACTGCACCTTTCCGTCAACAAGAACGCGGTCACTAGGACTGCGTAACTGCACTCTCTGTTCGAAGGTGAGACCCTCATCACTTGGCTCGCTCCTCCATATGGAAAGTGCGGACCAACGAAATGGAGCCGCGGTACCCTCCGGCAGCGCGCCAAGCGCGGGCACTTGTACGCCGCCTAGACCTCCAATGATGGCCAGCGGTGGTCTTCACCATCCACAAAGACTTTTTCCGCCGGGAGGAATACAAGTAGTCTTGGCATAGTGAACTAAGCGGCAGGAAGCATTCGATTCGCGGTCGTGAGCGGCGGGTTGACGTAGGAGAACTCAAGAGTGCGCTCGGGCTGGAGGTACGCGCTCGCATCTCCGCTGGAAATTTTCGACTGCTCTGTGGCCATCGTGACGTTCATGCCCGCCGTGATGAGTTGTTGGTATGCATTCCAACCACGGGGCGGCAAATCGCAAGGGCTCCACCAGTTCGCACCAGAATGCAACCAAACAGAACGTAATTCCTCATATGTCCTACCAGCATCGTGGTATCCGAATTCAGTTCCACAGCATGGACAAATGTTGTAATCGCTCGGCGGATCCTCCATCCTGAATCCACAGACAGGACATAGGTAGGTCACTTTGCACACTCCTTCGGAAGTAGCTCATGTTGTCCTTTTCTCCATGGCAGTTCACTCTCGGTTGCCCTGCCGGAATGCTGGCACACGGACGGGCTTTAAAGTAAGTCAAAATCACCAAATCATACGTCGCCACACCAAACTCATTTGTCGCCGGATCGAATCGAATGATTTCGCCCGGCGACTTACGCGCACATTCCAGCACGCCTTGAAACTTCAAACCGCCGATGAAGGAATCCGCCATCAACTCATATTCTGATTCCTCAGCCACGCCGAAATCATCTCCGTGTAGCGCAAAGTGCCTTATGCGCTCCCTCTCTCTTCGAAAGCCTTTTGTATAAGCCACATCGAATCTGTGGGCGTTGGACAATTTCCGCCCGCCCCATTGTAGCGCAAGAATCGATTCCAGTAGGTTTCGCGGCGCCGTCGCGGCGCCGCAACTTTGGAGGCTTCCTCGCTTTGCTCTATTGCCACTGCCCCCGACTGATCCTCGCCGCCGTCGCGTTGCTCGCCCCACCCTGCCGCAATTTCGCTCAAGACGTGCAACCTGACGAGCCTGGGAGCGAACGCAACGAGCGTATGCATGGTGACGCCGGTGGAGCGGTGGTGAGCCAGAGCAGAACCAGGATCGCTCGTGCCTATCGTGCAAAGGGCGTCTCTGGATCTGCTGGGCCTGGTTACGCAATTGCCTGTAAATTATTGATTTTATGGAGCCGGCGGAGGGGCTTGAACCCCCGACCCTCTGATTACAAATCAGATGCTCTACCAACTGAGCTACGCCGGCAACTTAAACAAAACGAACAACTTAACGATTCAAGACGCTCTGGTTATCTGCCGTTTGTAGAAAGGTTTGTAGAAAGGAAACTAGCGGCTGATGAAACGCTTCCTCAAACTGCTGGTCAAAGCAGGCAATCATCGTCATAGAATAATCATCCCACAAAACTGACACGGCATCATCGTTCAGCGAGGGTGCGCGACATAAAAGTGACGATCGGCGGATTTCCCTTTTTTGTGCCCTTTAGCCTAGCGTAGTAATACGCTAGGCTAAAGGAGATGAACATGCCAGACTCTTTGGCAGACCTGGAAAGCCGTCGCGCCGCCGTTCAATCCAAGATCGCCCAATTGGGGGACATGCGCTCTGGTTCGATTACCGGAACGGGGGGCCGTTGTGGAAATCCGAACTGCCATTGCCATCAGACCGGTGATCCCGGCCATGGCCCCTACTATCGCTTGACTCGCAAGGTGAATGGCAAAACCGTCACTGAGACGTTCTCCTCTCCGGCCAGTTTAGCCAAAGCACAGCGCGAGGTCGCCGAATGCCAGCGTTTCCGGGAACTCGGCGATCAACTCTTGGATGTCAACGAACAGATTTGCCAGGTGCGGCCATTGGAGGAGACCCCGCCGTCGGCCCAGGGAAAAAAACGCTCGAAACGCTCCAAACGATCCAAAAGGAAGTCACCCGCGAACTAGACCAGTTAGTGCGCATCATCTTCAGCGCCCAGCGCAAAACAGGCCATTTCGATCTCGAAGCCATCGAGATGGCAGTTCGCTCGGCCATGCATCAGGCCGGGGCAACTGCCTTGACCGAACTGCTGCGATTCGCCGCCCCGGCGGCGGACCAGCGGATCCTCCCTTGTTCTTGTGGCCACCAAGCGCACTACCACGAACAGCGCTCCAAGCCGATCTTGACGGCGGTAGGCAAGGTGGAGATTTCGCGGCCTTACTACTGGTGCCAGAACTGTAACAACGGCCAATTTCCGGCCGATGTCGAACTGGATATCGAAGACGTGGAACTCTCTCCTGGAGTGCGTCGCATGCTGGCTATGGTCGGTCAACAGGCTCCTCGATCAGGGGCGTCAGCAACTGAAACTGCTGGCCGATATCGAGGTGACGACCAAGGCAGTGGAGCGGACGGCGGAGGCCATCGGGGAGGACATCGCCGCCAGAGAGCAGCAAGAGATTCAACGCGCCGTACAGTTGGACTTACCGATCGTGGTGGGAGAACCGGTGCCGATTCTGTATGTGCTCATGGATGGCACGGGTATCCCGGTGACGAAAAGGAGACGGAAGGACGGTCGCTCGGCATGATGATCCACGCGGCCAAGTAGGCGAGGAATCCAATGCCGGTTGTGAGCGCGATGGCCAGCCAGAACACGCGGACCAGCGTTACATCCACCTCGAAATAACGTGCGAATCCGGCGCACACCCCGGCGATCTTTTTGTTGTATTTGTCTAGTAGCAGTGGGCGTGGTGGAGCCTCTACCCTACCGACCGCCGTTCGGCCACCGCATTGCGAGCAGAATCGATCATCGTCGCGGAGTTGGACACCGCATTTTGTGCAGAACATTTGCGTTCTCCAGAAACAGATACGCAAAGGACTCGTGAAGTGTTCCCGCCGGTCGCCGTGACCGCGAACAGCCAAGGCACCAGAGCTGGGAACGGCCAGCGGTCATTTCGGGAGGCCGGTTGCCTTCGCTTCCCCACGATTGTGACAGGTGCCGGTTAAAAACATCCGGTGCGCCTCGCGGCCTTCCCTGGACTGATCGGCATCACTCATGTACGGAACAATCAGGCGGGCCAGCGCCTCCTTATGACTATCTGTGTCATGGCTTAGCCATGGAAGGTCGTGCGCCTCAGCGAGATTGGGCCATCGCGATGTTCGTCCGGCGATCACTTCATCTCGGGATGAATAGAGCGCCAATCGGTGCGTCAATCTCTGCTGCAGCTCAACACCATCTGCCCAAGTTGGCGAGCTGATGCAGATGACATGGAGATCTTCTCGGCCTGTCTCCTGCAACTTGGCTGCGACAAGACCACCGAGGCTGATCCCGACCAGCAGCGCTCGAGGCTCAACCAGGAGTTCGCGTAGGAAATCCACCGAGCGTTCCGCGACCTGCTCACCTTTTTCTCGACCGTGAGGCAAGGACGGGCGTTCGTACCGGGGTTCTGGGAAGGACTCCCGAAGAAGGGCTTCCAATTGCAAGACTGAACCGCCAGGCCAACCTCCTTTGCCGTGTAGTAGATAAACTGACAAGTAACGTGATCTTGCCATCAATCTCCTCTTGCGCCGCACGAACCGGATGGTTCTATAGTGCCTTCGAGTCGGCAGCGACATCTCAACATGCGTTCGGGCCGCGCTGTATTCGCCGCCGCCGTAAGTCAGGCCACTTCTTCCATCACAGGCGACGCGGTCACGGCGAGGGTCGGTTCCCGGAATGCTATTCCGCTCAGATCGTGGATGACTTGGCAAGCAAGCTCGTCATCCGGCAGATGCGCCGACGAGGGGAACGCCTCTTTGAGAATGTCCAGATCGGTTGAAGGCGGTCTGCGTCCATCAGTCCAGGCGACCAGGACGCGCAGTGCCATTTCGACCAGATGTTTTGGAATGATGGTGGTCTCAGGCATATAACCTATTTTACCTGAATGTATGTTTTTGTACATGGATCGCCTGGGCTAGTGGTCCTGAGCTTCCCTTTCACCTGCCTCGGTTTGTCTATACTTGGCACGGTGGCACCGAATGGCCAGCGACCGATCGCTCGATGAATTGTGGAATTCGGTTCCGCCCAGCCAGCTCATTTTCCAGCCCGGCCACCTTCCCGGCCTTCCAGAAGCTGCCCGGCGCTATCTTGCCCACGCCATCACGCCTGGCACGCCGCTGGCCTCGGCGGTCCGACTGCGGATGCACGGCGAAATCAAGCTGGGGCGCTGGCTTCCATTCACGGCAGAGCAGGTGATCCACTGTGGCCGTGGAATGATCTGGAGGGCCACGGTGCGAATGTACGGAATGCCGATCACCGGATTCGACCGGCTCTTGGACGGCGCAGGCGAGATGCGGTGGAAGCTGCTGGGAATCATCCCAATCATGACCGCTTCTGGTCCTGAGATCACTCGCTCTGCTGCCGGTCGCGTGATGGCCGAGTCGGTTTGGTTGCCCTCGGCGCTCTGCCGGGATGAAGTGGCGTGGACCAGCAAGGTTGCCGTGCGTCCGGAGGTCCGGCTCGCCGTTGGAGCGGAAACCAGCGAGATGGCGCTCACCGTCACCACCGATGGTCGGCTCCAGAACATGCAGATGCAGCGGTGGGGCAATCCGGGGCGGCCAATTCCGCTACGAGTCCTTCGGCGGTGTTGCCGAGCAAGAAGCCAGCTTTGGTGGCTATACCATTCCGACCCGGCTGCGAATCGGCTGGTATTTCGGGACCAACCTGTTTGAGACCGACGGTGAGTTTTTCCGGGTGACCATCGACCACGCCGCCTACAGGTAAGAGCTTCCGAAGAAGGTGCCCCCGCAGGGAGTCCAGCGCTGAAAACCCGGCAGTGGTTCAGTTTGAAGTTGGCGCTGCTGATCTGACACCCGTTTTTGTTCCACCGTGCGCGGACCCGATGCCACGTGGGTACGGACCCCGTCTTCTTTGACGGCGGACAAACACCCATGCCGCCCCTATCGAGTTGTTGTCGAATGGTCCTCCGACGAGCGCGGTGCTACCATCCGCAGATATCGCGACGGTGTAGCCTTGCTGGACGTTGGGACCCTGGGCACCACGAGCGACCAATTTGCTGCCTTGCTGGCTCCAGACCCCGTTGCTTCGCGTGAAAATCCAGGTCGCGCCTACAGCACCGTTGTCGAACTTGCCTCCCACGATGGCGGTGTTCCCGTCCCCCGATAATGCGACCGCGAAGCCCTGCCCCGGAAAGCCCACGTAGCCGTTGCCTACGAGCTTATTGCCCTCTTGGCTCCAGACACCGTCCAGCCGCGTAAAGACCCACGCTGCTCCCACGGCGCTGTCATAAGGCCCGCCTACTATTACCGTATTCCCGTCCCCCGAGATCGCGACCCCTAAACCCAAGGTTAACGAATCCTTGCCAGTCTCCACCACGCAACTTGCTCCCCTGCTGAACCCAGGTACCGTGGTCTTTGCGAAGATCCACGCTGCTCACATGTGTTGATTGTCGGTGCGGCCTCCAACGACCACCGTGTTGGAGTCGGCGGATAACGCGACAGCACAACCCTGCTCGGCAGACCCGATTGCGCCGGTGCCCACCAACTTGCTGCCCTGCTGACTCCAGACGCCATTAGTCCGCGTGAAGATCCATGTTGCTCCTGCATTGTTGTCGTCGGCAAGTCCCCCCAGGACGGCCGTATTCCCGTCCGCCGAAATCGCGACGCCGGTCCCCTGCTCAGCCGGACCCACGGCTCCCAAAGATCAGATGCCGCCGCCCAACGGTCGCGGAGGACGCTGAGGCTGCCATGTGTGCGTAACCGGATTGGGAATTCTGGAACTGCCATAGGTAAAAGGGAAACGCTGGCTCCCATTGACAGGCTTGGTACCCAGCGACCGCCATCGCCGCCAAAATGGCCGCCTTTTTCACCGCCACCGACATCACCATGTTTCAACGGATGTGCGCCTCCCTTGACTCCATGTGCAAACAGAGCAGTGCACATTCCCATCGCCTTAAACTCTGACTTCCGGGCGCAATACTTCGCAGGCGGCTACAACGACCTACTGCCGCCCAGTTCGCTCAGTCACTCTCCATGGTCTTTGGCTACCTCCCGATCAATCGACGCGTCTACGGGGCTGTAATCGCTCGCAATGGCATATCCTTGAGATGCTCTGACGAGGTGTCCCGCGTTGGTCAGTCGCTTCAGTTGCATCCGCACTGAACTGCCCTTCAATTGCGTGCCGCGAGCAATCTGTTTTGGCTGTGTGGCGCCTGACCGGATCGCTTCGAAGATCTGCTGGCGCGTTGTCCCCTGCTTTCGTCTTTTCGGCAGTCTTGCGTTCCAATCAGCTATGTAGGCGGCAGTTCCACGTCTAGCAGCGGGCATCACGTGCGTCACAAATCTTATCTTTGCCCGTAACCCATGCTTCGCACACCAATGTCGGTAGATGCGTACAACCTCTTCATCAGTTGCACCCACATTCATGAGCCGCATTGCCAACTGAAATTCGGGCTTCTGTCACAAAAGTGTAATGCCAGTTGAAGGCCTTTGGATGCTT
>PMTT01000817.1 GCA_003167275.1 Bryobacterales bacterium | reverse complement strand
CGCGAATCGCGGCTGGAACTTGAAGCTGAAGTTCGCGTGCTCCGCAGGCCATAGGTACACGACCACCCGGTCGGGCAGAATCTCGAACGAATTGAGCCAACCGCCCGATTTGCGCTGCGCCTCCTCAAGCGACCCCCGGTCCACATCCACGCCGGGAGGCAGCCCGATTTCCGCCAGGAGCATCCCGCTACCGCGCCGCCGAGTGACGTCCACCCGGCACGTCACGCTCTCGCCGAGGCGCACCCGTGTCTTATCGAAATCGACCCGCATCCGAATGGCCGACGAAAGATCGGCCGTCCCCCCGTTGGTCCACGGTCCGTAGAACGTGGCGACCATCTGCGCGCGCATCACCGCGCCGCCCGCGTTCTGAATGCTGATGCGATTGGCGCCCGCGTGCAGGAACGTAGGAATCGCGATCGTCACCGGGCCCCCGACGGAACCTGCGGCAGGCAGCTCGATCGGGCCCACCACATGCCCGTTGACCACCACCTGCGCACTCCCTCCGGCCGGATGTTCGCGCCCAGCGGCGGCCAGCACCGCGTCCAGGACCTGGACCGTGGTGTGTCCCGAATACCAGACGCCGTATCCGTCCTTGTTGTAGAGGAGAAACTCGAGGCCATCGTCGGCCAGTCCGGCATCACCAGGATCACCCGCCCGCAGCAGCGCCTCGACCGCCATCGCAGAGGCCTCCAGTTGGCCGGGCAGTCCCCAGCCGTGGAAAGGAGTCTCGCCTTCGAACTCCCAACGCGCTTGACCGGCGCCATTCTTCACCGTCCGGCGCAGGCGATCCAGCCATGGCGCGGCCGCCCGGTTGATGAGACGCCCGCCGGCGGACGAGGCAAGCGGCGCCGCCGACCCGCTGGCGCAGTCCGTGCCGCCCGCACACATTTCGCCAAGTTCCAACGCCAACAAAGCGGTGGCAGCCGTAGAATAGGCGTCGGAGGGCTTGCGCTGCTCCAGGTATCGCAGCGCCTTCGCCGCCGGCTCGCGCGCTCCGGCGCGGGCGAGCGTCAGCGCGATGCCAGCCGTCTCGCCGGTGGACGATCCATCCACCGTCCGGCCGCCGCTCCAGGACCCGTCAGCCGCCTGGCGTCCCGCCAGCCACGCATTGGCCGACTGAATCACGCTCTCGTCGACCCGCGCGAATTCCTTCGCTTTGGTCAGGAACCCGAGCACGTAGGCCGTCAGACTGACATCGCCCGGACCCTGGCCCCAGTAGGTGTAGCTGCCGTCCTTGGCGCGATATCCGGCCAGCCGGCTCAGCCCCTCCTCCAGAAACTTCGCGGCCTCGCCCGCGCGCGGATGGTTCGTCACGCCGGTGTGCTTGAGAATTCGCAGCAGCAGCAGGCTCGGATAGGTGGAGGAGGTAGTCTGCTCCCCGCATCCATACGGGCGGTGCAATCCGCCGGCGATGCTCTCCACCACGTGCCCGAACATGTTCGAATAGACCTTCAACTCGGCCGTGGGCTGCCCGAGCACATCGTCAGGAAGCCCCACTTCGAGAGAGGTCGAGCCGGACAGCAGGCCGCTGGCGGTCGCCACAGTCTTGCGATGGTCGGGATGCACCGTGACCTTCCGTTCGATCGCGTCCGACGCCGCGCTACCCGCAGCGGCGATGCTCAGCTTGCCGTCGGTCACCGGATGCGCCGCCCTCAGCCAGAACAGTTCGGTGGCCGATTGGGCCGCCGGCACCTGCAGATGCCGGGCAGAGGAATCGCGAAGTTCCGCCCAACTCGCCGGCTGCATCGTCAGATCCACCGCTTGCTCCTTCTGCTCGTAGTTGCGCACCGCCACCGGGAGACGGATCTCGTCGCCCTCGGTCAGGATCGGCGGCAGGCTGTGATCCACGAAGAATGGCTGGAACGCCCGGATGTCGACGCTCGCGGTTTCGATCGCGCCGGCCGCGGTGGAAGCCACGGCTTCCAGCTTCCATGTGGTGATGCTGTCGGCCAGACGGAAGTCCAGCCGCGCGTGCCCATCGGCGCCGGTTTTGAGGCGCGGCGCCCACACCAGCGTCTCCGGGAAATACTCGCGGACGCGCGGTGTCCCCTGCTCGGGTTCGGACTTGACCTTGGGCTGTCGCACGCGCTCCTCGGTGGCATGAGCACTGCGGGTTGAGCTTACGGAAACCGACATGGTCTCGATCACGGAAGGCGCCGCCTCCACCATGACCATCTCAGTCAGTGCCCCGACGTCCAGTGTGGCATTCACCTCGACAAGCTCCTCCGGCAACACGATTACATTCCGCTGGGAGAACGCCCGGAATCCCAGGCTCTGAACGCGAACCTCATAGACGCCCGGAACCACGGCGTCGAACCAGAATCGGCCGTCACCTTCGCTTTTGATTTCGCGCTTCTCGCCCGATGCTTCATTAATCAGAGTCACTTGGGCTCCGGGTATCAAGGCGCCGGTGGGATCCGTGACCAGGCCTTCCACGCTCCCCAAATCCTCTTCCCCAATAAGACGCGCGCCCGGCAACCGGTAAAACACGGCGACGTCGAGATCGTGCCGCGGGCTCCGCAGCCGGATCAACTCCACGCCCGGCAACGGATGATCGCTTTTCTCGAATTGCACCGCCAACTCGCGTCCCCAAGGGTCCATCGGATTCTCCAGATTCGCGCTCTTAAGCAGTCGATCCCAAGCGTCGCGGGTGCGCGGGTAGTCCTGCACCGAATCCAGAAGGCGTGCAATCTGGTCTCGCGCAGGCGTGAAGAAGTCCCAGGAAGCAGCCAGGAACCGCAGATCATCCGCTGTGGAGAGCATGTGGTCAGGACCCGGACTGCGAAACTCCAGCCGCGTTCGAGTCACTCCCCGGACCCGCTCGCGAATCAGGCGGAACGGACAGGTGTTGCCCCATGGATCGGTCACGCGTTCCAAGTCTATGTTCGCGCGCTTCAGTGCCGAGCGCAGTTCCGCTTCGGTATCGGGGTAGGCCGTCGCCTTTCGCAGGGCCTCGACGATCGAGCGCCGGTAGGGAGCGAACCACTCATGGCGGAGCAGCGGCGTGGTGAGGTCGTCCGCCGTACCGAATTGTTGATCGGGTCCGGCGCTGACGAACTCGATCGTCCGGTAAGGTCCGCTAAGACCGAATCGTGCGTGGTACGGATTGCCCCATGGGTCGCGCACCGTGTCCATATCGATCCCGGTCTCCGCCAGTTTCGTCGCGAGCGAGCGATCGTCGTGCGGCCAATCGTGATCGTGCCCCCCATGCAGCGCCTCGGTCACGTAACTCACCCGCTGATTGACCAGGGTCTGGAAGTACTGTTGGACGCCGTCGCCGAACCTTGGGCTGTAATCCACTCGCACGGCAGCGCCGGCGGTCTGATCGGCGCCCAGCATGACTTCAGCCAGCAGGTCCAGATCTTCGGGAATCGGACGCGCAAAGTCGATGTGCTCCAGGTCCGTTGTGGGGCGGACCCCCTGGTCCGCGCGGGACGCCCCCGTCCCGCTGTCGCCCATGGAATCCACATTCGGCATCATGCCAAATGGCCGACCAGGGG
>PMTT01000618.1 GCA_003167275.1 Bryobacterales bacterium | reverse complement strand
CGCGGATGCAGCACGTCGCCCGAGGTCTTCGCGAACACGATATTCTCCCCGCCCGTCGCGCCGTTCTTCACGCCCACCCGCGCGAACAGGTTGGCCATCTGGTAGTACTGCGTCTGGGTCCACTTCTCCAGCGGATGATTGTGGCAGCGCGCNNTTGAGCGCGCCATTCTGCCGCGTGCTCCCGGAACTCAGGAAGATCTCCTTGGCAAACTGGTCCCAGGGCTTGTTCTTGCGGACGGAATCGCGAATCCAGTCGTAGAACGCCCACATCGCCGTGGAGTTGAGGCGGCGCGTCGAGACCAGCAGCAGGTCCGACCACTTGTACGCCCAGTAGTCCACGAACTCGTCGCGCTCCATCAGGCGGTCCACCACCTTGGCGCGCTTATCGACCGCGGTGTCGGCCAGGAAATTCTCGACTTCTTCGGAGGTCGGCAGGACCCCCGCGGCATCCAGGTAAGCACGCCGCAGGAATGTGGCGTCGTCCGCCAGCTTCGACGGGGCGATGTGCAGGCGAGTGAGCTTGTCGATCACCAGGCCGTCGATGAAGTTGCGGCGGGGGAATCTTTCATAGGTTTCCGCGGTGATCTGGTTCGGAAAGGGCACGCTGAGCCGCGCATAGAGAACGCGGCTGGAATAGGAGAGCGTGATCGCCGCCTCGCCCGAGCCGGTCATCTTCACGTGACCCCAATCGTCCACGGTCGCGACGCCTTCGTTGCTGGAGCCGAACTTCACCCAGCGGGTGACGTCGTCCGAGTGGCCGTCGGAATAGCGCGCGCGGACCACCAGTTGCTGCTCAGCTTCCGGCGCGAGCACCGCCGCTGCCGGGAAGACTTCGAGAGCCCGGACCTCGGCGTCCGTGGGAGCCGGCGGAGGCGCGCCTGCCGCGATCCACTCCTCGATCACGCGGTACTCCAACGAATCCTGCGCGAATCGCTTGCCGCCTCCGTGCGGAATCGCGAAGGATGGCTTGGCCAGCATCAGGCTCGCGGGCGGGTCGGCCAGCGATACGCGGCGTCCCACCGATTGGCGGGTTAGGGTGGCGTAGTCGGCATCGGGATCGTACCCACGCAGCGTGAGCTTGAAGCCGTTCTTCCCGGCCAGCGCGCCGTGGCAGGCGCCCGAGTTGCATCCCATCTTCGTCAGCACGGGGATGACGTGGTTGCGGAAGCTCCACTGGAAGGGGGCGTGAGCCTCCTTCACACGGACCACGTTGGTGGATGTGACTTGGTGCGATCGGGCGGTGATTCGGACTTCGCCATCGCCGGTGGGACGGACCAGGCCATGCTCGTCGACGGTGGCGATCTTGGGGTTGGACGAAGACCATTCCGTGGCGCGCGTCCAGTCTTCCTGATGGTCGGTGACGGTGCCCTCGGCGACTAACTGCTGGCGGGCTTCGGGGCCGGTAAGTTCGACGGTCGGCGGGAGGACGGAGAGCTTCTGGGCGAAGAGCGGAAGGGCGAGAAAGAGGGACAGCCACCGCAATCCCCGAATTGAACGGGGCAAGGTCCGGAGGGCGGGGTGGAGTTCGGGGGTTACGGTGACTGCCACCGAAACTCGACGGAGTTCGGGGGTTGCGGTGACTGTCACCGAAATAGCCGTCGTCACCGAAATAGCCGTCACCGAAATAGCCGCGCGGCAAAAGCGCCGAGACGAATCTCGGCGCGGCAGACTGAAAGTCCGCGCCACGTTGTGGGGCACGGGCAAGCTAAAGCATACCCCACGGGTCATGCGAAGAGCTCCCGGATTGGGTCTGTTCCGCGATCTACCAGCGGGATCGGACGGCCTTGCGCGCCGGGGAGTTCGATCCCCAGGTCGATACCCAGCCCCCGATAGACCGTCGCCGCTACCTGTGCCGGTGTTACGGGATGATCTCTCGGCGCCGCGGCGATCTCATCCGACGACCCGAACACCGTCCCGCCCTTGATCGGCCCGCCGCCCATCAGCATCGTCCAGCACTGCGGCCAGTGATCGCGGCCGCCTGCCGGATTGATCTTGGGCGTGCGGCCGAATTCGCCCGTCGCCACCACCATGGTGTTGCTCAGCAAGCCGCGCTGGGCCAACTCCTCCAACAGCGAGGAGTACGCCATGTCGAACATCGGACCCACCAGATCGCGGTAGCAACTGATCGGGCTGAAGGGCTTGGAACCGTGGATGTCCCAGGTGATCTCGTCGAACACCGTCTCGAACATGTTGACGGTGACGAAACGAACTCCCGCCTCGATCAGGCGGCGCGCCAGCAGGCAGCTTTGCCCGAAGCGGTTCATACCGTACTTCTCGCGAACGGCCTCCGGCTCGCGATGCAGTTCGAACGCCTCGCGCGCCTTCTGCGAGGACATCAGCGTGTAGGCCTGGTGAAAGGTGGAATCGAGCAGGCGGGCATCCTGCGAAGTTTCGAAGGCGCTCACCGATTTGTCCACCAGTTCCCGCCAGTTACGGCGGCGGTCCACGCGCAGGGCGGTGAGGTAATCCGGGGGCAGCATGTCGGGGACTTTGAAGTTCGGGTCGGACGGGTCGGCATTCAGCACGAACGGGTCGAAGCCCTTGCCGAGGTAGCCCGCGCTCTGCCCGTGCGGCATATTCCCGCCCGTGTTGCCGATGGGCCGCGGTAGCAGCACATGGGCCGGGACGTCACCCTTGGGCCCCTTGAGCTTGTTGAGCACGCAACCAAAGTGGGGATGCTCGATGCCGCCCTGGAACAGCCGCCCGGTCTGCATCATTTGATGACCGGTGTCGTGGACCGCGGCGGCGGTGTGGTACACGCTGCGGATCAGCGAGAACTTGTCGGCCTGCCGGGCCGTGCGCGGAAAATTCTCGGAGATCTCGATGCCCGGGACGTTGGTTTTGATGGGTTTGTACGGTCCGCGGATCTCGACCGGCGCATTCGGCTTCATGTCGAAGGTGTCGAGCTGCGAGGGTCCCCCGATAAGCATCAGCAGGATGCAATTGACGTCGGCCGAGCCCTCGGTGGCGCCCCGCGCGCGGAGAGCAAACCAGTCGGTGAGGCTCAACCCCAGCGCCGCCAGCGACCCGGCGTGGAGGAAATCGCGCCGCCTCAGGCCGTCGCAGAACTCGACCGGCCGATCGGCGTCCAGACGAAACATGGCATACCCTCCTAGTTGCTTTCGATTCTATCACCAGCGGTAACTTGCGCACTTACGTTGGGGCTTACGCGTTTCCTTGCAGCGCGAAGCAACGGAGAACGCGGAGGAATCGAGGATCCGGACCGTTCACAGCCGCCTTTTGAAGTATTCCACACTGCAGGCGCCAGGAAAGCATTCGGGGCAGCGGTAGAATTTGTCGGGTTGGCAGGGCTTGAAGGTGCAATTGCTACCGGGAGCATGGTAAGGGACGGTTCCCTTGGGGGGCTGTTGGGCGGGTTTTGGGGTGGCTGGAGGGGGCGCGGCGGAAGTTGACGAAACGAACTCCCCTGCTGGTATAACTGGCGTTTTTTCAGTTGGTTGAGGTGCTGGATCGGGGTCCTG
Organism: Bryobacterales bacterium; assembly: GCA_003167275.1. Lineage (GTDB taxonomy): Bacteria > Acidobacteriota > Terriglobia > Bryobacterales > Bryobacteraceae > JAIQFL01. The sequence goes on along the minus strand of PMTT01000618.1, from coordinate 19,253 downwards.
GCCCGGAGTGGCGGTCTGGAGACGCGCGAGTTCATGGATGGCGATGCGGTAGTTGCGCTGGTTGGCGTTGACCATGCGCTGGAGGCGCTCCAGGGCACGGCTGCCGCGGTCGAAGGCTTGGCCGAGCGGAGCCTCCTGGCTGAGGACTTTGGCGCTCTCTATCTCGCAGACAAAGATCTGAGCTTCGACAACGGCGAGTCGGCGGAGGGTCCAGGTGGAGCGGACGAGGGTGTCGACCTGGTCGCGNNGTCGAGTTGGGCGTGATCTTCGCCGGGGATGATGAGGGACTTGGAGTAGATGCCGGTTTTCAGGGCATTCATGGAGGAGCGGGCCTTGCCCTCAGCGGAGCGGGGTCCCGTGGACTGGTTGGTCATAAAAGGAAATGGCCGGCTCTGTGGGGCCGGCCGTTGGGTTTGCTGATCCGATACTTGCACACGAGGTTGGGCTAAAAGGGCGATTCGGGCCGTAAAGTCTTGAAAGGATGGAGAAAATATATTTGAAAAGTCTGTCACCGTTTACCGGCCCAGAAGCGAAGATTCGAGGCTGTGCCGAAATGGGACTTCGCCGCGGAGACGCCGAGAAACGGAGAAACACGCGGAGAAGAAAAAGACAAGAAAGAAAAGCACAAGAAAGAGAGAACGGAAGCAGAGAGCGCGGAACCTTTTTGCTTCGTCGGTAGGAATGCCGCAATAGGCATAGATTGGCGAGTAAATCACCGTCGCTCGGCGCTTGACACGGCATGTGATCGGGAATTCATCACGATGCTACAATCACCACGATGCGAACTACGGTGAATCTGCCCGATGATGTCTACGAAGTGGTGCGATCTCTGGCCATAACGAAACAGACTTCGATCGGAGAGGCCCTCGCTGAACTGGTGCGCCGGGGTTTGAATCCCGCGCCACGGTTGGACCTTGCAACGCCTTTTCCGCGATTTCGAGTTCCGGAGGATGCGTCACCCATAACGCTGGAAAGAACGTTGGCGGCTGAAGACGAACTATGAAGCCGTACCTGCTGGACACCAACGTTCTGGATGCGTTGGCATGGCCGAACCACGGGCTAGTCCAGAAACGCGTCGCCGACCAGGAAACAGGAATCCGGAGCGGCCAGCGGAGCAACGCTTTCGTCGGCAGCATAAGCGACAATCGAGGTGTAGCGTCCGGCTTGAGGATCGCGATAGACAATCATGCGGCGGCCGGAAATGTCCGCGACCCAGTATTCGACGATGCCCGCCCGCGCGTAGAGACAGGCCTTCGTGCGCATGTCGAAACCGAGCGTGGAATCCGCCACCTCGACCACCAGATGCAGATCGGCCGGTTGCGGGCTGCTCTTCGAAAAATGGGACAGATCCCGGTTCAATACAATGAGATCGGGTTCGGGCTCGCTCGATGGATTGTCGGCAGGCGCCACGTCGATCGGCACATTCTGAAGCACGCAACGGCCGCCGAATATGCCGAACAACCTTTCCAGGAGGTTCCCAACCGAATTGTGGTGCGGAGGCTTCTGGCCCATCTTGGTGATTAATTCTCCCTCAACGAGTTCCAGGTGTTGGCTATCGAGTTCGGCGGAGGAAAGCTCCTGGTATTCCTTACGGGTCCAGCGCTTGCGAGGCGGATCTATCTGAGCAGGCCAATCGGTGAAGATTGTAGGCATGGCATTACGCTTCCAATTATCCTAAAACCAAGGAATGCCTGTGCCACGACTAGTCCAGAAACGCGCCGCCGACGCGAAGGCGGGAATCGGGCGCCGCCAGCGGAGCTACCCTTTCGTCGGCCGCATAAGCGACAACCGAGGTGTAGCGTCCCTCTCCGGGATCGCGATGCACAATCATGCGGCGGCCGTTCACGTCGAGCACCCAGTATTCGACGATGCCTGCCCGCGCGTAGAGACGGGCTTTCGTACCCAAGTCGAAACCGAGCGTGGCATCTGCCACCTCGATCACCAAGTGCAGATCGGCCGGCTGCGGGCTGGCCTTGGTGAAGTGGGACATTTCCCGCTTTAGTACGCTCAGATCTGGTTCGGGCTCGCTGGAGGGATTGTCCTCCGGCGACACGTCAATCGGCACCTCTTGCAAAACGAAGTCCTCTCCGAACACCCTGCACAGCCATTTTCGGAGGATCGCAACTGAATTCCAATGCGGCGGCTTCTTGCCCATCTTGTTGATTAATTCCCCTTCGATGAGTTCCAGCCGCTGACCTTCGAACACGCTGGATGACAGCTCGTCGAATTCCGTGCGGGTCCAGAGCTTGCGCGGCGGATCGATCTGAGCGGGCAAATCTCTGACGGTTGTAGACATGGCGTTACGCTTCCAATTATACCGGGTGTCCTAACCAGTAAAAGGCGCGGGCGTTCCCTAAAAACCCACACAGGCAAGGATGCCCGTGTTACGACGCGTGTGCCAGGCGACGGTGGTCCTTCAGGATGCAACTGTCCATGACGACCGTCAAGCCCGCAGCTTCTGCAAGCCGGGCGGCNNAACTCCGAGCGCCGGAATATGTCCACAATGTCGATGGGGTCAGGGATCGAATCGAGATCGGGATAGCACTTCTCGCCCAGCACTTCGGTCTCGTGCGGATTCACCGGGATGATGCGGTACCCGGACCTTTTCATATATTCCGCAACACCATAGCTGGGGCGGAAACGTTTGCCGGACAGGCCTACCACGGCGATCGTCCGGGCGGAATCGAGGACTTGAGCGATTCGGTTCATTCGGATTCCCGTTCGCGCGGCGGACGCTTGCCCGGTTGAATCGCGCGCTTGAGCTTTTGTACTTCCTCTTCCGTCAGATAGCGAAACTGGCTGGGCTTCAGCGGCCCCAACTCCAGGGGACCAATCCGTACCCTTCTTAACTTTTCGACCAATCGGCCGAAATGCCTGAACATCAGGCGGATCTGATTATTCCGGCCCTCGTAGAGCTTCACCTCGTACCAGGGGTTGTCGCCCTCGCGGATGAGCTTCAAACCGGCCGGCATGGTACGGCGGCCGGAAAGCGGGATGCCCTCCCGAAACTGCTGCTGCTGGTCGGGAGTCAGGGCCCCGTTGGCTTTTACCACATACGTCTTGGGAAGATGGGTGGCCGCCGACATGATGGCGTTGGCCATGTCGCCATCGTTGGTGAGCAGCAACAGCCCCTCGCTGTGATAATCCAGGCGTCCCACGGGATACACCCGCTCCTTAACTCCATGGAGCAATTCCATGACCGTCGCGCGGCCTTCCGGATCGGTCACAGTGGTCACGGTGTTGTTGGGTTTGTATAGAACGATGTAGATCTGGCGTTTGGGCGCGCGCAGCAGGCGGCCATCCACCTTGATGTGGTCGCGTTCCAGGTCGGCTTTGGACCCCAGTTCCGTGACGACCGTGCCGTTCACCGAAACGCGGCCTTCCAGCATGATCTTTTCGGCCTGGCGGCGGGAGGCGACGCCCGCCTGCGAGAGGATTTTTTGAAGGCGCTCTTCCGCCATTAGGTCTCCTCACCTTGGCCGCCGGGTGCGGGCTCCGAGGCGACGGACGGCTCCGCGCCAGCTCCCTCGCGAGTGGCTGGCTCTTCGCCCATGGATGCCGGGTCCGAAACTGGAGCAGGCTCTGGATGCGCAGGGGGCACCGCTTGCTCCATCCCGACTCGTCCACCATCTTCGGTGGTGGGGCTGGCGGTGTCGCCTGCCTCGCCTGCGGGCTGGCGTTTCTTCCCCACCTTCGCAGTTGCGTCCGTGGCAGGTTGCTCCTCACCCCCGACCTCGCTGTCAGCGAATGCCATGCGACGGATCTCTTCGAACTCCTTAAGCGAAGGGAGCTCACTTAAGTCTTTGAGTCCAAACTGGATGAGGAACTCCTTGGTGGTCTTATAGAGGATCGGTTTACCGATCACGTTCTTGCGCCCGGCCGCCGCGATCAACTTCCGGTCGAGTAGAGTATTGAGAACCCCGGCGCCCCGTACGCCGCGGATCTCCATGATTTCCGGTGAGGTGACCGGCTGCTTATATGCAATTACGGCCAAGGTCTCGAGCGCCGGGAGGGAGAGTTTGAGCGGCGGCTTCAGGCTCTTGACGAAGCTGCGTACGGCTTCGTGGTGCTCCGCTTTGGTCGCCATCTTATAGCCGCCCGCGACCTCCCGGACGGTGACGCCGTGCTCTGGCCTGTCGAATTCCGCAACAAGCTCTTCCAGCAGGGTGCGGACCCGCTCGGCAGGCTGCTGGAGGGCGGTGGAGATCTGGGCCAGCGTCAGCGGTTCTTCGGCGACGTAAACGATGGCTTCAAGGACAGCCCGGAGTTGCGAGTCCTCCAAGGTAAGGGGCAAAACCGGTTCCGGGACAGACTCGCTCGAAGCCAGCAACTCCTCCATGGAAACCGAAGCCGTAGGACAGGCCTCCTGGCCTGTCTCTTGCCCGGTTGTCTCACCGGCCGCATCCTCAAGCTGGGGTGGAGCGGTGGTCTGGCCCGCAGCCTCGTCAGGCTCGGATACCACTGAGTCGGAAGAAACGGGCGGCACGACGACCGGCGCTTGATCCGCCGAGGGGTCGGGCGGCGGCGCTTCCTCTTTCGCTGGTGCCTCTTGCGGGCTTACGCCTTCCGGGACTATTTCCAATTCTTCCAATTCTTCCATGCCTTATCAGATGTAGTCTTTTTCGATAGCCGCGATGGGCTGGTCGGAGGCAAACACGGAGTCGAAGCTGCCGTGCCGCTGGAGGGCGATCTCGCCAAATAAGTCCTTCTGTGTCAATACCACGGCCTGCATCCGGACCATTTCCAGCACGGCCAGAAAGAGTGCGATCATGGCGCGGCGGGTGCGCTGCTGTTCGAAGATCCTGAGGATGAAGACCGGCTGGTCCGGACCGCCTTCGAGGAAACGCTGCTTCAGGTAATGGATCATGTCCGAGACGGTGACGTCACTGGACTCCACTTCGTAGACCGGACGGTTTTTGGCCCGTTCCAGCAGTTCCCCGAAGGCCTTGACCAAGTCGAAAAGGGTGATGGCCAGACCGGGATCGTCGTCTTCGGAGACGAACGATTTGATCTGCGGATTCGACCAGACGTTTTCCTCGATCATCCTTTTCTGCTGAAGCATCTCGGCGGCATTCTTGAAGCGTTCATGTTCCAGCAGCCGGTCGACCAGTTCCTGCCGCGGATCGTCGGAGCTGTCGGTCAAGGTCTCCAGGGCCGGGTCTCGTGGCAGCAGCATCCTGGACTTGATGTGGATCAGGGTGGCCGCCATGTAGACAAATTCGGCGCCCAAATCGATATCCATTTCCCTTGCCTTATCGATGTATTCCAGGTACTGCGAGGTAATGGTGGCGATGGGGATGTCCTTGATATCGATTTGCTGTTTGCGAATCAGGTCCAACAGCAGATCCAACGGCCCTTGATACTGCTCCAGATGAAAATTGAGCGACGATGACACTGCCTTTCACGATAGCACGCCCCCCCGTGGCACGGGCATTCTTGCCTGGTGTTGGTGTGTTGGGTTTGTGCCGCGCCTGCCGGCGGCGGTAGCCCAATCATTAAGACTGGGCAAGCTAAAGCATACCGTACGAAAAAAATGGAACTCTTATATGTACGGAGGATAACCTTTCGGATACCGGTGTCGTCTTTTCGTTGAAGCAACTCCAGCGTCGTAACGGCCCACCTGGGCTGGAAGGGTGAAAATGCAACCTGCGAGCAGTTATCCTGCCCCGGATCCGGGCGGCGGGGTAAAGAAGCCGGGACCGGCGATTGTACCCGCGCCACCGGCGAAGAAACGGCAAACCGCGATGTGGGGGATCGCGTTGGCCGTGGTGCTTTTGGCCGGCGGGATCGGCCTCTACGTGAACAATCAGTCGCAGTCCAAGACTTCGGGCGGAGGCCCCGTGATAACCGTGGCCACGGTGGCCGTGGGACTCGGCGACCTGAACGCCAGCATTCGAGTCAACGGCACAGTCGCCGCTCAGAATTTCGCCGCGCTCCTGGCGCCTCGAATCACCGGTAGCCGATCGGGTATCAACCGCGGCGGCGACGCGAGCTTCGGTGGTGGTGGCGGCGGCAACGCCGGCGGCGGTATGGGTGGCGATTTCACACTGATTCTCCTGCACTTAGCCAAGGCCGGCGTCCACGTGAAGGCCGGCGACGTGGTAGCCGAGTTCGACCCCCAGTTCCAGTTGCAGCGGCTGGCCGACTACAAAGACTCCGTCGTCCAATTGGAAAACAGCATCCGGAAGATGGTGGCCAACCTGGCGGCCACCAAAGAAGCCCACGACCAGACCGTCCGCACCGCCAAGGCCAATTGGGACAAAGCGATTCTCGATCTGCAGACGGCGGATGTGCGTTCCGCGATCGACGCCGAGAAATATAAGCTCGCGGTGGAAGAAGCGGCGGCCACTTACAAACAGCTCGAATTTGAGTCCTCCCTTGTGGTGGAATCGCAGCGGGCCGCCATCCGCGCTTCTGAGTTGAACTTCGAACAGTCCAAGATCGAATTGCAGCGCGCCGAAGTCAACGTGCAAAGGATGACCGTCAAATCGCCGATGGCTGGTATCGTGGTCATGGCCAGCATTGTCCGCAACGGGGAGTTCGGCCAGATCCGGGAAGGCGATCAGGTCAACGCCGGGCAACCTTTCGTGACCATAGTGGACCCGACTTCCATGGTTTTGAACGCGACCGTCAACCAGGTGGATGCCGAGAGACTGCGTCTGGGGATGAAGGCTGCCGTTCGGCTGGATGCCTACAACGACGTCGAGATGCCGGGGTCTCTGCTGGGTATTGGCGCGATGTCCAAGACCAGCACCTTCCGGGGAAGCTACGTGGGGGAGATCCCCATCCGGGTCAAGATCGAAAGGACCGACCCACGGCTCATCCCGGACCTCACGGGAAGCGCGGAGGTGGTGATGAATTCCGAGAGGAATACGCTGGTCGCACCGCGCGCCGCCATCTTTGAAGAGAGTGGCGCCTCGTTCGTCTTCCTGCAGGGGCCGGAAGGCTGGCTCAAGAAGAAGGTGGATCTCGGACTGAGCAGTTTCACCAGCGTTGCCGTCCGTTCCGGTTTGCAGAACGGGGATGTGGTAGCTCTCCAACGTCCCATCTAGCCGGCGGTCTTGCCGGCGGTAACCTGTCAGAATCCGCAGGGTGGACTGGCCCCAAAGGGCACTCCGCGCGCCTCAACAACCGACAGAAGCACAGCACGTACAGGAAAGTACTATGCCATCGAAGGACCAAAGACCAACCACCCGCTTAGGGAAATCGAATCCGAGACGCGTCAAGTTCATCACCTGGACCCTGGGACTCCTGTTGTGCGGCGGCGGTGTGTTCGCCGCGTATCGCTACACCGGAACGACGGAAGTCGAGGTCGCGGTGGCTCGCGTCAGACGCGCCGATTTTGTGATCAGCGTGCGCACCCGCGGCGATATCAAGAGCGCCCGGTCCGTCATCATGACGGCCCCCCAGGTGCCTGGCTTGCGCATCGTCCACCTGGCGGCGCACGGCCGAAGCGTTAAGAAGGGCGATGTGGTGGTGGAATTCGACCCCGTTCAGCAGGAGCAGAACGTAATCTCGCGGTCGACCAACGTCCAGTTGGCGGATGGCGATATCACGCAGATGAAGGCTTCCCAGAAGATGGACAACGAAGCCGACGCCATGAGCAAGATGTCGTCCGAATACGACGTAGAGCGCGCCAAACTGGATGCCAGCAAGGCCGAGGTCCTCTCGGCCATCGATGGCGAAAAAAACCGCATCCAGGTGGGCGTGTCGGAAGGCACTCTACAGCAGGTGAAGGCGACCATCAATGCCCACCAGGTAGGGCATGAAGCCGACCTGAACCGGCTCGGCCAACGCAAAAACAATGCGGTCAAGGATCGGGACTTGGCCCAGACATACCTCACCATGATGCAGCTTCGGGCGGTAAGCGACGGGATTGTGAATGTGCTGCCCAACTTCCGTTCCCAGGGCACCTTCGGACAGTCCACGCCGCCGTTCAAAGAGGGCGACAACGTTTGGACCGGGGCGGCGATCGCCGAGATGCCCGACCTTTCCCAGATGTACATCAATCTCAGCCTGGAAGAGGTGGACCGCGGAAAGCTGCAGATGGGCCAGGCGGTCCGGGTGCGCGTGGATGCCATACCCGACAAAGAGTTCGCCGGCGAAATCGACTTCATCAGTCCCATCGCAAGCCTGGTTTTCAGGGGCGGCGCCACCGCGGAGAAGACTTTCCCGGCGCGTGCGACGTTGAAGAATCTGGATGACCGCCTGCGGCCCGGCATGAGTTCCACCGCGGAGATCATCGTCGAGCGGCAACCCGACAGGCTCCTGATTCCGGCGCGCTCCAGCTTCGTTAAGGACGGCAAGCCGGCGGTCTACGTGCAAATCGGAAAGAACTTCGTGGTCCGGCCGATTGAAGTGGGCACTCGCAACGATGAAGACATCATCGTGACGAGCGGTCTGAAGGAAGGCGAAATCGTGACGCTGGAGAGCCCGGCAGAGGCGGCCAAGAGGGCCAGCAAGAAGAAGATATGAGGCTGACCTTGTGGCGCGGACTCTCAGTCTGCCGGGTCGAGACTCATCTCGACGCGCTTTCGGGAGTGGCGCGGGGGTCACGCTCGGGGCACCAGACTTGGTGGGCAATAGAAGAGTCTCGACACGAGTGTCGAGACGGCAGGCACGAGTGCCCGCGCCACAGGGGTATTAGAGAAGACTTGACATGAAAAAGGCTATCTTTCGACTGATCGGGCTGGCCATTCTGGCGGCAGCGGGCTGGGGCGGCTACCGGCTGTACAAGCAATTGCCGGAACGCATGGATTCAATCCCGACCACCAAGGTGCAACGGGGCGACGTAGTCATCCGCGCGTTCACGCGGGGCGAACTGCGCGCGGTCCGGTCGGTAACCCTGTTTGCGCCTAACCTGAACGGCACCGTACAGGTAACCGCGCTAGCGCCCGTGGGATCGCTGGCCAAGGAAAAAGATCTGATTATCGATTACGACGACTCCGAGCGGCTGGCCGCCCTGGAAGAGGCGCGGCTCAACGTCGAGCAGGTGGACGAACAGATCAAGAAGCTAAAAGCGGACCAGGGGATCCAACAGAGCCAGGATGCCGTGACCCTCCTGAAGACCGGCTACGATGTGCGGCGCGCGGAGCTGGACGTTCAGCGCAACCCCATTCTGGACGCCATCGACGCCAAGAAGAACATCCTCATGCTGGAGCAGTCCAAGCGCGCGCTGACCCAACTGCAGTCCGATATCCAGGCTCGCCAGGACCAGGCCGACTCCCAACTCGCGGTGTACCAGCAGCAGCGCAATGCCAGCATGATCAACGTGAACCGGGAATTGCAGCGGATTGCGCAGACCAAGGCCCTGGCGCAAATCACCGGGCTGGTTTCCATCCGGCAGAATCGCGCCGGTAACTTCAATTTCGGCCAACTGATGCCGGACATTCGGGAAGGCGACACCTTGCAACCTGGCATGCCGGTGGCGGACCTGCTCGATCTCTCCGAGCTTGAGGTCGTGACAAAGGTCGGCGAGCTGGATCGCGCCAATCTCAAGGAGGGCCAGGATGCGCTCCTGCAGTTGGATGCGATTCCCGACAAGCAGTTTCGCGGCAAGATCAAGGCCATGAGCGGTACGGCCACTTCCGACGTATTCTCAGGCGACCCTTCCAAGAAGTTCGACGTAATCTTCTCCGTCGACATGCGGCAGTTGCTGACCGGACTGGGGATGAAGACCGCCGATGTGGATCGCATTATGGCCACCGCGGAAACCAACGCGAAGAAGAACCTGGTGAACACGGCATCCTCGTTCTTCGCCAGCCTGCAAGGCGGGGCGCCCGGAGCACCGGGTGCGGCGGGCGGAATTCCGGGGATGCCCGGGATGGCGGGCGATGGGCAGCCCGGAATGCCCGGTCAGCCAGGGCAGGACAATCAGGATCAAGGCGACCAGGGCGGCGGACGCGGGCGGCAAGGCGGCGGAGGTGGTGGCCGAGGTGGTGGCGGCGGTGGCCAGGGTGGACGCGGAGGCGATCCGGCAGCCGGCGTTGGCCAACGCCCCGGTATGCCCAACCTTTCCGAGCAGGACCGTCAGAAAATGCAGCAGTTGCGGCAGCAGATGCAGTCCGCCAGCGACGCCGATAAGCCCAAGATTATGCAGCAGATTCAGGACCTGATGGCCAAGGCCGGCGGTGGTCGCGCTGCTGGTGGGCCAGGCGGCGGTGCACCGGGCGATGGCCGGCGCGGCGGCCCGGACGCCAGCGGTGGACCAGGTGGAGGCGGCGGATCACGTGGAGGCGCAGGAGCCGGTTTCATGGGCGGCGGAAACCCGGCCGGCATGATGGCCGGCGGCGGCCGCGGCGACGGCGGCCGCAACGGATCTCCGTGGACGGAAGAGGAACGCAATAACGCCAAACTGCCGGTCCCCCCCGAACAGGATTCGCAGGTACAAGCGCTCTTGCGGCCGGGTCTTCTGTCGGACGTGGAAATCGTGGTTGAGAAAATCCCGAACGTCCTGCACGTTCCGGCGCAGGCGGTCTTCACCAGAAACGGGAAGCCGACCGTATTCGTGCAGCAGCAGAACGGCAAGTTCGAACCGCGTGAGGTGCACTTGCAGAAGCAGAGCGAATCGTTGATGGTGCTGGCATCCGGCGTCGAGCCGGGGGAAGTCGTCGCCCTCGCGGACCCCACCGTCGATAAGTCCGACAAGAAGAAGTCCGCCGACAAGAAATCGGCCCCCTCCAGCCCCATGGGCGGCATGTCAGGAGGCAAATAACATGGGAATCTCCCACATTCTTCCCGAATTGAAGATGGGGATGGCGAGCCTCTACGCGCACAAACTGCGCAGCTTGCTGACCATGCTGGGCATGATCTTCGGAGTCGGCGCGGTGGTGGCCATGCTCTCCATCACGGCCGGCGCGCAGAAGGAGATGATGAGCTTCATCGACCAACTGGGCGTCAACAACATCATTGTGGAGGCGCATGAAGCTTTGGACCGGAACGAACTCCAGACGGTTCGCGCCGTTTCGCCGGGACTCAGCTTCCGCGACTATCGCGCGATTTCCGAGAATGTCTCCGGCTTGGTCGCCATCACGCCGCGCAAACGCTTCAAGCCCCAGAAATTGTTGCCCAAGACCACCAATGAGCCGCCACAGCTAATCGGAGTGCTCCCCAATTTCGTGGAGATCAACAGCCTGAAGGTGAATCCCGATGGCCGGTTCTTCACCGAGGACGAGAACAAGAGCTCGGCACCGGTCTGCGTGCTGGGCGAGTCGGCCAAGGTCAGCCTGCTGGGATTCGATAAAGCGGTCGGCAAGTATATCAAGGTGAACGACACCTGGCTGCAGGTGATCGGGGTGCTGATGCCGTCTGCGGGCGACGCGGATGTCGAAGGCGTACAGGCGGCCAACCGCAACAACATGGTGATCGCCCCGCTCAATACCGTGATGCGGCGGTTCGAGGACAACACCAGCTACCTCAAGGACGAGATCGACGGCATCTACATGAAAGTAGGTCCTAACGTCGACTCCATTGAAACGTCCAACGTGGTCAAGGCGATTCTGACGGCGACGCACAAGGATGCCGGCGATTTCACGGTGGTGGTGCCGGCCGGCCTGTTGGAAGAGAAGAAGCAGACCCAGTTGATCTTCAGCATTGTGATGATCTGCATCGCCGGTATTTCGCTCCTGGTAGGCGGCATCGGAATCATGAACATCATGCTGGCCACGGTTCTGGAGAGAACCCGGGAAATCGGCATCCGCCGCGCAATTGGTGCACGGCAATCGGACATTGTCCGTCAATTCCTGACGGAGGCGGTGTTGATCTCGATCGTGGGCGGCCTGATCGGCATCGCCTTCGGCTTTACGCTGTCGAGGATTATCGGGTCGGCCGCGGGCTGGTCCACGGTGGTGACCACCGGTTCGATCGTGGTCGCATTCGGTGTTTCGGTGTTTATCGGGCTATTGTTTGGCATTTACCCGGCCGTGCAGGCCGCGAAACTGGATCCCATTGAGGCCATTCGTTACGAGTAGACCTATGCTGTTGCGAACACTGATTACAGGCATTCTTCTGACGGCCGGCGCGTTTGCGCAATTGTCGTCGTTCCCCAAGCCGAGTTACTTCCGCGAGACGTTCCAGAGGACGCAGACCAGAGTCCAGCTCCGGGACCCCGTGAAATTGAAGGACTTCGTAGTGGACGGCAAGCTGGAACTGTCGCTCAAGCATTTCCTGGAGCTGGTGATGGCCAACAACACCGACATCGCCATCCAGTTGCTCACCTTGGAAGTACCCAGGAATGCCATTCAAATGGCATTGGGAGCCTGGGACCCGAGGGCGAGGGCGTCGTTTTCCACTACGCGTTCGACCAGTCTGCCATCGAGCGCGCTGGATTCCCGTACAACCAGCGAGTCCAAGTCTCTCTCCCAGCCCTACAGTCTCAGCTACTCACAAACGCTGGACACAGGCACCAACTACGCGGTGACGTTTTCGGGCGCGAAGAGTTCCACGAACAACGGCTTCAACTTTTATAATCCGTCCCTCACATCGGGCTTGAACTTCAGCGTTACCCAGCCGTTGATCCAAAACCGCGGCGCGTACGTGAACAGGATCCCTTTGATGTCGGCGCAGAGCAGCTACAAGATCTCGGAATTCAGCCTGACCAGCCAGATCCTGGGCCTGGTCAACACCGCCGAGAACGCCTACTGGAACGTGATCTCGGCGCGGGAAACTCTGGCCGTGCAGGAGAAGGCCCGCGACGTGGCCGCGGAGTACTTGAAATACATGCAGCAGCAGCTCGACCTGGGGGCGCTCTCACCGCTCGACATCTTTAACCCGAAACAGCGGCTCGCTGCGGCGGAGGTATCCGTATCCCAGGCGAAGTTCAACCTTCTGCAAGCCGAAGACACGTTGCGGCACCAGATAGGCGTCGACCTCGATCCTCAGGTCCGCACGCTCCCCATCGTGCTCACCGAGTCGGTGGATCTCGGGCCCGCCGCAAACATCACGGTGGACCGGGAGCAGGAGGTCGAAAAGGCCCTGAACCTGAACCCGACGATCAAAGCGAACGCGCAGAAGTTGGATGTCGACGACCTCGGGATTCAGTCGGCCAAGAACGGCCTGCTGCCCAACCTTTCCTTTAATGCCCAGTACACGGCGAACGGCCGCGGCGGCGTCTACTACCCCGGCAGTTCGGGCCTGATAGACAGCACTGGTAGTTCAATCGTGGCGGTTCCGGGCGGCATCGCCGATGCGCTCGGCCAGATGTTCGGATTCGGGTATCCGACCTACCAGGCGGGTCTTGTGCTGACCCTGCCGATCCGCTCCAGGGCGGCGTCAGCGACGATGGCCAACGCGGTGGTCCAGAAGAAATCCGACGCTTTGGCTTTACGTAATGCGCAGCAGAATATCCGGCTCAATATCCTGACCGCCGTGACGTCTTTAGAAGGAGCCAAGGAACAGTTGAAGCTGGCGATCATCCAGAAGGACTTTGCGGATAAGAACCTGGACGCCGAGAACCAGAAGTACAAGCTCGGGACCGAGACGAATCAGAACGTGCTCCAGGCGCAGGCAGACCTCGCAACCGCCGAATTGTCGGTTGTGAATAACCAGATCGCCGTGCGGACGCGGCTCCTGAACCTGCTCACCCAGACGGGCGAACTCCTGGACGATCGCGGCATCGTAATCCGGTAGGGTATGCTTTAGCTTGCCCAATCTGGTTGCAGGCCTCAGGGCAAGCTAAAGCTTACCCCACGCGGTAGACTAAGGGCACGGAGCGTTTCGCCAGATGCAAACGCTGGTTCTTGTTCTGCTGCTCGCGGCAGTATTCAGCTTATTCATACCTTCGGCCCAGAATCGGTTGCAGGCCCTGCTTCACGGCACACCCACGCTGATCTGGGCCTTTCCATTTTTGCTGACGGCGATCTTCGGCGGAGCGGCGGTTCTGGCGGAGGCCGTCAACGGAGAGTTGCTGTTGCTGGTGCTGATCTATACGGCCGCGCCGGTACTGTGCGCCGTGCTGGCGACCAAGTGGGACAGACGATCGTCTTTTGTCGTCTGTCACCCGGCCGAAGGCCGGACTCGGCACGCGCCTGACCGGCCGCACCCCCTGGACTTCCTCACCATCCTCCTGATCTGGCTGCCGCTCGAATTCGCAGCCGGAGGCAGCCTGGTCCCCCGCCCCGCCCAAGGATTCCTCCATAGCGTGGCGTACGGCATCGCCATCCTTTTAGGGCTGGTGCTCTTTCTTGGTTTTCGGCGGCTCCCCGGCCTGAAATACAATCTGCCGCATGGATCCCGGGATTTCTGGCTTCCGCTGGCCGGGTTTGCAATGGTCGCACCAGTGTTAATCGTCCTGGGGATAGCCATCGGATTCATTCCGCCGCCTCACCTTCCGGTCCAATCAGGCGGGAGGATGGCCGCGGCGGTAGGCATCATCTTCGCCGGTACGGCCATTCCGGAAGAAATCCTCTTCCGCTCGCTGATTCAGAACCTACTGATGCAACGTTTTGGGCGGACCTGGCAGACCCTGCTTCTGTCCAGCATTATCTTCGGCTGCGCCCACCTCGATAACGGTCCGCAGCCCCTTCCCAACTGGCGGTATATGATCGTGGCGACTGTAGCTGGCTGGGCCTATGGAAAGGTCTTTGAAAGGGGATCCACGGTGCTTTCGTCAGCCGCCCTGCACACTATGGTGGACTGGACGAAGCACTTCTTTTTCTAGAGTTGAGGCAGCGGGCACGGACGAACCCTCATAAGGCCCTAAAGTGGCATTGTGGCAATCACCGCTTCTGCGGCATCGGTGATTGTCGGCCACGTCAAGTCTCCGAGTGCCTCCGCTCTCGCCTGCGCCAGCAACTTGCAGAATCCCGGGTAAGCTTCGAAGATTGCTCTCGGAGATGGCTTGAGCAGGGAATCGGGCTGTAAGCTGAGCCACGACGCCACCGCCTTGATCACGTTCACTGGTTGCTGGTCATGGCCCCGGTGGTCGTACCCACCTAAATCCGAGATGAATTTCCGATCGAGGGAATTTGCGGGAACCAGCGCAACCCAAATGTGCTTGTTTCCCGAGGTTCTCTGTTCGATATCGCCCAGATACTGGATGCCCAGCGCGATTCCCAGTTCCAAGGGCATATTGAAACGCGACAGATTATCCGCACCCTCGCCCTGGTAGCGGGACAGATCGTGAATCGAATACTTCGCCTCCAAAATGCCTCTTGCAATTCTAGAAATGCGGGTTTCCGCCCGCCCTTCAGTTTCGCGGGCGCAACGAGGTTTAAAGCCCCGTGCTGCGACGGTCAGTACGATGGCGTGGAACAACGGTTCGAAGGTGGAGTCAAACGGGCAGTTGATGAATACGGACTTTTCGTAGGAAGCCCCCACGGTTACTTCAGTCCTCGCACGCCTGCGCGCTTGGCATCCTCTTGCTTTAATTCAAGCGAGTACTCGCGGAGATTCTTCAGCGCAAGGTCCCGCGCCCGGCGGCCTCGTTCGAGCCTAACCGGATCGATGGTATCTTCGGGCCGGCCGATCCACTCTGCGATCACGCTGGCGATCGCCTCGAAATCGATTGTGGAAGCATCCACGGCAATTTGCTTGCGGGCGCTCAGAAATCCGGGAATCTCAGCCTGGCCGATCACCACCGGTATCAGGGCCTTCGTGGAATCCAGGTAGTATTCCTCTTCCACCACCTGCTGCCACTCAAATTGCTGCAGGCGGTCGTACGGCCCAGGCGGCCCAATCAGAAACACGAACGCATCCGCACTGTGGATTGCCTCCGCGACCTTTTCATTCCAGTCCGCCCCTGTACTGAGTTCGCGCAAGTCGAGCCATGTCTTCACCTGGAGGCGATCGAGAGCCTCGCCAAGTTTGAAGGCCGCGCCGACGCTTTGCCGGGAATATGAAATATAGACAACCATCGCGGGTGCCTCACGCCCGTCTACAGTCTATCATCCGGGCCAGGGGCGTCTGACTCGTGGGCCTTCAGCACGGGGTAGAAGACCGGCCTGCCCAGAAGGTGCGGCATAATGGCAGAAGATTGGCAAGCTAAAGCATGCCCCACGAGCTGTAGCTGGCTGGGCCTATGGAAAGGTCTTTGAAAGGGGATCCACGGTGCTTTCGTCAGCCGCCCTGCACACTATGGTGGACTGGACGAAGCACTTCTTTTTCTAGAGGATGGAACATGTCCGCGGCCGCCTTTCGACGATTTGCGATCTTGGAGCCGATCCTGGTCTTCGCCATGATCATGCAGTACATCTGGGGGCTTCGTTACCGCCATCCCGGCATGTGGCTGCTGATTTTGGGACTGATGCTGTTATCCCACCTGGTCCATCGGGAGCGCGCCCAAACGCTCGGCTTCGACTCCATCCACCTGCGGGAATGCTGGGAGGAGTTCACGCCCGCTCTCGCATTCATCGCCCTCCTGATGCTGGCGGCCGGGACCTTGCTCCAGACCACCCGCCCGATCGGCTTTGACCGCGCCATGCTGTCGTGGATCGCGTACCTGCCGTGGGGGCTGTTTCAGCAGTACATTCTGAATGGCTACTTCCTGAATCGTTTCGACGCGGTCTTATCGCGCCGGGCCGCACCGATGGCCGCCGCGGCGCTCTTCTCCGGCGCCCATTTACCCAACGGTTTCCTGATGGCCGTGACCCTTATCACCGGCTACATCTGCACCCGTATCTACCAGAAATATAATAACTTATACTTCCTCGGCCTAGCTCACGCCACGGTCGGGTTCTTTCTCTTCCTGGTAGTTCCGGACTCCATCAGCCATCATCTGACGGTGGGTCCCGGCTGGTTCGGGCGGTAGAGAGATTCGGAGGGGGCGGAGAGGGGTTTTGGACGCGGAGACGCGAAGACGCGGAGGAAAAACGCGGAGAACACCCTGAAAGGGACCTCTCCCATCTTCGGTTCTTCTCCGCGTTCCGGTCCGCGTCACCGCGTCTCCGCGTCCAAAACCCCTCTCCGCCCCCTCCATTCTCTCCTTTCCCACCGCAGCACATTACGTCCCAGAAGCGAACACCGGGATTTCCCAGCTATCCATTCTTAGTTCTGAAACGTCATAGCTTTAGCCCAAAATGACCTTTGGCAGGCCCCGTGCCCTTTATCAGGCCCGGAAATCAAAATGGATATACAACGTAAAGGTGCCGGAAAAAGAAAAGTCGTCCGCTGGACCATCACCATCGTGGTATTGGTAGTGGCCGCTGGAGGAATCACGATCGGACTGCGTCAACTGAAGCCGGCTGCCCCGAGTGTCGAGATGTCCACCCTGTGGCCGGATCAGGTGAAACGCGGCCCCATGCTGCGCGAGGTGCGCGGCCTGGGCACGTTGGTCCCCGAGGACACCATGCTCATTACCGCCCGAACGGATGGGCGGGTGGAGCGCATTCTGGTCCGTCCCGGCACCCCGGTGAGAGCCGATTCAGTCGTGATGGTGATGACCAGCCCCGAACTGGAGAACACGCTTGTGGCCGCCGAGTTTGCGGTGAAAGCAGCCCAGGCCGACTACGACAACCTCAAGGTGACGCTTGAGAAAAGCCTGCTCGACATGCAGGCCACGCAACAACAGGTGGACGCCGACTACAACACTGCCAGGCTTCAGGCCGACCGCGATGTCGCGTTGGCCAAAGAAAACCTGCTGCCGAGTGTGGACGCCAAGATTTCCGAAGTGAAGGCCAAGCAATTGGGAGACCGTGTCCAAATCGAAAAGACACGCCTCGCCACTTCCGGGCGTTCGGAAGAGGCCCAACTGGCCGCCCAGAAGGTCAAGATCGATCAGCTTCGCGCCGACTACGAACTCAAGAAGAGCCAGGTGGACCAATTGAAGGTGCGTGCCGGATTCGACGGCATGCTGCAGGCCCTTCCGCCGCCGATGGTCCCCGTGGAAGAAGGCCAAAAGGTGACGGCCGGAACCGCCCTGGGGAAAGTGGCGCAGCCCTCACACCTGAAGGCCGAATTAAAGATCGCCGAAACACAAGTAAAAGATATTGCCGCGGGGCAGCCCGCGGACATCGACACGCGCCTGGCCGGCGGTGGCAGCAGCGGACATATCGAAGGCAGGGTATCGCGTATCGATCCCTCGATTCTGAATGGCACCGTGACGGTGGATGTCGCCCTCAGCGGCAAGCTTCCGATGGGGGCCCGCCCGGACCTGAGCGTCGACGGCACCATTCAACTCGAAAAGCTGGATGATGTGGTATTCGTGGGACGTCCCGTGTTTGGCCAGGAAAACAGCACCGTGCAACTCTTCAAGATCGAACCTGAAGGCAAGTACGCAAACAAGGTGAAGGTCACCTTCGGCCGCAGTTCCGTGAACACCATCGAGGTCAAGGAAGGGCTGAAGGTAGGGGATCGGGTGATCCTCTCGGATATGTCGGCCTACGACAATTACGATCGAATTAAGTTGAACTAAATTCTCGCGACTCTCGTAAAAAAGGGGTAATGACAATGGACAATGGCTCGCAACCGCTGATTCGGCTAGAGAATGTGAGTAAGGTTTTCGTCACGGACGAAGTGGAGACGCACGCCCTGTCGGCGGTCCATTTCGATGTCAAGAAGGGAGAGTACCTGTCGATCGCAGGGCCGTCAGGCTGCGGGAAGTCGACTCTACTGGCCATTCTTGGGCTGTTGGACACGCCCAGCGACGGCACCTATTACTTGAACGGGAAACCCGTGACCGGCCTGAAGCTCTCCGAACGGGCGCGCATCCGCAACCGGGAAATCGGATTTATTTTCCAGGCGTTCAATCTGATTGGCGATCTGACGGTATATGAAAACGTCGAACTCCCGCTCACCTACCGCGGGATGCCTTCAGCCGAGCGCAAGAAGCGCGTTCACGATGCTCTGGAGCGGGTGGGAATGTCGCATCGCATCAAGCACTATCCGTCCCAGCTATCGGGAGGTCAACAGCAGCGCGTCGCCGTGGCGCGAGCTCTGGCAGGCGACCCCTCCATCCTGCTGGCGGACGAGCCGACTGGAAACCTGGACTCCACCAACGGCGAAGCTGTTATGGAATTGCTGCGCGAATTGCATCGCGGCGGCGCAACCATTTGCATGGTAACCCACGATCCCCGTTATGCCCGTTATGCGGACCGTACCATCCGGCTCTTTGACGGAAGGATTGTGGAGGAGAGCGTGGGAGATCGTAATGCTGCGCTGGAACATTGATTTTCTTGCGGTATTCTTCATCGCAGTTGTGATGCTGGGATTCTCGAAGATGGCGTCTTTGAGAGTTCCCGACGTGCTGGATTCAATGCAAATGCAAAACGCCGTCAGCGTGGATTCTTGCCCGCTCCAGATCCGGAACGAAGTTCTATCGC
>PMTT01000535.1:26620-31904 GCA_003167275.1 Bryobacterales bacterium | reverse complement strand
CGGGCTCGCGCCGGGCATGATCGGTGTCTACCAGATCAGTTGCCGGATACCGGGCACCCACTTGAAGGGCAATGCGCTGCCGGTCACGGTGAGGATTGGTGGGGTAAGCAACCCCACGACCGGGCCCACGGCGGCGGTTGTGTACGTAGATTAACGGATGGCAGGTCCCTCTGGTCTGACCGTTGACGCCTGGATGAGGCTCCTTACCCTTGTGCCGGCAGGGATTGGTATGAACGCCCGCCGCGGGGCAGATCACCGCCGCTAATCCGTTGATTCTAATCCGGTGAATTCGGGGGTTATGGTGGCTGTCACCGAAATAGCGGGAATTCGGGGGTTACGGTGGCTGTCACCGAAATAGCGGGGAATAGGGGCCTAGTACTCCGATAGCAGTCTGGCTCCGGTTTTAGGCCGGACGGCCTCTAGCGGTGAGGCCCTGTATTGGCTTAAAGTGTTAAATGACCGGTGGTGTGAGGAATCCATGCGTTCGATGCGAATTACCGTGACTGTTTTTATCGCGTTACTGGCACTGGTCTCGTGCAATCGGGATCCCAATGTGGCCAAGCAGCGCTACCTGGAGCAAGGCAACAAGTACTTCGAAAAGGGCCTGTACAAGCAGGCGCGTATCAAGTATTTGAATGCGCTTCAAAAGGACATGCGCTTCGGCCCGGCGTACTACGGCAGGGGCATGGCGGAGAGCAAGCTGGGATCGCTGGGCCCGGCTGTGCTGTCGTTCCGGCGGGCCATAGAGCTGCTTCCCAAAGATAATCCGCAACGATGGGACGCCATGGCAAAGGCGGCGGAGATTCTTCTCGTGGCGGGAAATGGCAAGCCGGAGTTCATGAAGGAAGCAGAGGACAATTGCAAAGACATCCTCAAGTGGGACCCCAATTCATTCGACGGCCACCGGTTGAGCGGGGAGTTGAATTACTTTACGGCGCTCGCCGACCTCAAGTCCAAGCAGAATGACGAGGGCTTCAGATTACTCGACTTGGCTATCTTGGAATTCCGCAAGGCCGAAGAGCTTAAGCCGGGGCAGGCGGGAGTGGAAATACAGTTGGCGCGTTCCCTGGCGCTGAAGAGCGACTTTGACGGTGCGGAGCGAATCTACCGGCAGGTCATGGCCAAGGATAAGACCATCGAACGCCCGTACCTGGAACTGTACAATCTATTCTTGTTCCAAAAGAAATATGCTGATGCCGAACAGCTCTTGAAGCAGGCGTTTCAAGACAATCCCAAGCAGTTTGGGTATCTGACGATGCTGGCGCAGCACTATTACATGGTGCGACGCGCACCGGAGATGACGGGCGTTCTTCAGCAGATCAAGTCGCACGCCAGCGAGTATCCGGACGCCTATATGGTGGTGGCCGAGTTTTATTTGCGGTTGGGGGAAGGCGAAAAAGCCATTCAGGAATTCAAAGAGGGCCAGGCCAAGGACCCCAAGAGGAAGCTGATCTACGAGAAGAAAATCATCGAAGTACTGATGCGTCAAGGCAAGCGGAGCGAAGCTGCGGACCGAAACGCGGCCATCCTGAAGGCTGATCCGAACGACAACGATGCCAAGGGACTGGCGGCGACTTTCCTATTGGACAAGGGCGACATCAACCGGGCAATCATCGATTTGCAGGCGGTGGCGACGAGGGCGCCGGAAAATGCGGTGGCGCGTTACGACCTGGGGCGCGCATACGCAGCGCAGGGCAAGTTTGAAGAGGCGCGGCAGATGTTCCAGAAGGCCATCGAGTTGAGGCCGGATTATCTGCGGGCGAGGTTGGCTCTGGCAGAGTTGCAAGTCTCGCGCGGAGAGTACGAATCGGCGTTGAAGACCGCCCAGGAGATTCTCGCCCGTGACCCCGGCAGCGTCAATGCCATGCTCATCGAAACCGCGGCGCTGATGGGGGAGAAGAAGTTCGGGGAATCGCGGAGCCGGCTGAATGCGATGGAGAAGGCATATCCCAATTCGCCGGACGTGTATTTCCAATTGGGAGTGGTGGATCTGGCGGAGAACAAGTACAAGGATGCGGAAACCAGTTTCCAGAAGTCGTACCAGCTCAACCCGGCCAATTCGCGCGGCTTGATCGGGGTTGTCGAAACGGATATGGCGCAGAACAAGACGGAGGACGCGCTGGCGTTGTTGCAGACCGAAGCCGAAAAGGCGCCGAACCGTCTGGAATTCCGCATTGCACTGGCCAAGACAGCAGTCCGAGTGGGCAAATTCGACATGGCGATCGGGGAGTATCAGAAGGTGCTCGACACCATGGACAAGAATTCCAGGGAGCGGGGCGGCATTTACCTGCAAATCGGGGAAACGTACCGCCGCAAGGGCGACGATATCAGCGCCATCGCGGCTCTGCAGAAGGCGCGGGAGACCATGCCGGAGAACGGCATGGTACTGACTACGCTGGGTCTCACGTTCGACCATGCGGGGCGTACGCAGGAGGCCAAACAGATCTACGAAGCCGCCGTCAAACTGGACCCCATCAATGGAGTGGCCCTCAACAACCTGGCATTTCTACTGGCGGAGCACAACGGCGACCTGGACGAGGCGCTCACCAAAGGAACGCGGGCCAAGCAGTTGCTGCCCGATCTGGCGGAAGTATCCGACACCCTGGGCTGGATCTATCTCAAGAAGATGCTCAGCGAGGATGCCGTTAAGATCTTCCAGGAATTGGTCACCAACCATCCGAATCAGTCCACGTACCGGTATCATCTGGCGATGGCGCTGAACCAGAAAGGCGACAAGCCAAGAGCCATCAAAGAATGTCAGGAGGCACTGAAGAATAACCCACCGAAGGAGGAGCGGCAGAAGATTCAGGACCTCCTCACGCGGTTGAACGGGGCTTAGGGCTTAAGCGGTAGGGGCAGGCTCGATCACGGCCACATCGAACCGCACACTGAGTTCAACACGCCTTCAGGCTCTTGTGGACTTGTTGCGCAAGGTCGGTCGTGCATTTCCCGAAGCCGAGAAGCGTAGACGCACCTCTCCTGGTCCCGGAGCTGGCGAGCAACCCCAAAAGCGTCGAGACGAGTCTCGACGCGGCAGACACGAGTGTCCGGGCCACATTGAGATGGCGTTCGATCCTATCCCGAGACGCGGCTTGGACGGTATCCGGGTCTCGAATTGACGCGCAGTTTCTTCCCGGGGTCGCTCGAGATCTCGATCAAAATCTTGCGGAAGTTCTCGTTGGGATTGGCCTGCGGATAATAGGTGACGGTGTAAGAGTTGCCTAAGTCTTCGCGAATGCTCTCGAACGCCTCCACCTGCCGCTGCCACGTTTTGGCCCAGTAGGCCTTGCCGCCGGTGCGCCGCGCCAGGCGCTGGAACACGCCGCTCGAAATCGGATCCTTGTTGACTTCGTTGGTCGAGATCACGTAGATGGGGATGCCCTCATCTTCGGCGACGGCGCGGACATCGTCCGGCGCTACCATGCTGGCGTTGTCCGGGCCGTTGGAAAACACGATTACCACCTTGCGTCCGGGCACTTTGGCCGCATCCCTGAGGGTCAACAGTAGCGCGTTGTAGAGGGCGGTATCGTCTCCAGCCACGGATTTGCGCAGGCCGGCGATAGCCTCGCTGTGTTCCCGGGTCAACGTCGCCCCGCGGGAGAGGTTGCGGCTGAAGGTGTAAACCGCCACGGAATCGGCGCGGTCCAGACCGCGCACGAAATCGGCGATGGCGTCTTCGGCATAGACGAAGCCGCGGTACATGAAATTGCTGGTGTCGAAAAGGACGAAGACATTGGTGCCGATGAAGGCATCCGGGCGATCCATACCCGGAAGCGCGTCCTTCTTGGAGTCCAGCAGGGGGTGCGTCGAGCCGTCCTCGGACACCGACACGGGTGCGTCGGTCCCCGAGGCGAACGTCGAAATCTTCTGCAAAATGCCGTCCTCATAGATCCGGAAGTCGTTCGGCTTGAGGCTGTTCACATAGTGGTTCTTGCTGTCAGTCACCTGGAAGCTGAGGACCACCAAACCGACATTGACGCGGAAGACTGGCCGCTGATCCTGGCCGCGCAAGAGGGTAGCGCCGGCGGCCATTCCGATGAGTTCTCGTCGCGAAATTTTCATGGAAGTTTACCGGTTCGGAAATTCCTGTAGTGCGGCTTTCTGTTCGCCTGCCATGGCGGCCCGGGAGCGCGCCCGCACATCGTCTCCCACCACGCGTAGGGACTTCAACAGAGCCGGCCAATCCTCCAGATGGGAGGCAAAGATCTGCTCCACCAGTTTCTGGGTCCACTCGGGAATCCGCACGTTGAGCTCCGCCGGAGGCATGCTCAGCTCGTCGGCTAGTGCCACCCAGTATAACGTATTGGATTCCCAGCTCTCGGCCATGATCCGGCTGGAGTAGCCCATCAGCGCGGGGAAGGTCCGAAGGTTTTCGAGATCCGGCTCCCAGGAGTTGGCGAGGGTAGGTTTGGGCGTGCCAAATGCGCGGGATATGTTGGTGTAGTTGACGCCCACGGAGGATTCGGCGAGCTGTTTCATCTCGGCCAAAAGGCAGGACGGGTCGCCGGTCCGTTTGGGCGCCAGTTCGCGCGCCACCGAGAACAACTCGGACGGAGTCACCCGGTCGAGCGCTTCCTTGACGTTGCCTTCTTCCAGCAGACGGGCGACCGTGGCCGTCCGGGCCGGCGCCGCGAAGAGGCCCAAAGCTTCCAGGAACTGGCCGCGGAGCTCCGTATCGAAGGCCGCTTCGGCCATCAATTCCCGGCCGTAGCGCAGATGCAGGCCCACCCAGTGGATCTGCGGTGGGGTGATGTTCCACCAGCGCGGGATCTTGGCGCTCAGAATCATCTGTGGAACCAGATCGCCCCAGATGAGCGCCTGGGTCTGGGCGGGAACCAGGAAGTTCTGCTCGGCTTCGGCCAGCGCGTAAGGCAGAGAGGAGAGCGAACCCACCAGGCGGCCGCCGGCATTCGACGGCCAACCCGTTCCGTAGGTCTCGGTGGGACGCCAGGTGTGGGAGCTGCCCTGCATGCCGAGGAAATCGTGGCTGCGGACAAACACGGGGTTGGTGTACAGGATCTGCGCTCCAGGCGGCGCGTAGTGCGCATAATTGAAGGCCAGGAGAGTATCCCGCAGGAGAGGCGCCATCAGACCGCGGACATCCTTCAGCTTCTCCTGGTCTGCGCCGGCCTTCTCGATGGCCGCGCGCAGGTTCAGCTTCCGTTCGGCCTCAATGTGCCGGTCGGTCCAGTAGCCAAAGCCCATGGCATTCTTCTCATTGGCCGTCAGGGCTGCCCTGGGAAGCTGAATCTCGCTGATCCGGGCGGAGAGCTTGGCGACCATT
>PMTT01000535.1:17845-26518 GCA_003167275.1 Bryobacterales bacterium | reverse complement strand
TTGCGGCTGGAATCGAAGAGGTCGCGCTCGGTGCGAAGCTGCGCGAATGAGCCGACGATCCCGGAGAACACGGCGTCGGCCTGTCTTTGCGGAATGGTCTGTTGGCGGACGAAAATCTGCCACAGCCCGACCAGCGACTGAAACGAACCGGCGACATCGGAACGGAACAGCGGGTTGCCGATCTTGTTCATGCTCTCGGCCGTGTCGAGGAACTGGTTTATGGATTTATCACTCAGGCTGCGCGACTCGCTGAAGACCGAATACTGGCTGCCGTAATTGCGGTAGTCCCGCGCCAGGCGGTCCACGGTAGCCGCCTCCAGGGGGGCCACGCGATTCCGATCCAGATCGCTGATCGCCATGAAGATTTTCAGCGGCTCGTTCTCCACGGCTTTCCGGCAAAGCGCGAAGAGCGCCTCCAGGACGTCATCCGGCTCCTTCCAGGTGGTGGCCAAGCGGGTGAGTTTGCCATCGTATTTCCCTTGTGGATGGTTGATGAACAGGTTTTTCCAGACTTCCAGATTGCCGGGGATATGGGGCTTGCCGTCGGCATTCAACCGCAACCGGGTGGTGAGCAGCATCATGTCCGTGTTGGAACGGAACACCGGCCGGGCTGGACCCGGGGTAGTAATGCGGCCGCGCACGGCGGTGTAGAAGCGCTTCATGCGCACGGGATCGGTCAGATACTCCTGCACGGGCCCGTGGATGCGGGCCAGGGCGTCGTACAAGCTGGCGAGCCAGCCATCGTCCTTAGACATGAGTTTGTCGAAGAACTCGGCGCCTTTATCGGGCGGGGCGCCCGCCAACTCGGCCCAGGCGGCGGAGGAACGCTGGCCACCGGGGATGACGGCCTTGCCGTCGCGGATTTCGAACATACCGCCAAAGAAGTCGAGGACGTGCGCGTAGGCCTTGAGGCGAGGGTAGGTATCGTTCTTGCGAAGCGCCTCGGCGGTTTCCCGGTCGAGTTTCGAGAGCCCCAGATACAGGCGGCAGATGGAGGGGTCGGAGAGGAAGGTTTCGATAAAATCGACGGGCTCCTTGGCCGAACCCATCCAGTACTCCGGCCCAAAGATGACCGACACCTGGGCGGAGTGGTAGTCGTAGGAGAAGGGGCGGTTGGTGCGCAGCGCCTGCTCCAGGTCATTGACCGGGAACCCCGAGTCGGTGGTGAGAAAGGCGCGGGCGGCGTTGACCGTCTCCAGCACGACTTCCGAGCCGCAGCCGCCGCGCATGCGGAAGCCAAGGATGCGGATCAGCTCGCCCACGGTGGTCGACTCGCAGTTTTCGATCTTGATCACCTGCTGATCGCCGGCCAGCTTGGCGAGTTCATGGGCCTGGGAAAGGTAGCGATGGACCAGCTTGAGGTACTCGGTCTGCTCCAGCGCATCGTTGCTGTGGGAAGCCTGGTAGCCATTGGTGACGACGTTGCGAGCCAAGGCCGGCAAAACCTCTTCGGGAGCCGCATCCGGCGAGATCGCGGCCATGCGGGCGAACGAACGCAACGGACCGGCAATCGAGGCGGTGAGCTTTGGATCCTTCGGCCCGGGGGCGGCCGCGGGAGTACCGAGGTTGGGGTTCCTGCCGGTGCCGGAATGGTACGTATCGAGATCGCGCGACGCGGCTTCGCGATCGCCCGCCAGCAAATCCAGGGAAGCCAGACGGCCTGCGATCATTCCCGTGCGGGCGGTGTCACCGGCAGTGCGCAGCACGGCCAGGAGTTTGACATATGCCTCGCGGCAGCCCGGATCGCCGTACCGGTCGAGGAACTCCGCATATGCGGTGAGCGCCGGGATACTGTTGGGGGAACTGGCAACGGCACGCGCGAGGGCGGCGCGCGCACCCATGGTGTCGCCCGAAAGCTCCATTTTGCGGACTGAATCGGGGACCTGCTGCCCTTGAAAGGCCGAGCAGACATAAGTTAACGCGAAAATAACGAGAAGGGGGAATGCCTTCATGGACGGCCTCCGCTACTGGTGAATCACTGTATCACGTCCACCCTTGGTCTGGTGATTCTAAATCAATCAAAACACGAAGCGCAACGTGGAGATGTAAAAAGGTCTACAGCCGCTTCCAAAAACTTGAGAGTGGGGAATAAATCGGCACCCGGCGCGGTACTCTCGGATAGTTGGGAGACAAGAACCGGCTGGCGCGATTCGAACGCGCCATGCTGCCGCACCTGGATGCGGCGTACAACCTCGCAAGGTGGCTTGTTGGCGACCCTCAGGACGCTGAGGACGTGGCCCAGGAGGCGTGTCTCCGGACGTTGACGTTCTTCGACGGCTTTCACGGGGAGGACGGGCGTGCCTGGCTTCTGGCGATCGTGCGCAACACCTGCTACGACTGGTTGCGAAAGAACCGCCAGAATCTCCACCTGCGGGCAGACCCGGACGAATTGGACACCGCCGCGGATACCGCGCCGGACCCGGAAGCCTGCCAGTTGCGAAACGCCGACCGGAATCTGGTGCAGCGAGGGTTGGAGGCGCTTCCGGCCGAGTATCGCGAAGTGCTGGTGTTGCGGGAACTGGAGGGGATGTCGTACAAGCAGATCGCGAATGTGACGGACGTCCCGATCGGTACGGTGATGTCGCGCCTGGCGCGGGGCCGGAAGCGCCTGGAGGCCGCCCTGGTTGCCGGAGATGGAGGCGGAACGGGCCGCGACCGGGGTCCTCGATCTGCCGCCGGCAGCCGTGGGGAAGGAGAGATCAGGTGACCTGTCGAGAAGTAGAAGGGCTACTGGGAGCATATGCCGACGGGGAACTCGACCTGGTGCGCAGCCTGGACACGGAGGCGCACGTGCGCGAGTGCGCGGCCTGCTCGGCGTCGCTCGAGAGGCTGGAGGCTCTGCATGTGGCCGTTTCGTCCCAGGCGCCGTATTACTCCGCCTCCCCCGAATTGCGTCGAAAACTGGCTTCGCGGATGGCGCCGAGGGAGCGGTGGGCCGTTGTCCGGAGTCCCTGGTGGGTGCTGGCAGCGGCATGCCTGGTGGCGGCATTGGTCTTCTGGAAGGTGTCGCCCACGGGCTTGGGGACGGGTTCGGCGGCCATCGAGAGGGACGTAGTGGCGGCGCATGTGCGGTCGCTGCTGGCCGACCACCTGATGGACGTGCCTTCGTCCGACCGCCATACCGTGAAGCCCTGGTTTGCAGGGAAGCTAGATTTTGCGCCGGAAGTGGAAGATCTTTCCGCTCAAGGCTTTACGCTAGCCGGCGGCCGACTGGACTACATCAATGGCCGCACCGTTGCCGCGCTGGTCTATCGGCGGCGTCAACACACCATCAACGTGTTCACGTGGCCGGCCGGCGCGGATGAATCGCCCCAGGCGGAAGGCATGCAGGGTTTCCACGTGGTGCATTGGGTGAAGCACGGGATGGCGTGGTGGGCGGTCTCGGACCTGGCCGAGGACGAACTGCGGGAGTTGGCTAGGCTGCTGTGACACGGGCATCCTTGCCAGGCATCCTTGCCTGTGTTGTTTTACCTACGCATCTCTTCCGCCATCCTGAGGAATTGGAGAGCTGGTCAGGCCGGGCTAGCCCGAGTTGGTGTTTTCCGGTTCTGGTATTCTCCGGAAAACCAACACAGGCAAGAATGCCCGTGTTACGGGCGCTCTCCCAGGAACATCTCCAGTTCCTCAAAGGAGATTCCCCAGGCGATCTTGAGCGCCTCGTAACCTTTGAGAGCCACTTCACGCCGCGAAAACGGGTTTTTGGCGGGCAGGGACAATTCGGTGAAAGTCCGCTCGCCCAGCGCCACGCCCAGACCGATCACCTTGGTCGCCGCCTCCAGCCGGAAGGCCTGGTTGACGGCGTCGCCCAAGGCGGTGTACTCGTTCCCCCCGAGGATTGCCGGACCGGTGTTGACGCCCGCCCCAATGCGCAACGGGCCGGGCAACGGCAGCGTGCGGCTGATCTCGGCGGTGGCCAGATTGATTTCGTGGACGGCCCGCAGGGCGCGCATCAGGTCGGCCTGCAACTGCGTCCGGTCATCGTGCACCCAGACGGCCATCACCGCATCCCCGATGTATTTCTGGGCCCAGCTTCCCTGCCTCTGGGTCACCTGGCCTACTTTCAGGAACCAGGTACCGATGGTCTGGGAGAGGAGTGCTTCGGAAACCGTACGCGCCAGCGGCGTGAAGTCGCGGATGTCCACAACGACGATGGTCGCCAGGTTGTTGGTGTGCATCTGGGTGGTGGGGGCGTTACGGTCGTCCATGCCGGCCGCCGAGATCTGGGACGGTGAGCGAGCCGGGTTATGGAAGAGCAACTCCTGGTCGCCGAACAACATGCGATCCTTATCGTTCAGCACCACGGGAACGGTGACGCGGTGGCTGTTGACGAACGATCCATTGCGGCTGCCGAGATCCACCAGTGAGAAATCGCCCGTATCCCGCTTCTGAATCAAGGCGTGAAGCCGCGAAACCGAACGGCTGTCCAGCATGACCGCGCAGCCGTCACCCCGCCCAATGGCCCAGGACTGCCCGTTGGCCAAGGGAAACCGCCGCCCTCCGGCTTCCAGGAGCAGGTATGCTTGTGACGTTGATGGGAACACTGATCACCAATTTACCAAATACGTCAGGTGTTTCCGCAGGGCCCTGGAAATCATGTCCTTTGTACCAGGACCTGCCCATCTCGATCGTCTCGGCGGTGGAAATCGGGCTGGTACAGACCGTACGAATCCGATCTTTTTTTTCCTACGCTGGGGGCTACAATAATTCCAGGAACCGCCGATAGATTACCAGGACAAACTGGATGGCTATAACGCACATCTTTATTTACCTGCAATTGCTGGACCTGCTGACCACGCTGGTGGGCTTCAAGTTAGGGGCTGACGAAGCGAGCCCCTTCATTCGAGTGCTCATGCATGCCGGCCCCGCCGCGGGAGTCGTGGCATCCAAGCTGGTAGCCCTGGTCCTCGGCGGCGTGTGTGTCTACGCGAAGAAGAGCAACCTGATCCGCTGGGTAACGTATTGGTACGCAGGGCTGGTGGTCTGGAACCTGATGGTGATGCTGGCGACTTAGGNNAATGGCGATGGCCGCCTAAAAAGGCGGCGGCGGCCAGGATTGGCTGCCCCACGAAGAGACTTGACGGGGGGTGGCATGGCGAGGAAGCGGAGCGTGGGCCACCAGGTTCTCCATCCGGTCCTCAAATCCGTTCACCCTGCGCTCGTCGCTGTACAGAAAGCTGAAGAAGACGATCGCGACCACCACCATGGCCCACCGTACCGGCGTGCGCGCCTGCACCGTGCCCAGCAGGGCGCAGACACAGACCGCCACCCCCAGGGACATGCGCTCGGCGACGAAACCCAAAGCGTGATAGAAACCTGGAATCAGCACGGTGCCGGGTAGGATCGATACCGCGGCGGCGCTCAAGATGCACAATTGAAACGGAACGCTGGCGACTACCTGGCGCGTTCCGGAACCGTGAATCAATGCCAGGAAGAGCAGTCCCCAGACGATCAGCAAGGCCACCAGCACGATGTAATACTTGCTGTCGAATACCCATAACTGGTCGAGCCCGGTCGCCATCGTAAGCTGGGCCGGCGACCAGCGCGCGACCATCATACGGCCAATTACGGCATGCAGCGCCAGCAGCACCAGCACGAAGCCGCCGGTCAGGCAGGCGCGGGTGAATGGAGTTCGCTTCCGAGCCAGGCAGACGTATGACAGAAGACCGAGCGTCCATATCACGGGCAGAGCATGCGCCATGCTGGCCAGCAGAAAAACGCCCCCGGCTGCGGCGATGCGCCAAGCCTTCCATTCCCAGGCCAAGGCCATGCCCCAGAAACACAGGCCCAGGCTGAAATAGAAGTTGAAGAAGCCCATGTGAAACACCCAGCCATACGCCAGCATCGCGATCGACGGCATGAGGCTCCAGGACCGGCGGCCCGAGACCACGGACACAAACGCAAAGGCCCCCCATACGAATGTGAGGACTACCAGCGAAATCGCGATTCTCTGGGCCGCTTCCGCGCCGAGAAGGCGGAATAGCCCGGATAACATCAGGTCGAAGAGAACGTTGGTCCACTGGTGAACCATTGTCAAATCCAGGGTCCGCCCGTTTTCGATCAGGCTGGTCATCCACGAATTGTAGATATGGCCGGAAAGGTCGCCGCCTTCGAGACGCGGCTGCCAGAAGCACGGAACGAGCAGCAGGAGTGAAACGGCCGCGTAGGTCAGGGGGGCGGGGATATGTCTGGCGGATCGGGTTCGCCCCAGGCCGCTCAGGGCGTGGTCCCAAATGGCGACAATCCGGTCTTTGGCTCCCATCAGGATCTCTCCAGGCGCAGACCGGGGAGGTCCGGCGGTAGTTCGAACGGGGTGGCGACCGAGGCGATGCTTTCCCCGATCTGGCGGATGTTTTCCTCGGTCAGGTGCGATTGCACCTCACCCGAGGCGAGGCGCAGATAACCGATCTTGTAGGGATCGATCTGCATGATGCGGCAGCAGGTCGCGTCGACGGATACGGGATCGCTCCCCGCCACCAGTACTCCCACACGTTTCGGCGTCCCCTGAATGGGGCCGTTGCCTTCCATGCCGACCACCCCGTCGACGATCGCGAATTGCCGCGGAAACACGGCGTGCAGATCGGCAATGCACTCAGGAATGCCGGCCCAGTGCAGCACGTTCTTGGGCCACCCGTAGATGCCGCTCGGCACGGTTCCGAAGAGGTTTTTCATGGAGAGGGTGGCGCCGGTCCAGTGGTGCGTCTTCATCTTGGCCATGGAGACCAGGAGATCGGCGCTCAGGGCCGTATGGGGAAGATAGAGCTTTTCAAGGCGTGAGAACTGCCGGCTGGGATGGATTTGGGTGACGTCGTCCAGGTTGAGGTCCACGAACAGATCCTCGAAGTCTGGAACGATCTTGAAATAGCCGGCGGCGTCCGCCAGATCGAGGGTGTTGCGGCGGTGGCCCGGCCCTTCAGCGATGCGAACGCTGGAGGCGCCCATGGCGCGAAATGCCTCGAACGCGGCATGCACCAGCAAGGGGTTGGTGTTGATGCTGCTCTCGGGTTCGAACTCCACCAGGTTGGGCTTGAGCAGGACGCTGCGGCCGCGCACATCCAGCCGATGCTCGGCCAAAAGCCGCCGCGTGGTGTCGTAGACGCCCTGATCGTAAGCCGGCACACGAACAATCGAAACGGTGGACGGCACCACCGGCACATCCTTGCCACAACCGGTCAGCAGGGCGGCACCCGCAGTGACCGCCAGCCATTCCCGCCTTGTGAATTTCGTTTGCATTCCTCAGCCCCAGATCAGGTCGTGCCCACTATCCATGGCGTTCACCAGCAGATCGAGAGAGGTCTCCGGGAGCGTGCGATAGTTGACTTGCGCGGGCGGACAGTACCCGGCCGGCATTTGCCCATGCGCCATCAGGCCCAGCCGCAGCCAGTTCAGCGCGTCCGCGGAGCGGCATTCGGTGAGAAAGCCTTTGGCAACGCTGAGCGCGCGCTCCACCTTGGGTGAAGTCACACCACGCAGGGCTGCCAGCCCCATACCGGTGGTTTCGGGATAGGGACGTGACTCGTAGCCCAGGGCGCGTACCGAACCGTGGTTCCAGCCGCCTTCCACGCACATGCGGCTCAGCAGGAAGGACTGGCCGTCGTCGATGCGCTTGCGGATGGAGGGGGAGGCTTTACGGCGCTCTTCCTTCTCCAGCGCCAGTATCGCCAAAGCAGTCGGCCCAACCCAGGCGGCCGCGCCCGGCACCCAGGGCCAACCTGGAAACGCCGCCTCTGGGGCGGGATGATTTCCCAGAAGACGCTCTCGAAACCGGTACAGGAGGGTGGACTCCTTGCCGGTGGAGGCCAGGACCCACTCGATAGCGCGTGAATGAGCGGCCGGTCCCAGATGCTCGGGAGGCAGGAGCGAGACCACGGCAGTCACCCAGGTGCTCTCGTCGACACCTGTCTGGGGCGGCCAGCCGCCGTCGTGCCGTTGCGCGGAGAGAAGCCATTCCAGGCCCCTCTTGGCGGGCTCCATCCGCTCCGCTGCGAGCAGCGCCAGGATGGCGTAGGCAGTCGGTTCGGTCCAGGAGCGTCCTCGGACGTAAGGCCAACCACCATCCTGGTTTTGCTTGTTGACGAGAATTTCAATCGACATTAGAAATCTCAGGCTGGCGGGCGGACCGACCGCGACGCGATCCCTCACGCCAGCCTCGAATAATCCGTGCATTAACGAATCGTATTCCGTTTGCGACGGCGGGAAAGCAGCATGACCAGAGTCACGCCGGCTCCCAGCCAGATCGATCCTTGAATTGCGAGGTCCATTTCTCGTCTCCTTGTTGGTGCGGTGATATGGGTCGGTACGGTTATGGTGGCTCAGGAAGTCAAGCCGGCCTTCCGTGGGGAGGCGGCGGCGTGAGCGGGCTTTGCCACCGTGGGTTAGTTTTGTTTTCTGGTCTTGCGCCGCCGAATGAAAACAAACAGTGCGCCGCCAGCTAACAGCCAAATCAAAGCTTGAACCGGTGTGCTAGTTAACATCGTTGTTTCTCCTTGTGCTTTAGTGAATCTGTCTCATCATCGGGAAGAGGTCTTTGAAAATCTGGAGGAGGCCCGGGCCGGCCGCCACAATCAACATGGAGGGCAGAATGAAAAAGAAGATCGGGAAAACCAGCTTGACGCCGACTTTCGCCGCCCGCTCCTCGCCTTCCTGCCGGCGCCGTGTGCGCATAAAGTCGGAGTG
>PMTT01000535.1:0-17731 GCA_003167275.1 Bryobacterales bacterium | reverse complement strand
CCGGCCTCGATTGAAACCACCAGCAGGTCCAGGGCGTCGGGAAGCGCGAGGCGTATGGTTTCCTGGCGTCTCTTGCACTTTTTCTCGAGCAGCATCTTGGGGAAGACCCAGCCTACGGCGCAACCGAAGACGATCACCATGATGTTCATCATGGCGTTTGAAGGCAGGCTGCCCGACATCATGAGGCAAAGGACCAGCATCACGGCAACCCCGATGAACCGGATGCCGTAGAACACCGAAGTGGAGTGCTCGGAGCGGAAGCCCGCCTGGATCAACAGGGTCTTCAGGGTGGCCGTGTCCACTTCCGAAGTGGGGACTTTGGCTCCCAGGTTCTGCAGGAACGTGACCACGCCGTTGGATGTCGGCATGGACTGTTCGGAGACGGCGAAACGCCCCCGCTCGTCGGTGATGACCGGGTTTCCAAGCTGCCTCATGAAGCGGCCCGGCCGGTAATAGAGGCGGTATCCGCACCATGTCAACCCGATCATCATCATCAGAAATGCGCACGCGGTCAGTATTATTGGGTGTTCCATATCAAACCTTGATGTTGATGATTTTCTTAATGCAGATGTTTCCCAGGATTTGCGCGACAATCGCGCCGCCGATCATCTTCTTGCCGTCGGGATCGTCCGCCATGCCTTGCAGGTATCCCGGCGCCACGAAAAGCAGGCCCAGCATGGTGACGACCGGCAACACCGTCAGAATCCCGGCGGTGAGACGCCCGTGGGCGCTGAGCGCCTTTACCTGGCCTTTCAATTTGAAACGTTCGCGAATCACGTAGGCCAGGCGCTGGAGAATCTCGCTCAAATTTCCACCGGTCTGCTTTTGCAACATCACCGATGACGTGAAAAACCGGACATCCAGGAGCGGCACCCGCTGGGTGAAGTTAGCCATGGCGCTCTCAAGCGGGGCTCCCAGGTTCTGCTCATTGAACAGGGCGCGAAACTCCTGGCCCAGCGGATCGCGGACCTCTTCTCCAATCATTTCCAGGCTGATGGTAAAGGCGTGGCCCGCGCGCATGGAGCGCGCCAGAAAATCCAGGGCTTCGGGGAACTGTTCCTCGAGCGTATCGAGACGCTTCTTGCGTTTCCGCCGGACATAGACGTAAGGCAGCGAGCCGACGCCGGCGGCCAGTAGGACGGCGGCGGTGGGGCCGCTGACGGGGCCCGGCATGCTCACGCCCAGGAACAAACCAATCGCCGCGCAAGCCGCCATCATGCAGAGCAGCCGATTGGAGGACCAGGTGAGCCCGGCCTGAGTGATCTGCTCCTGCGCGTGCTTGGAGAAGTGCAGCGATGCGATCATCTGGCCCATGCCGGTGGGCTTGTCGGGCTCGATTTCCTTCAGGAGATTGGTCAGAGTGACAGTCTTCTCTCCGGAGGCCGTCTCGATCATGCCTACCATCTGGGTCTTGCGGCGGGAGTCGAGAAACTTCAACCCTACGCTCACGGCGAAGAGGATGAGCACGAAAACGACGATGAAGCAAACTGCCACGATGGACATTAGTTAATCTCCACAACGGTCTGGAAGAGCTGCGGCGCGAGCGAGATCCCGCACTGCTTCAGCCTTTCGTAGAACTTGGGACGGATCCCGGTCGCCCGGAACCGGCCTAGAACCTTGCCGGCTTCGGTGATGCCGGTCTTTTCGAACAGGAAGACGTCCTGCAGCGTGATGATGTCCTGCTCCATGCCCACCACTTCGGTGATGTGGGTAATACGGCGCGTACCGTCGCTGAAACGGGAGACCTGCACNNTTGGCGTGGATCGTGGTGAGCGATCCATCGTGGCCCGTGTTCATGGCCTGCAACATGTCGAGGGCCTCGTCCGAACGGACCTCACCGACGATGATGCGGTCGGGGCGCATACGGAGGGAGTTGATCACCAGTTGACGGATGTGAATGGCGCCATTGCCTTCCACGTTGGCCGGCCGGGTTTCCATGCGCGCCACGTGAGTTTGCTGGAGCTTCAATTCGGCCGCGTCCTCAATTGTCACAATACGCTCGTCTTCCGGAATATAGGAGGAAAGCGCGTTCAACAGGGTGGTCTTACCGGAGCCGGTACCGCCGCAGATCAGGATGTTCAGCCGAGCCTTCACGCAGCCCTTCAGCAGTTCCAGCATGCCTTCGGTCATGGCCTGCTTGGCCACCAGGTCTTCGCCCTTCAGCCCATAGCGGCCGAAACGGCGGATGGAGAGCAAGGGGCCATCCACGGCCACCGGAGGAATGGCGGCGTTGACGCGCGAGCCATCCGGCAGGCGCGCATCGACCAGGGGAGACGACTCGTCCACGCGCCGGCCCACCCGCGACACTACTTTTTCGATGATGCGCAGAAGGTGGGCGTCATCCTTGAATTCCACGGGGGTGCGGTAGAGTTTGCCGCCCCGCTCCACGTAGACCAGCTTGCATCCCGTCACCAGGATGTCCGATACCGTGGGGTCTTGCAAAAGCGGTTCGAGCGGCCCGAGGCCAAAGACTTCGTCCAGGATCTCCTCGATGACCCGGTCCTTTTCCACCAGGCTGAGGGGGGTCTTCTCTTCCTCCACCAGCTTGGCGACCGCGGAGCGAATCTCGGCGCGCACGCGCTCGCCGGCCATCGACGAGAGCGCCTCCAGGTTGATCCGGTCCAGCAGCTTGCGGTGCAGCGTAAACTTCAATTCCTGGTACTCGGGCGTGTAGCCCTCGCGGTTGAACAGGCGATTGACCCACCCCGTTTCGCGGTTGTCGCCTTTCGGTAATCGATCCATCACAGCCGGCATAGTTTAAATGTCCTTGTCAGAATATTCCGAAGAGCTTCTTGCTGTTGCCCTTTTCTTCTTCCAGGCCCGAGAGCTTTGAAGCCAGCCTGGCAATCTGCTTACCCAGAACTGAGTTACGGTTCAGCATCCGGCCTTCCGCGTAGGTTTCGTATAGTTCCGGATAGTCGTTCGGCACCATACAGAAAATCGGGAGCCCCAGCATCTTCTCCAGTTCGGCAGGGGTGATGTCGAGACGTTTGGGCGAGCGGTTGAGAACCAGGCGGATTCGCCCCTTTCCATAGCCGCTGTCGAGCAGCGTTTGAACAATCTGTTTGGACTGGTGGAGGGCCGGAACCTCCAGCGTAGTCACCAGGCAAACCTCATCGATCTCTTCCAGCGCGGCCATGGAGAGACGGCTCAGGCTGCGGCCCAGGTCCGCCAGGGTCCAGTCGTAATGCGGCCGTGCGAAGGCCAGCACCTGCCGCACCTGCTCGTCCTTAGGCTGTATTTTGGAAGCCAGCGAGAGGGGCGAGGCCACAATCTCCACGCCCGGAATTCCGTTCGAAACCAGGGCCTTCCAATAGGAAATGTCGAGGCGATGCAAATTATTGACGGCGTCCAGGATGGAGTAGACAGCTTTCGTCTTGGTGATGAAGCCGATCATCCCGGCATCCAGGTCGAGGTCCATCAGCAGGACTTTCTGGTTCATCCGCCCCAGCTCAGCGGCCACATGACAGACGATTGTGGTGGCGCCACAGCCTCCCTTGGCGGATAGGAATGCGAAGCTCTTACCCGCTCCCTTGGTACTGCCTTCACGACGCCGGCTGCGTTCGGCGGAGCGTTTTTCCAAGGACTTCCGTAGGGATTCCTTGAGTGGCGGAAACAGGTACTCGTTCACTCCCGCGCGCAACGAGGAGAGGATCGCATCCGGGTCGGCCGAGGTGTTCAAAGCGATGATCATCGGATCGCCAATGGCGTTCCGGATGGAGTCAACCAGGCTCTCAAGCGGTTGCCTCCAATTGCTGATATCCACCAGCACCACGTCAGGGCGCATCCGCTCCAGCCGGTCCAGGAAATTGCTGATGTCGCCAATGTCCTGGTGCTCCACGATGATGCGGAAGGGCAGATCGGCGAGGCAGGCCTGGGCCTGCTCCCACATTTCGCGGTTTTCGATCGCCAGCCCAATTGTCAGCGGGTACATAGAGGGTCTCCGGGTCCTTGGTTCACTTACCGGCGCCGCCGGGTCCCGTGGGCGTTTGGGGTGGAACAGGAGCGGCGCCTGCAGGCACGAGAGGAGCGTTGGCTGCGGGGCTACCTTGTCCTGGTCTGACCGGCTGCGCCAGCATTTCGTAGGGAAGGCTATTGATTGGCGGCTTGATCGGCACCGGACCGGTCTTGTCGATTCCCGGGTTCTGCAGTTGCCCGCTGGTGTTGGTGGGCAGGAACGGGGAGGGGCGGTTCAATTCCGGCAACGACTGGCCTGGGACCATCGGCCGCACCACTTCCGGGGTGATGATCACCAGCAACTCGCTGTTGCTCCGGTTGAGGGTCTTGCTCTGGAAGAGCTTGCCGAGCACGGGAATCATGCTGATTCCGGGCACCTTGGCAAGGTTCTCGGTGGTCTGGTTGTCGAGTAGGCCGGCAATCACGAAACTCTGGCCGCTGTCCAGTTCCACGTCCGTCGCTACGCGCCGCGAAGAGAGTCCGGGGATCGTGAAACCCTGGATAGTCACCGCGTTGGTATAGTCGAGGGCGCTCACTTCGGGCGCCACCTTGAGCCGGATCGTCCCACGTGGCGTCACCACGGGAAGGAAGGTCAGGCGGACGCCGTACTCGCGCCACTGAATGCTGATGGCGCTGGTGCCCCCCGCCGAGGGCTGCACCACGGGGAAGGGGAACTCGCCGCCGGCCAGGAAACTGGCCTGCTCTCCGCTAATCGCCAACAGGTTGGGCTCAGCCAGCATTTCCAACAGGTTCTTGGTCTGCAGCGCCTGAATCTGAGCGATGAGGTTGATGTCCGGCCGCACCATCAGCACGTTAACCGCCTGGGCGACGATACTCCCCGGAGTTATGGCGGATCCGGTCCCGATCGAGGTTTGTTGGTTGAA
Source organism: Bryobacterales bacterium (assembly GCA_003167275.1). Taxonomy (GTDB): domain Bacteria; phylum Acidobacteriota; class Terriglobia; order Bryobacterales; family Bryobacteraceae; genus JAIQFL01. The sequence continues at coordinate 12,890 of PMTT01000535.1, read as the reverse complement.
CGACGAGTTAAAGAAGTTGGCTCCGAGCGATAAGTTTGCGGAACGATCCACGTTGGCGAAGCGCACCTTCAGGAGAACCTGTGGCTGCACCGGCGGAACTTCCACGCGGAGCAGGTTCACGGTCTTGCCCAGAGTGGAAACGATGGCCACCAGGCGCTCGGCCGCAGTGACATCCTTCACGGTACCGCGAATGAAGGCCGTATCGTTTTCGAACGTGAGGCTGATGTCATCATCGGGAAAATCGCGGGCGATCTGCTGCCGCGTAGCTTCCAGCCTGGTGCCGCTCAGGCGAACCGTCAGGTCATACACCAGACGAGTGTCGTTTGCCTGCCACACGATCAGGGAAGTCTCACCGGGGGCGGTCCCGTTGATCAAGACTTCCTTCGGATTCACTGCCACGGCCTCGGCGAGGGCCCCATTGGCCACATGCACCCGCTTGATGTTTACGGGGCTATCGATGATCAGGGACTTACCAACCGTGACCAGAAGCTTGCCGGGCGTGCCAGGTGAATCGGGGGGCGCCGGGGGCTGAGTCTGATTGGAGTCCGCGTTGGGCTGAGCCGCGGCGGGTGGCGCGACGGGGTCCTGTTGCTGCGCGGCGTTCGGCTGCGCGGCACCAGGCTGCGCGGCACTCGGCTGCGCGGCACTCGGCTGCGTGGGATTCGGCAGCGCCGGGCTCTGTTGTTGCTCTTGGTTCTGCTGCTGCTGCGACGGACCGGAGTACGCCGCGTTGACGGGCCGATGATAGAGGACCGAACCGCACGCCACCATCGTCAGAATGACTGCCATTTCACGGAGCCTGGACACTTATTTACCCTCCCCGGTGAATTTGAGGTCAGTCTTCTTTGTCCCAGAGATGATTTCCATTGTGAACTCTTCCTTCTTCGCCGGGGGCGGAGCCTGCTTGACCACCGGAGGGGTTACCGCAGCGACGCGTGGATGAGGCGCAGGGGCCGCGGGCTGAACTTCGGGCTTTGGTTTGGTGCCGGTAAAGAGATAGGCCATGGCGGTGCCCGAAGTGACGGCCACCTCCCGATCCAGCGGGTTACGAAGGACTAATTGGATATTGGTCTGGGCGGCGGCCAGGCTGAGTTTCTCGGCCTGTTCCAGAGTGACCAGCAGATTCACCACCTGCACGGCGATCGGTTTGCCCTCGGCGTCTTTTTTATAGTCCTGACCCGCGGACAGGACCTCGATATTCTGCAGCAGCGTCTTAGAAAGCGTTCCCATACTCTGGTCGCCTCCGGGTTTGTTCCCGGAGATCAGAATATCCACGTGCATCCCCGCCACCACGAAACCGGAAACGCCCACAACTTCATTCACCCGGATGGCGAAGGCACGCATACCCGGCGGAATCATGGCCGCCAGGCCGCCGCCGGCTCCCTTGGGAGCGAGGCGCGAGTCGATGATCGGTTCCTTGGCGTAGATCGCGGTGGTGATCCCGCGTCCTACCACATCCTGGGTCTTCATGCTTGCGCCCACCGGGACGGAGCCTGGCCAGTCGGAAAGCTTGACATCCTCTTCTTTCAGTACCGTACCCACGTCGATGTCCCGCGTTGCCAGCACGATCTGAGTGGTTACCACAGCCGCTTTGGCCGGCTGAGGCCTATTGATCAACAGCCGGTACAGCAACAGACTGGCGACTGTTGCGACGATTGTCGCGAAAAGCAGAACCCCTACAAATCTCTTGTTCATAACTGACCCTCATTCAGTCCCGTAAGCTACCAAACCAGCCCTAAGGGCGCTCCCGAAAGGAAGCCGCCGAAAATCCGTGCCCGCAACGCCTCCGTGATTTCTCCGAAAGTGTTACTCGTTGCGGGCCGGGGTATCATTTAATTCCATAAATCTCCCGGGACCGCGCGGTCCCGGGTGGGCGTGCCGGACGCCGGTAGGCAATTACCAGCACGCCCTTCCCGGAAGTCCTAGCTCGCAGCGGTATTGGCAGCGACGAGCTGGGAGTTAGTGGCTCCCCAAATGCCCTTGATGCTCCCGCCGGCGCCGATGAAGAGAGCCGCGGAGGCCAACGCCACAAAAGCCATCAGCAGGGTGTATTCGATGAGATCCTGCCCTTGATCTTCGTTCCAGAGATTGCGCAAAAACGTCATTGTGTTCGCTCCTAAGTTTTGGACTTGGTTTCTGTGATCGCTCGATCACTTGCCTGAGTTTTCGTGACCTTGCGATCACGGCTGACTCCCTCGCCAATCAAAGCAAGGGGAGACGGTTGGCCCCCGGTCTGCCGGGCGTGTAAGAACACCACAGCGATGCCGTCGTCGTAGACCATTCGCCAACGGCTAGACTCTCTCAACGCTCCGGCCAGGGGCGTTTTGGGGGGCATCAAAATCGTGTCGACACCGAACTGAGCGAGGGTCTTATCCCAGCCGTCGCTGACATTCAGGATGTCGATATACTTCTGTTCGAAATCGTCGCCGTAGAAATCGCTACGGCCGTCCACGAAGACCTTCTGTGACGGGTACAGACGCCAGATCAGGTAATCGCCCCACTCGTCCTGAGTGAAGATCCGGGCCTTGGGATCGCTTCTGAGCGTCGCCAGGGCGCCGGCGGGATAAGTCTTAGGGTCGAACTCGGCGCGAAAATTGCGCGGCGGGTGCGGAGCACAAATCACCGCCGCAACCAAGACGAGACCCATCGCGCTTACCAGGTGCCACCGGCCGATGGAATCGGTCCCGGCGGTTTCGGCGGCCAGACGGTTAAACCGCTGGACCAATGCTCGCAGCCATCCGGCAACATCCCACTCGGGCAGCCGCTCCAGCCCTTCCTGGATCGCGGCCGCGGCCGGAAGGGCCGCCACGATCAGAAAAATCGGAATATTGCGCGCGGCCAACAGGGCTCCATGGGCCCAAACCAGCAGGAACAACGCTTCCGTAAACCGGCCCTTCGAGAGACTCCGGCAGGCCGCCACCGCTGCCAGCACCAGCATCGCCTCAAAGAAAATGGCAGACGGGTGGTGAAAGCTGGGAGATAAGAACTCATAAATATGCTGCGAATTAAACGGATCGCGCAGATACATCGCCATGTGCGCATGCAAATGCCAGGTGTACGGGTTGATCAGGCTGGCCGCCAGGCAGGCGAACGCACTGAGGAAGTACAGGCTGGCTTTCCGCCAAGCCATGAGCCGTGCGCCCTCAGCAATACCAGCGCCACAGAACAGCACCGTCAACAACTCGCCCGCGCCGTATGCTGCAATCATGATGATGCCGACGAAGAAGCCTCCGTGGAGATTCGTCCATAGCACCGTAGCTATGGGCAGGATGACCAGATACGGTACGCGGCCAATGCGCGTGCGCCCTTCCCTCACCTGCTCGAGCGCCGCGTAGAACAGCACCAGGAACAGCAGAGTAAACAGGTGCGGCCTAGCCAGCCAGTGAATCGAGGACCCGGCCGCGGCCAGCATGGTAACCGCAATCGCCACAAAGGGGTTCGACCTCGTCCGCAAGAGCCGGAACAACAGCGCAAACGTTACGGACAGCAGCAGGATGGCAAACAACACCACCGCACGCAAACCGCCGTGGCCGTTCAACCACGCGAACACCACGTCCGAGAGCCACTCCCAGGCAAACCACGGATCGCCGGTCTTGGAATACGAAAAGATGTCGCCCGCGGGAACCCTGTGATTGGCCACAATCCACTCGCCGGTCCGGATGTGCCAGCCGGTATCGCAATCGCCCAGCAGGTCCCGCAGTCCGCCCATGCGTCCGAACAGGAACACGATGGGCATCAGGAATGCGAAATCCGTGAACGACGGCAGAAGCCTGAGCGCGAGTGAAGGGCGGGTGGGTTCCATAACTGTCATGCCATCCACGAACTTGCAACGGGCTGCATGGCTTCGATCGCGCGAATTCTATCGTGGAACGAGCGAAAGTCCATGTAGTTCACCTGCAAAGCGACCCGTGGATTATCGGGCTCGGCCACTGAAATTCGGGCCACTGAACCCTGGCAATGAATACATTTCTGGCCGAAACCGTGATTGGCCGGAAGTTCCACTTCCACCGTTACGATCTGACCGATCGCCGGAAGGGGCAGGACAGCGCCATCGGAACGCCAAGCCACCAGCAACCCGCTTCGGCTAATGTTCTCGGTCGACATCGCGCTGCGCAACCACAGCGCCGGCGAGGTGACGTGGCACCGGAGCTTGATTTCAATTCGCGGGCTCTCTCGCCTGTTTATATTTCTCATTTCCGTGGGTTCAACAACAATGGCGACTTTAGCGCCCGCGGCACCCAGCATCAATGCCGTAAATGGGTTATACGGTGTTGTTCCCGAAGGTTATCAAGCCGGAAACGTTACCTCAGCGCAATTTGGGGCGGCCGCCGCACACCGGAAAGCGCGAGGAGACAACGCGATCGCGGTTTTCGGCCAGGCTTTGGCCTTAGCCTGGGCCTAAGAGTACTAGGTCAGTACTGCAAGAAAGGGTCAAAATGTTCCCAACCGGTCAAGGAGTACCCGGCATACTCCGATAGGGTTAATGGTTAAAAATAATCCTGAATTTTTTTTTGGTAATTTTAGACTGGCCCATCTGAAACTGCGCTTTCGTTCTATAAGTTATTGCAACAATGCATCTTAAATAAGAAATATAATGGATTCATTATTTGAATAGAAACACTATTTTTGGCCAGTGTAGGCCGAAAATAAGCATAATGTTCGTTAATTATCTGTTGACAATGGGGGGTCAATCATCGGAGAATCCCTAAGAAGCACCAAGCGAGATGCGCGGATCGGAAACACCGAATTTGCGCGCCGCGGGGTCGCTAGACAGCTCAAAAAGGACAAAAGAGGATTATGACGCGAATTCTTCTTTATAGCGACGAACCCATACTGGCGAAAGGGCTCGAATCGGTGCTGCGGCAGGTCGAAGGCTTCGAACTGTTACCCATATGCGGCTCGGTTACAGGCATGATGGAACAGGTGGCGCATGGCGCGCCCGACCTGGTCCTCATGGACTTGACCCACGAAATCACCTTCGCCGTATTGAGTGATATGAAGCATACCATGATGAGTTGCAAGATCGTTCTGTGGGTGAATTCGATTTCCACGGAACTGGCGTTCCAGGCAATGGGCTTGGGCGTGCGAGGGATCTTGCGCAAGACTCTTCCGACGGACTTGCAGGTGAAGTGCCTGCAAAAGGTCCAGGCGGGCGAGTTGTGGTTCGAGAAGGCGCTGACCGACAGTTTCCTTTGCGCCCGCCGGATCGCTCTCACGCAGCGCGAAGGGCAACTCGTAAGCCTGCTCTCGCAAGGCTTGAAGAACAAGGAGATCGCCACCACCCTGATGATCTCCGAAGGCACGGTCAAGGTTTACCTGTCCCGGCTATTCCAGAAAGTGGGAGTAAAGGACCGTTTCGAGCTGGCCCTATTCGGCCTGAAGAATCTCACCACCGGTCAACTCCCCGTCAACGACAAGGGTCAACGGGTCGGCGCCAGCGCCATGCCCGGTCTCCGCTCCCTGGTGCTCGAGCGCCCGGCCGAACAGCGCCCCGAGGCCCCCGCGCGCTTCCCCACACCCATGCGGCCCGTGGCTTCCAGATATTAGGGCGGAAGGAGGCTCTGGGTAAGGGCGGGCACGGACAGCTCACCAGAAACCAGAGGAGTACGCAGCCGCTGAGAGCGCAGAGAAAGCGCGGGGAAGGAAAGTAGAATTCTCCGTGATCTGCGCTCTTTCATGGCGCGGTGCTGGCGGAACCCTGGGCCGCGCCTCCGCTGATCGGTGAAGACCCGCAGTTCGATCGAAGCTGTTCCAACGCATTCCGGGCCAGTGACACCGGCCACCCTGATGTCGGCGACTCGATCTTTTTGCAGGTTGGATCAGCCCGGGGGCGGCCGGTCGTTTTCGGCCAGCGGATCGTTCAAGATCCCTGCGGCATTGGCCTCCTCAACGTTGTGACAAAGGCTGCACGATGCTGATGTACCACTCGACCTGATCCAACAGAATCTCGATCGCTGGGGCATCGCCCACCTTGGCCGCCGCTTCGATCGCTCTGCCGGCATCCGTCAGTTCGGCAAACCCGTATGGGGCCCCCGCGCCTTTCAGATTGTGTCCGGCCTTGCGGAGAGCGGCGAAGTCCTCAATTTTCAGCGCATGCCCGAGACGGTCCAGATCGGCCCTCCGGTTTTCGAGGTACCCGGTGCGCAGTTCCGCTAAGCCGGGAGCCAGGTCGGGATCGTACTGTACCAGTTCCAGGCAGTGGCGAATCACCGACCCGAAGCGGCTGCGAGCTCTGGCGGTGGCGGCATTTGAAAGCTTCTCCGCGCGTTTGCAGATAGTCGGCCAACTCGTAGTGTTCGAGACCTCCCACAACTGCCACCAGCCGGCGTAAGCCGGTCAGTGTAGCAGGCGCAAACTGCGAATCCGGCAAGCCATCCTGAATCGCACCAAGCAGGCTGGCTGCCTGTTGACGGCGATCCAAGATCGGGGTGGCGGGAAGGGGCAGATCGGCTGGTGGGTGTGGGGGCGGCTGCCAAAGCGACACGAGGAACCCGCGGACCTGTTCCGGCAAGGTTCGTGGATTGACAGGTTTTGCGATGAATCCGTCAAACCGGCCGGGCGGCTCAGGACTGCTGCGGTCTCCCGACGCGGCCAACTGCACAATCGGTACATAGGCTAGTTCTTCATCTGCCAACAGACGACTTGCCAGGCGGGGTCCCTCGGTGGTGAGGACTCGAGAGTCCAGAAGAATCGGATCCGGCCGCAGGTTTGACACTTTCCCAAGTGCCGACTCGGCGGTGTCGGAGGTCTCGAGCCGATATGTCTCGCCCTCGAGGGCCAGGCGCATGGTGCGCAGGCTGTCGGAGTCGTCATCGATGATGAGGACCGTCTTCTGCCCGTCCGAGAGCACCGCTTTCGCCATCGCCGCAGCGTGCTCCACGCGTAATCCCAAAGTTGTCAACAAGCTGCGGATCATGATTGCTCCATAGATTCGGGAGAGCCGCTGGTTAATAGCCACCGCCGGGGCGGCTTTCCGCCAGAACCTGCGGTTCCCGGCCGGGCTCGTATCCATCGTCGGGTGGCGCCGGTATGGGTGAACAGCAGCCGCTTGATTCGATTCAGCAGAATGTTGGTGCTCACCGGCTTGCTGAGATATTCGTCGGCGTGCAACTCGGAGCCGTGCACGATGTCATTGGGATTGTCGCAGCCCGTCAACAAAATCACCGGGCGGGTTTGAAGGCCCGGATCGCGCCAAATCGTCTCCAGCACGTCGAAGCCGTTCATCCCCGCATCCTGATATCGAGCACGATGAGGTCGGAACGGATTTCGCGCGCAATCCGCAACGCGGTCAGCCCATCCTCCGCCGCCCGGCAAGTGATTCCGTCGCTCCGCAGCGTGTTCTCTACCAAGGCGAGCAGGTCCGGATCGTCGTCGGCCAGCAGCACCATAGGTTCCGTCCTGGATTCCTGGGCCGCCACAACACTGGAATTGTCGGGTGACTCCAGGAGCCGAAACAGGCGCACGAGCAATTCAGCATCCGACCATGGTTCGTGCATGAAGTCGCGGGGCCAGCGGTAGGCGGCGCCGACTCCTTCCAGCAGCGCCTGACTCGATCCGGTCACGAGGATTCGCGCGGGTGATCCCGCGGCCGCCCGCAGCCCCTCCGGGCTAATGCTCCGGAGCTTGATCAGCAGGGCATCGCAAACCCGCGCGGATTCGCCGAGCAGGTGCTCATGGAAAGGCGACGGCCAGCGCCATGGCGTCGTAGAGGACACGGGTTATTCTCTGTGATTCGCCGTGATTGAATCCACAAAGGCCAAAGCGGCGCCCCGCCAGGGAGGCGGTTATCTCAAGCGCCCGCGCAGGCTTCCCGGACTGATCTACCGTGTTCATACAATTATACAGATCGGATAAAACGGCCTTTGACTGTAGCTCCGCCGCTGAAATACACTTACAATTCGGTGGACCGCAATCCCGCGGAGTACGTCGCCCCGCTGGAACTCCCGCCCGGCTAGCTGCATTCGGTGCGCTCCAGGTTGTGGCACTCCTGCGGATTCAAGACCAGCACTACCCGCCCGTCTCCCATGATGGCGGCGCCTTGAAACTCCTTGCATTGCTCCAAGCCACCCGCCAGGGGCTTAACCAGGACCTCGACTTCCGTCAGAAAGCGATCGACCAGGAGGCCGTACTTCACCGTGCCCGTTTCGACGATCGCGACAGAAAGTTCCGGCGTCTTTGCCGTCGGCAGACCCAACATCTCCGCCAGGCTGAATATGGAGCAAATTGTCCCCCGCACCTGCGCGAGGGTGAGCCCGCGATACTTGTGCGCCTGCTCGCGCGGCAGCTTGACCATGTCGCGAATGTAACTCAGCGGAAGGATATACTCCTGGGCTCCGGCTTCCAGCAAAATGCCCTTTGAAACCATGAGACTGGTTGGCAATTTGACGATCAAACTGGTGCCGTGGGCTGGGGTCGAGCGAATCTCGATGGTCCCGTGCAGATTGCGCACATTACTGCGGACGACATCCATCCCGACACCGCGTCCGGAAACGTCGGTGACTTTCGCCGCCGTGGTCAGGCCCGGAAGGAAAATTAACTGAAATGCAGCCTGCTCGGTCATGCCCGCGGCGGCTTCGGCCGTGCACAAGCCCGTTTCGACAGCTTTACGCTTGAGTGCGGCGGCGTCGAGCCCCCGCCCGTCGTCCGTAATCTCAATGGCCACGCCGCCGGCCTCATGAACGGCTCGTAAGGTGAGTTGTCCGGCCGCCGCCTTTCCCTTTGCGCGGCGCTCCTCCGGCGTCTCGATACCATGGTCGACCGCGTTGCGGATGAGGTGAACCAGCGGATCGCCAATCTGTTCGAGGATGGTCTTGTCCAGCTCGATTCCCTCACCCTCTATGACGAGCCGCACTTCCTTGCCGAGAGATCGGGCGAGGTCTCGCACCAGGCGCGGGAACCTCTGGAAAACGGTCTTGACCGGCAGCATCCGAATCGACATGACGCTGGTCTGGAGCTCGTCGGCGATGCGGGATATATTCGAACCAGCCTCTTTCAGTTCCTTGGCCATTCCCGCGCCATCGGCGCCGTTGTTCAGCTTCTGTACGAGCAGCGGGAATGCCCCGCGGGCGACCAGGAGTTCGCCGACGACCCTCATTAAGCGGTCCAGCTTGTTCTGATCGATTCGAATCGTGGAGGGTGAAGAGGAAACGCCGGGTTGCTCCTCGGGAGTCCTCGCGGGGGCCGTGACCGCATCGGCACTCCCCGGAGCGGGGCTGACATCGCCGTCTGGCGACATCCGGTCTAAAACGGAGCGGGCCGCATGAAAGGCGCTGCCCAGGACGGAGCGCTCTTCACGGCCCAACCCGGCGCCGGTCCGCATGGCGGCGTCCAGGATTCGGAGCTGTTGCGCCAACGGTTCTTCCAGTTCGGTGCAGTTCCCATACCGGGCGGCGGCCGACAAGGTCTTGAGACCGCGTAGATAGGTTTCGAAAACGGGTCCGGTGGACTCGCGGTCATTTTCCATGAGACGGAAACAGCCCTCGATCATCTCGACGCACTGGGACGTCGTGTTGAGAAACGCGGCTTTTCGCCCGGCCGCCGTCTGGCTACCTGGCATGTCGTTGGTCAGGACTCCCAGACGCTCGATCAGTTTCTGGGAGACCGGTGCGCCTGCACCGCCATGGGTCAGTCTCCCCAACAGGGTGCGGAGCGCGTCGCACGTTTCCAGTGCGGTTTGGATCGTATCGTCCGGCACCGGTCTGGCGGACCCGGCCCGGAATGGATCCAGAAGAGATTCCAGTCCGTGGGCCATGCGGAGCAGCAGTTGCAGCGGATGACTGGTATCGAGCGCGGGGCCTTTGACGTGCCCCAACAGCAGACCTGCATTGCCCTTGATGCTGTGGACAGCCCGAAAGAGGGAATCGAGGTTCGGTCTCGATGACGGATCCCCTTCCAACCGAAGCGCGGCCCCTTCAATTTCCTCCAGGTGATCCTGGGTCTCCGCGATGAACAGTTCGAAGGCCTCGGCCGGCACGGAGCCGAGCAAGGCCACCGTCGCGGCTTGATCTTCCCGAAGCCGGATCCGCACTTCGCATTCGTCCTCGACGAAGACGAATACCTCCTTGATGACCGCCTGGCTGTGGCCGGTGACCAGGAGGATTTCCCACCAGAGATAGATGTGCTCGGGCTCCAACGAAGATAACGGTGGCACCTGGTCCGTGTGAGCCGTGACGTGTGCGTGTCCCAGTTCCCGCAAGTCATCGAGCAAGGTAACCGGGTCCGCGCCGGAATAGAACATCTCACGGTTCGGCTTGAAGACGATCTCGAATGCCGCGGGGGCGCCGGCTCCCGGTTTGATCTCCTCGATCCGCCCGGCTTGTGGATTCGCGGGCTCCGGCAACAGTCGCGTGAAGGCGGCAGTTACCTCCACCTCTCCTGGGACTGCGGTCCCTTCCGTCGAATCGTCGACGATCATGCGGATCACGTCGCAGGCTTTGAGTCCGCAATCGATCAAGTCGGGCGTAACGCCCAGGCTCCCGGCGCGTGCCAGATCGAAGGCTTCTTCCATCTTGTGCGCGAACCTGGCGAGGTGCGCGAAACCTGCCGTCGCCCCCGACCCCTTGATGGTGTGAATGGCCCGGAATACACGGTGTACCAACGCTGTATCGCCCGGTTCCACTTCCAGCGCCAGGAGGGCGGAGTCGAGTTCAATCAGCAGATCCCAAGCCTCGGACCTGAAGGCGCCGCGCAGTTGTTCCATGATGTCGGTTGACATGGCTAGTTACCGTTCTAGGGCCCCGTTTGCCGGCCGGGCATCCACGCATACCTTCTTAACTACGGCCAGGAGATCGCCTGGGTTGAACGGTTTTGCCAGCCAGGCTGTTGCGCCCGATGCTTTGGCCTTTTGCTTGCTGTTCGGGTCCGATTCAGAGCCGCTCAACACAGCGATGGGCGTGAACTTGTATTGCGGCATTCCCCGGAGGTGACGCGTGAGTTCCAGACCGTCCATATTCGGCATGTGGACGTCGGTCAGGAAAAGGTGCAGTTCCCGGCCGTGTAGTTTGGACAAGGCGTCCAAGCCGTCCACCGCTTCGACAACCTCATAGCCGGCGCTCCCCAGCACAAGGCTCACAATCTGCCGCAGACTAGAGGAATCGTCCACTGTCATGATTCTTTTCACAAACCCTCCTTCACACCGGCCCGTTCGCTCCGCAGTCCGCAAGGGGAAGGGGAACCGGATTCGGGCTCAATCGTCAGATCGCATGTCCCGGCCCGGAATGTGCTGCGAATCTGTTTCATGATGTTGGTTGACATTGTCACCTACCTGTTTCGGCGCCCGGTCTCCCGCCGGGCATCAACGCATGACCTTCTTCACCACCGCCAGGAGTTGGTCCGGGTTGAAGGGCTTTACGATCCATCCTGTGGCACCTGCCGCCTTGCCTTCCCGCTTTTTCTCGGGATGGGATTCCGTGGTCAAAAGAATGATGGGTACGAACTTGTAATCGGTCATCGCCCGAAGCTGGCGGATGAACTCCAGACCGTCCATTTTCGGCATATTGATATCCGTCAGGATGAGGTGCAGTTCCTGGCCCTCCAGCTTAGACAAGGCATCCAAGCCGTCCACGGCTTCGACTACCTGATAGCCGCCGCCCCGCAACACAAAGACCACCATCTGCCGGAGAGTGGCGGAATCGTCCACCGTCATGATCGTTTTCACAAACTCTCCCGCAGATCGAGCAACTCGCGCCGCAGGCCGCAGCGCTCCACCGCGCGGATGAAAACCTCCGACGGTTCATCGAAGGAGAGCGTGGGGACGGTCTGGCGGAGCGAACACAGAAGCTGCAGGATACAGGTGTCGATGTCCTCCAAGTCCCCCGTATCTACTCCGACCGGCGTGGCGTCTTCCAGACTTTCCCCTAGTGCGGCGAGCTCTTGGGCGTGCCGGATCGTGACGGCGCCTTCGAGCTTTAGGATTTGTCTGCCTTGCATGCGGGCGATTGAAAACGGCATAGATTTCATGCTCCTCGGCCGGCCTCAGTTGGCGGTCAGAATCATACGAATGTTTTCGACCATCATTTCCGGAGAGCAGGGCTTGACAATGTAGAGGTTCGCTCCAGCCTCGAATCCCTTCATCTTGTCCTTGCCTTCCCTTTCCGTAGACACGATGATGATGGGAAGTGAGCCGTACTTTCCGTCGGCACGTATGCGCCGGATGAATTCGTAGCCATCCATGTTGGCCATATTGATATCGGTCAGAACCAGATCACAGGGGTTCGTATAGAGCTTTTCCAGTCCGTCGCTGCCGTCCACTGCCGTAAGCACCTGAAAGTGGGCTTGCTCCAATATGTAGGAGTGGTAGCTTCTGACGAATTCGGAGTCGTCGACGATTAGGATCCTCTTCTTCGTGTCCACGGCGTTATTCCTTCATGTAGACCAGGTGGGTTTCGAAACGCTTCAGCTTAAAAGCCGTCGTCACTCGCCCCACGGATTCGGAGTGCCCCAGGAAGATGTAGCTTCCCGGGTTCAGAGCGTTGAAAAAATGATCCACCACTGCCTTACGCGACAGATCGTCGAAATAGATCAAGACGTTGCGGCAGAAGATGAAATCAAAGCCGCGCATGGTCCTCATCGCCATGCGGTCATGCAGGTTGAGGTGCCGGACCTTGACCAGAGCGGCGGTTCGCCGCCTGACAACCCACTCGTCACCGTCCTCAATCAGGTACTTATCCCGGTATTCGTCAGGCACGTCCCCAACAGATCGAGCTCCGTAGCGTGCCGCGGCCACGCGTTTCAGCATGTTTTGATCGATGTCGGTCGCCACGATCTCGCAGTCCCAGGACTGAGCCTGTGGGAAGACCTCTTGAAGGATCATCGCCAGTGTGTAAGCTTCCTCGCCCGAGGAGCAGCCCGCGGACCAGATTCGCAGGCTCCTCTCCCCGCGAGCCTGCTTT
>PMTT01000612.1 GCA_003167275.1 Bryobacterales bacterium | reverse complement strand
GCATCCGCTTCCGCCGCCAGGAAGTAAAAGTGCCGCTCATGCGTCTGCGGCACGCCATCCGCCAATTCCCGCGCCAGCGCGGCCGTATCCGTCACTTGCCCAAATCGTCCGAGTTAGCCGAGGATCTGCTCTCCGATCCCCACCGCACGGTCATACTCCCCCGCGGTCAGGAAGAGCCTGACTATCGCCAGATCCTCCGCCAACGGCCGCGATGCAAACGGACGTGCATTCAGGTACTCCCCACCCCTCCGGCAGCACACCCGCAGCTTCGCCTCCCCCATCCGCCCGCGCAGACTCTCCGCAGTCCAGCGATGCACCCAAACCATCCCATCCGCCAGCCGCGTCACCAGCGACGACTGCCCTAGCCGCTCCAACGCCTGCTTCCCATCCATTCCCAGGCAACTCGACACTCCCGCTTCCGGCACCGGCATCGGAAACACCGAGACCTGGAACAACACCTCATGGTCCTCAGCCACCACCTCCAGCAACTCGTCCAGCAGGATATCCCTCGCCGCCACTTCCAGCGTCCGCCTCACCGCCTCCCCCAGCATCACGCCCGACTCGTTCAGATCCAGCTTCAGCTCCTTCGCCTTCTCGCGCAGCCGTCTCTTCACATCGGGCATCCGCGCCTGGCCCCGATTCAGGATCGCGTTCAGGTACTCCAAGGCCCTGGGATGCCCGCCCACCGCGCGATACACCATCCCCAAATCCTCGGGCGATTGGCGCCGCAGTCCCGGCAGCCGCATGCACAGCTTGCGAGTTTCCGCCGCCGAAAGCGGCCCCAGTGCTTCGGTCTCGAGCCAATCCTCGCCGTTCGGAATCGGATACCGCGATGTGAGCAACAGCTTGCCCCGCCCCGCCGCTCCGCAGAGGAGCTCCAGCAGTTGCCCGTTCGCGGCATCCAGGTAAGCCCCGCCCCCCACTGCCAGGTTGTCTTCGAAGTTGTCGAGCACCAGCAGCAGCGGCACTTGCCGCAGCGCGCCCCCCAGCAATCCGATCCGCGCCCGGTCGTCCGTCTCCGCATCCATCAGCCTCTTCCCGGAGTCCGCCAGTTGCGGATGCCCCATCAGCGCCACCCCCACCGCCGTGGACACGGCCGATAGCCCGCACGGCCCGCTGACTTCCGCCACCAGCCACCCGGCCTCCTCCATCCGCGCGAGGGCCCTCCCCGCCAGCGCGCTCTTGCCCGCGCCGCCGATGCCGGTCAGTTGATACCCCGCTTTGCGCCCGATCTCCTCCACCGTCCGCGGGTCGTCCTTCAACACCCGCACCAGCCGCCGCAACTCCCGCCGTCGCCCCACGAGTTCATCTGCGGTCAGTCTGGGGACCAGACCACCGCCGAGCGCCGTGGGGCCGGCGGTCGCCGCCTGCCCCGGCCGGCTTTCAGCCGGCAGACAGGCGGAACCGCCTGTCCCACCAGAGCCAGAAATGTACAAGCTCCAGGCGGTCGCCGCCTGCCCTTGCCAAGTCATTCCTAACCCATGCAGCGGCTCCAGCGGGAGCGCGCGATCCAGCAACGCCTCTTCGTCCGCCCCCAGAAACAGCGAGGGCGTAGCATACTCCGCCAGCGCCTCGCCCAGTTCGCCCTCACCCCGCTCCAGCGCCTTGCGCCTCGCCGCTTCCAACTCCCTGCGCGCGTGCGCCAGGGCGTCGCTCGCCAGCGGACGCTCACTCTTGCTCAGGTGGTCGTAAAACGTCTTGGCCAGTTGCGTCGCGTACCGGTCCAGCACGGCCGATTGCATCGCCACCACCGCCGGCACGCCCCTGCGGAGCAGTCCCTGCGCCAGCCCGGCCGTCTCCGAGTCGCCCGCGCCACTGTGGCACGAAGCCAGGAAAACCAGCGGCGCAGGCCGCCCCGATTCGAGCACCGCGTCCGCCAGTTGCGTCGCCGTCGCCCGCTCAGGCGCGCCGTCCTCATCCAGTTCGATCGTCCCCGCCCCGCCATGCCCCGAGAGATGCAGCACGTGATAGGTATCCTGCCGCAGCGCCTTCCCGATCTCCTCCAGGCTGCCCACTTCCAGAATCCGCACCGCCGCGTTGCCGATCCGCTGAGCCTCCTCCACGGCATCCAGGATGCTCTGCAGCTCCCGTTCGTAGTCCAGCACCGTATTCGGACTCTTGTCCTCATCCGGCGCACCCACCGCCACCAGGATCTTCAGCGGCCCCGGCCGGGCTTTCGGCGCCTTTGCCGCACACCCCGCCAGGCGCCGCAACACGCTGACCCCGGGCTCCAGCGCCGGCACGCGCCCCCCGGACAGGCTGGCCGCCTCAAACGGAATCGCGATCAGCCCCGCATCCTCGGTCTCGATCGTCACCTCCAGCGGTTCGCCCGCCGAAGTCACCCGGTCGAGCAGTTCTCCGAGCGCCCGATCCACCGCCCCCGGAAAGATCGCGTGCCCCACCATTCGCCCCAACTGTCGCAAGTCGCGCTCGCGGGCAGCCGCCAGTTCTTTCACGCTCGATTGCCGGCTGCCCGGCGGCCGCGTATGCAGAAACTCGGCGTACGAGTAATGAAATCCGGCGTCGAGCCGCACCATCTCTTCACCGGCCACAGGCTTGCCGTCCGCCTCGGCCGTCACCGCGATCTCGCCATCCGCCGCCCGCCGCAGTCTGATGACGAAGCGATGCCTCGTAACCTCCACCCGCACCGGGCCCAGAGGTGGCTTTCGCTTGTAAATCGCATCGATCAGTTGGTCGATCTGTTCCGCGCCCAGCCGGGAACGGGATCTGAGTAAAGGCGGGATTGGGACATCGGGATCCAGGAGCACCGGAATCACCAACTTCCCGTCCTCCACCGCCTGGATGGTGAGCGCGTGGATCTCCTCCTGCACCCACTTCCCGCCGTCCACGTCATTTGAAAAGAAGATCAGTCCCGCATCGCAGGACTCTAGCCCCTTATTAATGCCAGCGACGAAATCCTCTCCCGGTTTGATCTCCCATTCATCCACCCAAGCATCGATCCCCGCCGCGAGGAGTTTCACGGCAACCTCCTTCACCCGAGGTTTGTCTTTCCACCGGTGGCTACAAAAGACCCGCCGACTTCGTTCCATAGGTTCCATCCCCCGGCCCCATTCTTCGCCCGGTCAATCCATTATGGACGAGAAGAGACAGAAGTATACTGGAAACTTAGTCGTTTACTTGCCAATCATGCTTGTTTTTGCTGCGGCACACCCTCCCGCACGGTGCGTGGAGGCGGTGTTACGCGGGGGCGGGGGAACTGGCGCCGCGGGTCAGATGAGAATCGGCGGTGAGGGCTGCGGCTAAAAGATCGGGAGTGACTGCGGCAGGGCTGACGGAGGCCGCACTGACTCGGGGTGAAGGGTTGGGGCGCGAATCGGACCTGGCGGGCCCGGTGTGGGTTGGTTGCGGTTCGGGGTGGGGCGATTGGACCTCTTGCGCTTGCGGCGGTGGCGCATGCTGCGGTTGGGCTTCGGACGGCGCGGGCTGCGGGGCGGCCTCGGCCGGTTTGGCCACGATTGACTCCGGCTGCGGGGTGGGCAGTGGCGGCTGGTATGGTTGCGCTTGGCCGCCCACAAAGTTGAGGGCCGGGTTGGAGGCGGACGTCCGCATGCCTTGGAGACGACCGAGGTCCTGATAGGCCTTCTCGTAGGCTTTCTCGGAGGCACTGACGCGGCGCTGCATGCGCATGAAGACCTCGCTGGCGCGGTGGAATCCTTCGCCCAAAGGAACGCCGGACGAGCGGTTGGAGAGCATGGAGTGGTATTCCCAGAGATGGGTTTCGGCGCGGAAGAGGCGGCGCAGACTCCATTCGCTGCGGATGAGAGTGTCGACCTGGAAGCGCTCCTCGGGAGAGGCGGGCTGGAAGCGGTCGAAGTACTCCTTCTGGAGGAGGAAGAAATCGCCGCGGTCCTCGCCGTAAACGAACTGTTCTTCGGCATCGAAACCGGACTTGAAGCCGTGTATCGACGACACGGTCCTGCTAGGGACGGGGCGCGGCCGAGAATTCAAATGCGCGAGATAGTCGGCCTCGATTTGCTTGTCCATATCAATGTTAGACATAGGGCTCACTGACAGCGGGATTGGCCCGCTGATTTCAGGGTAGCAGCGAGGGGGTGGGGGTCCAGAGGTGTCTGGTGGAGGGCGATGTCTGTATCTGACTGATAATGGGGTGGATGGGGGCGGTGAAAAATATTTCGTCAGGCTGTGACTGGCTCGGGGAGAGATTTGAGGCGGGGGCAATATTGGATTGGACGCGGAGTCGCGGAGAAACACGCGGAGAAGAGAAGACTAAAGCGATTCGTCAGAAAAATCTGTGGGTGAGTTCCGGTTCGGGAAGCTCGCCAAGTGAATGATAGAGAGCCAGTTCGGCGACTCGGAAGGTCCCGAAATCCGTATGTTGGTTTCCAGTGGAAGAAAAAGCAACACAGGCAAGAATGCCTGTGCCACGGTGTTTGCTCTCTCTTATCGAGACCTACTGCACCACAATGTCCACCTGATCGTGGACCGCGTTAGGAGTCACGATGGCCACCGGCAGGGTCCCCGGGAAAGGAATCACCGCCGGCAACGTCACGTTCATCTGATAGAGTCCTGGGAACCCCGGCGCCAGGCCGCTGTAAATCACCGTTCCGGGCTCGCCGCCGACCAGGACGCTGATTTGGGATACCGTGGTCTTGCTCAGCGGGTTCGCCCCCCCTGCCGTGCCATCGGGAACGGTCGGGCTCACAGCGCCCATTCCGGTCAGGAAGATGAGCACCGTCTCGCCCGAAATGGCGGGCTTGGCGGCATTCACCAAGCTGTAGTCGGCGTGCAGAATCGCTCCGGGTCCGCTCCCCGACTGGTCCAGCGAGAAGATTCCGGGCATCGTAGCGGCCACCGGCACGGTCACGGTATTCGAAGACGCCCCGCCGCTCTCGACCACCACGGTCGCGGTCGGGCCCGTCGTCGCATAGGGAACCAGGCAGTTAATCTGCGTGGCGCTGACAAAATAAAGAGGGGCGGGTTTGTTATTGATCAGGACGGTGACGCCATTCAATGTGGATGGATAGGGAGGCGGGGCCGCCTGGTTGCTCTTGGCCAGGCCCGTGCCGATCACCGCGATGAACTCGCCCGGCGAAATCGGACTTCCAGCAGGCGCGAAACCGGCGGCGCTGATGATACGCTGCGGGTTCACGAAGACCCCGGTACCGCTGAGCGGCGCCATCTGTACGCTAAAGAAAATCTCGTACGCTCCGGGATCGTCCGGGCTGATGGCGGAGCCGACCGCCGCTTTGCCTCCCGCTCCCAGGCCGATCTGACTGAGTTCCACGGTCCCCGAGCCGTCCGGGTTGAGCGCGTAGCCGTTGATTCCCGTGAAATCGAAGGTGCCGGAACTGAGCGTCTTGAAGCGCTTGGTCCAGGTCAGTTTACCGAGACCCCGGGCCGAGAAAGCGCCGGCATACCCCGTGATATCCGGCTGCTTAGCCGACGGATTGAATCGCAGGCCCGCACCCCAAAAGTCGACGCATACCTGGGCCGGGCCATTCCCAGAACAGCCGTTCCAGGTAGAGTTGGTGGCGCTGGAGACCGATTTCACTCCGATCAGGATATCGTGCGACCCGTTGGCGGTAGAGCCTCCGATGACCACGTTGCCATCCGCCGATACGTAGATATTCTTGCTGTTGTTGAGCAACGGGGACGCGCCGGTGGCGCCAAGACCAAAGCTGAGGGTTCCGGAACCATCCGCGTTGAATAAATAGGTGGCGCCCGTCACCTGTTGGGTAATGGGGCTTCCGCCCGCTTGATTGGCCGCGTGGCCGTTCGCCGTGAAATCAGCGAATTTGCCTGCCGCGGCCGCAGCTAAGTTGAAGATCGTATTGCGCGCGTTGGCCGCCGAGCCGCCGGGGAACTCCAGGGTCACAGTCCGATAGCTTCCCGACAGCACCGGGGCGGCCGCGCTGACCGCGGGAACCGGGATCGCCACCAGCAAGTCGAAGGTGTTGCCGGCGGACTCGGTGCTCGACCCCAGAAGGGCTTCCGGTCCGAACCGTGCGTTCACCGTAGCGCCGCTCCGCAGTGGACTATCCATGGCAACGAAACCCGCCGGATCCACGGCGTAGGCGCCCGAGCCCGATTGCGAGGTCGAGGCGTTATTCCCCTGGACTTGCTGTCCGGTGAAACTGAAATGCCCGCTACCATCGAAGGTGACGGCGCCGATCAGGCTCCGCGGATCCGTCAGGTTGCCTGCCACATCCGTGCCCAGGGATATCTGCCGAAGGAAATACTTACCACTTAGATCTTTGTTACCAAGGGTTTGCGCGAAAATTGGGCCATTTGCCAGAATCCCCGCCGCGATCGCGCACACCCACCCCGTTAGTCTTCTCATGCCAGCAATGATAAACCCCGCATAGAGCGTGAAGTCCCGGTACCGGCGGAATACTAACAAAAAATAATGGAACTCCTGTCCGGAACGCGGGTTAAACTGTCATTACGAAATGGCGCCCAACGGAGCGCCAGGGGGACGTAATGAACAGGCCTCGGTTGTTGTTGTCAATTCTGGGTGGAACTTCGGTTTTGGTCTTTGCCGGTCTACTGATCGGCCAGTCCACCGATTTCCAGCTTCCCGTGGAACATCCCGAATGCAGTTATTTCGGCAGCCAGCGGGAACAGTATGTCGAACAAGCGCTGAAAGCGGTCGGGGTCCGGTCGCGGAGCAGCCACGCGTTAACCAAAACCACCGAACAGGTGTCGGCCATGCGGGCCGTCGTGCCGGGCGGCAGCCGCACTTACACGTACGACCAGGCGCACGCCGCCGGTTCCATCGATTCCTATATTTGGGCCGATTTCCAGGCGAACAGCATTACGCCGGCGGCCCAAACCACGGATTGGGAATTCATCCGTCGCGTCACACTCGACCTCACGGGCCGGATTCCGACCCCGGCCCGTGTACTTTCCTTTGTGTCCGATACCACTTCCGACAAGCGGGCCAAGCTGATCGACGAACTGCTGGCCAAGCCCGAGTGGGTGGATAAGTGGACCATGTACTTCGGCGACCTGTACCAGAACACGACTACCAAGTCGAGCAGCCTGAACCGATTCCCGACCGGCCGGAACGTATTCTACCAATGGATCCATGACTCGCTGGCCGCGAACACGCCCTACAACCAGATGGCCACTACCTTGATCTCCGAGTCCACCGCTAACACTTACACCGACGGGCCCTCGAACTGGACGCTGAACGGGTACATCACGGGCGGCCCGGCCCAGGACATCACGGACCAGTCCACCGCGTTCGTCTTCGACACGTTCCTCGGCATCACGCACGTGAACTGCCTGCTGTGCCACAACGGACGCGGCCACCTGGATGCGCTCAGTCTTTGGGGCAGCACCACCACGCGCTATCAAGCCTGGCAGTTATCTTCTTACTTGTCCCACACGCAGTTGACCCGGATTCCGGTGGACCCCAGCAATACCAACATCTATTATTGGTCTGTTATCGACAACGCCAAGGGTTACACTCTCGATTACACCTTGAACACCACCACCGGCAACCGCCCGGCGCGAGTGGCGCCCACGGGATGCAAGTCCGGCCAGCCCTGCTACTACGTGCCCCCGACTTACATCTTCAACAACGATGTTCCGAAGGCGGGTGAAGACTACCGCGTGGCCTTGGCCCGCGACGTCACCAACGACTTTCAGTTTGCGCGCGCCACCGTCAACTATATGTGGGCGCAGTTCTTCGGCCAAGGCATGGTCGATCCGCCCGATACATTCGACCCGGCCCGCCTGGATCCCAACAATCCCCCTCCGGCGCCCTGGACCCTTCAGCCTACCAATGCCAGTTTGCTGAACGCGCTGGCGCAGCATTTCGTCACCAGCGGCTATGACTTGAAAGCACTGATGCGCGAGATTACGAACTCCGACACGTACCAGCTTTCCAGCCGCTACCCCGGCACCTGGAACGCCGCTTGGGAACCCTACTTCGCGCGCAAGTACGTGCGGCGGTTGTGGGCCGAAGAGGTTCACGACGCAGTGGTGGCGTCGAGCGGGACTCTCCCCGTGTATAGCATCACCGGATTTACCGACCTGGGCTATCCCAAGCCGAGCTATGCCATGCAGTTCCCGGACACGGTGGGAGGCCCCGACGGGAATACCAACGCCTTCCTCGACAGCTTCCTCCGCGGCAATCGCGACGACCAGCCCCGCCGGCAGGACGGTTCGATTCTTCAGGCGCTCAACCTGATGAACAACACCATCATCGAGACCCGAATTAAGTCCACCGGGACTACGGCCAGCCAACTGATCGTACAAAACCTGAGTAAGAGTAACAGCGACCTGGTCAACACCCTGTTCCTGAACATCCTCTCGCGCTATCCCACCAGTGACGAGACGACTAAGGCGATGGCCTCGCTGCCGGTGAGCGGCACGACCCGCGCCACGGCCGTCTCGGATCTGGTTTGGTCGCTCTATAACAAGGTGGATTTCGTTTTCAACTACTGAGCCGGAGGGGACGTCATGAGTCGAGAGCAAGAAAAAATCAATCAAGACCTGAAGAAGTACGGGTGGAATTACAAGACGTTCTTCAACCGTCCGCACTGGACCAGGCGCCGCTTCTTCGAGGTCCTGGGTGCCGGAGTGGGTGGAGCTTTCCTGGCGCAGCGATATGCCAAGGCCGCCGATGTGACCAGTTCCGGAGTCAGCACGAAGAACACCGCGCAGAACGTGATCTTCATCCTGCTGGCGGGCGCTCCGAGCCACACCGATACCTTCGATTTCAAGAATCTCCCGGGCACCACTCCGACGAGTTTTGCGCCGCAGACGGCCAATGGTGTCCTATGGCCCACGGGACTGCTGCCGAAGCTGGGGAACGCACTCTCCGATTTCGCGATCATCCGCTCCATGCAGTCGCATGCGCTGGTGCATTCGCTGGCGCAGACCTGGACGCAGATCGGTCGCAATCCCGCCGCGGCGCTGGGCAACATCGCTCCCAATATCGGCAGCGTTGTGGCCATCGAGAAGGACTCACAGCGCACCGCGGGACAGGTTTTCCCGGCCTTTCTGGCGTTGAACTCGGGCGGCGGAGTAGGAAACGGCTACTTGCCCGCGGTTTATGCGCCTTTCCGGGTCACGCCCGCTACCGCGGGGATTCCGAACACCACCAATCCCGACGGCCAGACGGAGTTCAACACCCGCTTTAAGCTGATGCACTCACTGGATGATAGTCTGCGGATCAACTCGCCCAATGGCACTCCCATGGACGATTACAACGACTTCTACAGCGCCGCCGAGGGGATGATGTACAACCCGGTGGTCAACCAGGCGTTCAGTTTCACGGCTGCCGATAGCGCCCGTTATGGCAGCAGCAGCACGGGAAACGCCTGCCTGGTAGCCACCCAGGTTCTGAAATCCAATCAAGGCACGCGCTTCATCCAGATCACGTCCAACGACGGCTGGGACATGCATCAGAACATCTATTCCGCCGGTAACCTGCCGGCCAAGGGCAAGATTCTGGACGACGCAGTTTCCACGTTGCTGAGCGACTTGAAGGCCAACGGGTTGTTCAACAACACGATGGTGGTGATGGCCGGCGAGTTCGGACGTACGGTAGGTCCAGTCACTGCGGCCGGCGGCCGTGACCACTTACCGCAGCAGTTCGCCTTCTTCGCCGGAGGCGGGATCAAGGGCGGCAACATCATCGGCGCCACCAACGCGTCGGGATCGGACGTGGCCAATTACGGCTGGTCGCAGAACCGCTACGTGTATGCCGAGGATATCGAGGCCACTATCTACTCGGCGATGGGAATCGACTGGACAACCGTCCGCCACGACGATCCTCTGGGACGCGGATTCGAATACGTCCCCACGACGGGTCCGGTGCAGTTCTACCCGGTGAACGAACTCTGGGGGTAGCGGTGTAGGGCAGGTCCTCGACCACGCTATCCGATCTTCTTAACGGCAAGGCCGCGCTGACTCCGGATATGGCTCTGCGCATCGAGAAGGGGTTCGGCCCGGATATGGATCACCTTCTCCGCATGCAACTCGCCTACGACGTGGCCAAAACGCGGGAGCATGCGCGGGACATCGCGATCAAGCGGTATGTTCCGGCCTGACGGCGCGGCAGGCACGACTATCCTCCGGAACCGGCGCGGCTCCGAGGGTCGTCTGCGATGATCGTTCGGACGGCATCGTAGGGCAGGTTCTCGACTTGGTCCCGACCTGCCCCGACCTGTCCGCCACGTGCTCAGACCACATCAACAGTCTGACAGACGACAAAAAACGATCGTCTGTCCTACTGGGTGGGCAAGCTAAAGCATACCCTACACGCGCTCTCTTACGTTGAATTCCAGCTTCCAGCGGCGGCCGTCGCGGGCTACACACCAGAGCTGGAGCACGCCGGTCTCCGTGACTACTGTTTCAAATGACACGGGCACCACCTCCGACGAATTCTCGGCGGTGCTGAAGCTCACTTCCATGGGGGAGAGCTCATCGAGTTCCTCGCCGATGTCTTCGATGAGGTCGCCGGGCTGGTCGTTCTTGCGCGCGGTGGAGGTGAAGAAACGGAACTCGGCGGCCTGGCCCACTACCAAGCCGAATTCGCGGCCGGGGATGCGGATCTCGGTGCCTTCTTCCAAGCCGAACGGCACAACGGCCAAAGCCTTCAGCGGCGCGGGGAAGCCCGGAATCGAAGGCATCGCGCTCTCTACAGCCACGTAGTAGGTTCGCGGCACGCCACCGCGGATGCGGACGCCCCGTCCGTGGCGCGCCATGCCGTAGTAGGCCGCGCCCCGGGAGACCGCGTGCATCAGGTCCTCGCCGCTGAGCGACTGGACTTCGGGCATGCCTTCTTCACCGAGCCACGAATTCAGTGAGGCGAGAATACGTTCCCGCACCAGGCCGGCGTTGAGTACGCCTCCATTAAACAGAATGTGAGTGGGACAGGCGATCCCGCTGGGGCCGCGTCGCACCGCGGCCTGCTCCGAAGTGGCGGACTGCTGACGCAGGAAGCGGGCCATGTGCCGGGTGATGGCTGGATCGGCAGCGTAGGGCAGACCCAGCTCCTGCAGGCCTACGCGGCGCTGGTGCGCGGGCATCTCGTGACTGGGGACGGCCGGCAAAAAGCCCTCGCCGAACACCTGCTCGATGTCGCTGCGCAGCAGCTTGGCCTTGATGGTGCCGCCGACCAGCCCCGTGCCCTTGCCGAGGATCGTGACCGGTTGTTCCTTGGCGTCGGAGGCCGGATCGAGCAGCTTCTCCTTGGCCACGCGGCAGTTGGCCCACAGCGCCAGGTGCTGGCGGCTATCGATGCGGGTGCCTTTCTCGGCCAGGCGCTGCGCCACCACGCCGGCGAGGGCGAGATCCATGTTGTCGCCGCCCAGCAGGATGTGGTCGCCCACGGCCACGCGGTTCAGCGCCAGCTCGCCCGACTGCTCGGTGACCGCGATGAGCGTGAAATCGGTGGTGCCACCGCCGATGTCGACCACCAGGATGAGATCGCCGACGTGGACGCGCTCGCGCCAGTCGGGGTGGCGCTCGATCCAGGCGTAGAAGGCGGCTTGCGGCTCTTCCAGCAGGGTGATGTTCTGATAGCCGGCCTGTTTGGCGCTTTCGAGAGTCAGTTCACGCGCCACCGCATCGAAGGACGCGGGGACGGTGACCAGCACCTGCTGCTCCGTGAAGGGGGCGTCCGGCATCTTCGCGTCCCAAGCCTGCCGCAAGTGCTCCAGGTAGCGCCGGCTGGCCTCCACGGGAGAGATCTTCTCGACGCCTTCGGGCGCGCGGAAGGGCAGCAGGGGAGCGGTGCGGTCGACGCCGGAATGCGAGAGCCAGGATTTCGCCGACGCCACCAGCCGGCCGGCATTCTCCACGCCGCGCTTTTGGGCGAGGCGCCCGACCACGTAGGAGCGGTCGGCGTCCCAGGGCAGGGCGATCGTGCCCGCCGGGAAATCCGAGGGACCGGGCAGGTAGAGGAACGAAGGGAGCAGGGCTTCGTCGCGCACCTCGCCGGGGTTCTCAAGCTGCGGGATGGGGAGCAACTGCACATTCGCGGGCGCGAAGGGGTCGGCATCCGGCTTCACCTCCGCGTAGGCCAGCGCGGAGTTGGTGGTGCCTAAATCGATTCCGATGACGTATCTGGTTTCCAACGCTTTTACTCGATTTCCATTTCCGCCGGGGCGATCACGGCGACGTTCTGCTTGGGGCTCAATATATTAGGATAGCGGAAAGTGGCGTCCCGCCGCGAATCGGGGGACGGGGGGGCCGCGCCCGGCAAACCGCTTCTGAGTCTGTTGCTGTGAGAGAACGCGTGCATGCGGGCAAGGGCAGGCGGCGACCGCCTGGCCCACCTCGTTAACGGATCGTTCCTCGCGCCCGTCTGATGGGGGAAGCAGAAAGTCGTGGGGCGGGTCCCACAAGGGGGGAAAATGCGGCGTGATTCAGGAACTGCACTTGCCACGGGGCGGAGCGGAGGCCTGTGGTGGGGCGAGACGATCGCCCAGGACATCCAATTTGCTCTAGATGGGGTGCCCGTACAGGCGCTCCCAGTCCTGGGATAGCCCGTGAGACGACAGCCATTCGCTCAATGATGTCCGCGGCCCGGTACCACGTCGATCTGCAACCCCGGGTCAGCGGCCGGGACGTACGTTTCCGGCAGCCCCAGCTCGCGGCGCACGATGTTCGACCCCTGCGCAATCGCGCTCGACTTGTAGAATGCGATCTCGCGGTTACAGCCCTGCCGGCCGAAGCCGCAGTCGCTGGACACGATTAACCGCTCGGGCGGAATGTACCGCAGCGCTTTGCGGATCTCGGCGGCCACATCCTCGGGCCGGTCCGCCTGGAGTGCCCGGTGGCTCACGGTGCCGATCGCGATCTTCTTTTTGAGATCGTGCTTGAAGGGCTCGAACAGCTCGATGTCCCTCTGATCGCGATCCTTCATCTCCAGGGTCCAGACGTCGCCGCGGCACCGCTCCAGGTAGATCTCGATGGAGTTGGCGTAGCTGGTGTCCTCCATCACCCGCTGCATGTTGGGGTTGCCCCAGCAGGTGTGGATCCACAGTTCCACGTCGTCGAGGCCCTGGACTTCGCGGTTGAACGCGTCGATCATGAACTGCACCTGCTCGTGGTCTTTGCCGTAGGTGTTGGCCATGAAGTGGAACGTTGGTTCCTCGATCTGGATACACCGGCAACCGGCATCGCGCAGAGCCAGAAGCTCCTTGTTCATGGCTTCGGCCATGTCCCAAATCACCTGACGTTTGTCCTGGTACTTGGGCGTGTGGATATCCAGGAAGAGCGCCATCACTTGGGAACAACAGGTACCGAACTTCACCGGCTTGCGGGTCCTTCCCTGGGCCAGGCGCCATAGCTTGGGATAATCGAGCGGCCGGTGCTCGATCTTGTCGACCACGTGCGGCCAGCGCCAGCCGGTGTAGATCTCGTTGAGCAGCGTGCCGGGCGGATAGTGGAGCCACGGTGCGGTGGTCTCCTCCGGCTGGAGGTAGTCCCCTTCGAAACCCGCCCAGCGCTGCAGCGGGTAGTGGTGCCACGCGCGGCCCGCCAGATCCTCATCCACGTGGAAGTCGCCGTGCGTCAGAATGTCGAGCCCGGCCCGCTCCTGGTCGCTGATCACGACGGCCATCGCATCCTGAAACTTCTCGCGGAAGCGGATGTCGAGCATGCAGGTGTCGAGGGGACGGCCCCACATGCTCACATCGAACCAGCGCGGGCGGGGAAACGATCCCGTGACCGTACTGGGCAGAATCAGATCGGCGGTGGCGGTGAACATGGACTCCTCCGGCCCGCCAGTGACGACTTACGGCTGCGCTGTAACGGGAGCAGTCGCCAGGGCGCGCTTCTCCAATTCCACCACATCCCGTGCTTCGTAACCGGTGTAAATCTGGCGCGGACGCGCGATTTTCTGTTCGGGGTCCTGAACCAGTTCCTGCCATTGAGCCAGCCAGCCTACGGTGCGCGGAATGGCGAACAGCACGGTGAACATCTCCGGTTTGAAGCCCATGGCCTGGTAAATGATGCCGGAGTAAAAGTCGACATTGGGGTAGAGCTTACGCTTGACGAAGTATTCGTCTTCGAGCGCGATGCGCTCCAATTCCAGGGCGATCTCGAGCTTCGGATTCTTGCCGGTGATCTCGAAAACGCTGTCGGCGGCCCACTTGATGATTCTGGCCCGAGGGTCGTAGTTCTTGTAGACCCGATGCCCGAATCCCATCAGCTTCCCGCGTCCCGCCTTGATTTCCGCGATGTACGCCGGAACCTTATCTTTCGACCCGATCTGGTCCAGCATCTTGAGGACTTCCTCATTGGCGCCGCCATGCAGGGGGCCGGACAGCGCGGCTGCCGCGGCGGCAGTTGAGACGAAGGGATCGGCCTGAGAGCTGCCGACCGAGCGCATCACGTTGGTGCTACAGTTCTGCTCATGATCGGCGTGCAGGATGAACAGGATGTCGAGGGCGCGGGCCAGTATCGGGTTCGCCGTGTACTTGGGTTCCATCATCCTCCACAGCATGTTCATGAAATTCTCGGCATAGCCAAGGTCGTTGTCCGGGTATACGTACGGAAATCCCAGGCTGTGCCGATAGGTGTATGCGGCGATGGTTGGCACTTTGCCGATCAGGCGGCAAATCTGCAGATTCCGCGAGGCAGGGTCGTGCACGTTGCGGGCGTCGGGATAGACCGTGGAGAGCGCCGCCACCGTGCTGATGAACATCCCCATCGGGTGGGCGTCGTAGCGGAAGCCTTCCAGGAACTTCTTGCTGGTCTCGTGCAGCATGGTGTGGTGGATAATCTGTTTCCGCCACTCCTTCAGTTGGGTCTCGGTGGGCAATTCCCCGGACAGGAGCAGATAAGCTATTTCGAGAAACGTGCATTTCTCGGCCAATTGCTCGATGGGGTAGCCCCGATAGCGCAGGATGCCTTTGTCGCCATCGATGAACGTGATCGCGCTCCGGCACGACCCGGTGTTCATGAAGGCGGGATCGTAAGTCATCAGCCCGAAATCGTCCGGGCCGGTCTTGATCTTCCTTAAATCCATGGCCCGAATGGTCCCGTCTTCGATCGGGACTTCATAGGTAGCCTGGGTCCGCTTGTCGAGAATGCTTAAGGCGTCGTTTCCCATAAATACCTCTCTACTGGTCACTGGCGCGGGGAACTTCCGCACCGCCAGGGTGGCCATGCGACCGGGCGCCTGTCGGCCGATACCGTCGCACATTTTCAGATATTCGACTCGGGTCTATTATATGGCCCCTCATGGCAATACTCCACAAGATTTTTGACAGGTTGATCAATAATGCCACGTGTATTTCATTTTAAGGCCTTTAAGTCTTTATTTGCGGCGGAGTGGCGCTCAGGCCGCCGTTTCAGAAGTCCACGGGTGGGGTGAAAGAACCGCCCGCAAAGCGGGGCGGGGTGGGGCAGGCGGAGACCACCTGCCCCACAAACCACCAAACAGTCAGGGCGCGGTATTCCCGGGGCGCCATCCGTGAACGTGGTAGCGGACGTAGCGGCGAGGATCTTCGTCGCGGGTGGTCACCTGGAAGCCGGATTCCGTCAGAAGCTGGCGGACGAAGTCCAGGGTGCGGAAATGTTCTCCTTCACCGCGGGCGGCACGAAAGTCGTGGGCGGCGATCGAGACGAAGCGGGTTCGTTCCAGCGCACGGCGGCAGCCGGCCAGCGCAGTCCGCTCGGCGCCTTCGATATTCATTTTCAGGAAATCGATCCGGTCGATACCGTATTCGTCGCACAGGTCGTCGAATCTGACCCCCTTCACCGGGAAACTGGTGGGAGACGGCTCGCCGGTCCTCACGTAATTCGACTGCCACACGCGCAACGTTTCGATCTGGAGACTGGCGGCCTCATCGACGCAGGCGCAATTGACGGTGGTCACGTTGGCCAGCCGGTTCCATTCGCAGAACTTCCCGAGCACCTGGAACGTGGCGGGGTGGGGTTCGATGGCAAAGACCTTCCCCTCCGGACCCACCGCGCGCGAAAAGGCGAACACATCTTCGCCGCGGCCGGCGCCGATGTCCACAATCACATCTCCCAGACGAGGTTTGTAGACGTGGAACCAGTAGTCGTTGGCGTCTCGAAGGAACGCTCTCTCGGTGTTCGGCCATTGCGGCCATTTCGGCTGGACCACCCGGAAGAGATCGGGCTCCGGGAAGTAGTGCGGACCCACGCGCCGGATCCAGATACCATCCCAAAGCATTTCGATGTCCACGCCTGGAGCCGCCACACGCGCGGCAGCAGTCGCCTGGCGTGCCAGTTCCAACCGGCTTTCGGGATTGTCCAGCTCGGAGACGATCGCTTCGGGAATCCAACTGCTCATTGGGACGCCCCTGTGGGGTATGTTTTTGCTTGTCCAGACCCACAAATACAAGAAGACACGGCAAGCTAAAGCATACCGTACGGCGCATGCGCTAAACTGCACTTCTGGGTCCCACAGGAGACGAATCATGAAACGCCTGCTTCTTGTCGCGGTCAGCGTCTCGATTATTGGCCTCACTTTCCTGGCAGTTGCGCCGGACGCTCTCCACGTCCTGGCGCAAAACCGCATGACCTTTCCGCTGGCCTCGCAGGATAGCGGCCACATCGCACTCGGCCTTGCCCTCCGAAAGCTGGGCGTCTCCGGGACGTTCATGCAGACCGCGGCGCATCCCGACGACGAGCACAACGCGCTCTACGCCATGTTCACGCACGGCATGGGCCTGCGCTCGATCGACGTGCAGACCACACGCGGCGACGGCGGGCAGAACGAGATCGGCCCCGAGCTATTCGCGGACATGGGCGTGCTGCGCACCTCCGAACTGCTCTCGGCGCACCGGATCGATGGCGCCGAGCAGTACTTCACCCGCGCCATCGACTACGGCTATTCTTTCGATCCGCAGGAAGTGATCGACAAATGGGGACGGACAGAGATCGTCGGCGATTTCGTACGGCTCATCCGTACGTTCCGCCCGGATGTCGTGGTGACCATGAATATTCAGGGAGGAGGAGGCGACCGGGCTCACGAAGCGACGACTGTCCTGACACGAGAGGCCTACCGCGCAGCCGGGGATCCCGCGATGTTCCCCGAGCAGATCCGGGAAGGGCTCAGGCCCTGGCAGCCGAAGAAGCTCTACTTCACGGGGGGCTTTGGCGGCGGTAGAGGCGGTGGGAGAGGCGG
This sequence comes from Bryobacterales bacterium, assembly GCA_003167275.1. Classification (GTDB taxonomy): domain Bacteria; phylum Acidobacteriota; class Terriglobia; order Bryobacterales; family Bryobacteraceae; genus JAIQFL01. The sequence continues at coordinate 2,453 of PMTT01000612.1, read as the reverse complement.
CGCGCAAGGTGACGGAAGAGGCGGCACGGCGGGCGGGCGCGATGGCGGGCGCGGCGGCGCGGCAGGAGGGCGTGACGGCGCTCCGGCAACTCCTCCGGTGCAGACGGCCGATGGACGCGGCGGCGCCTCGGCGGAAGGGCAGAGCGCAGCAACTCCGGCCAGGGCCGGGCGCGTGGCGGGAAGGCGTGGCGGCGCGGCAACACCCCCCAATCAGACGGCCGACGGCCGTGGCGGCGGCGCTTCGACCGCCCCGCCGGTGAAGCTCGCGACCGTCAACACNNGGACGAAACGTCGCTGTTTGACGGCGTGGACACGAGCCTGGCGGCCCTGGCGCAGTATGCCGGTCCCAATCCGCCTGAAGGGCTGACGGCCGGACTCGCCGCCATCGCAGACCAAGCCAAGCGCGCCCGCAGCGCCTTCGATTCCGGAAACGACGCCGGCACCGCGGCGCCGGTCGAGGCCGGCCTGGCTGCCGTGCGCTCACTGCGCGCGCAACTCGGCTCGCTTCCGCTCTCCGATCTGGCCCGGTACGAGCTCGATTTCCGTCTCAAGGTCAAGGAGCGCGACTATCAGGACGCCGTCCTGGCCGCGCACGGCGTGACCTTTGACGCGGTGGCCGATGACGGCCTGGTGATCGGCGGACAGGCGGTGAAGCTCTCCATACTGGCCGTGAACCGGGGAGCCTCGGAGATCAGCGTGACCAATGTCGCGATCGCCGGCTTCGACACGCCCGGCGCGTGCGCGTCGGGGTCGGCGAAGAAGGATGCGGTCTACACTTGCGCCGTCGACGCGCATGTCCCCAAAGACGCTCGGCTCACGACCCCGTACTTCAGCGATCAGTACTGGAAGAACCCGTCCAGCAGCGCGATCGACATCTTCGAGCCGGATGTGCCGTTCGGCGTTCCGTTCCGCCCGTCGCCGTTCCGCGTCACGTTCCATGTGAAGGCGGGGACTGCCGAGGTCACCAGGGAACTGCCCATTCAGTTCCGGTATGTGAGGGACATCTACAACGGCGACAAGCGGATGGAGATCAACGTGGTGCCGGCCTTCTCAGTCCGGATCACCCCGCCGCTGGTGGTGATTCCGGCGCCGGCTTCGGCCGTGGCGGCGAAACCGGTTCAGCGCGAGGTCCACGTCACCGTGACGAACGGCGCCAAGGGCGCGGCGGAGGCCGCTGTGACGATTGAGCTGCCGCCGGGTTGGAAGGCCACCCCGGCGAGCGTGCCGATCCATTTCGGGCACGAGGATGAATCGCTCTCGGCGCGCTTCCAGATTACCGCTCCGGCGCAGGTGAAGACCGGCGGATACAGCCTGAAGGCCGTGGTGACTTCGCCGGCCACCGGGAGCGAGCGGTTCTCCACCGGATACCAGGAAATCGAGTACCCGCACGTGCAGCGCCAGCAAGTGATCAAGCCGGCCGAGACGACCCTTAAGGTGATCGATGTGAGGATCGCGCCGAGCCTCTCGGTGGGCTACATCAACGGCGTGGGCGACCAGGTGCCGCCGGCGATCCAGCAGTTGGGCGCGAAGCTGGCGTTCATCGACCAGGATGAATTGGCCTGGGGCGACCTTGCGAAATACGACGTCATCGTGACCGGGGTCCGCGCGTACGAGCGGCGTTCGGATCTGCGCGCCTACAATCACCGCCTGCTGGATTACGTGGAACGGGGCGGGACGGTGGTGGTGCAGTACAACAAGATGGAATTCAACCAGGCGGAGTACGGTCCGTACGCGGCGAAGGTCAGTGGGAACCGCGTCTGCGACGAGACGGTTCCGGTGAAGGTGCTGGTGCCGGGTCACCCGGCGTTCAACTTCCCCAACAAGATCGGCGCGGCGACCTGGGCCGGATGGGTGCAGGAGCGCGGTCTCTACTTCCTGGGCGAGAAGGACAAGAGATACGTGGACCTGGTGTCGATGGTGGATTCGTTCCCGGACAATCCGGGCGAGAAACTGGGTTCGTTTGTCGAAGGGCGGCTGGGGAAGGGGCGGTGGATCTATCTGGGGCTTGGCCTATGGCGGCAACTGCCCGCGGGGACCGACGGCGCATACCAACTGCTGGCGAATCTGATCAGCTTGGGGAAGGCGCCGGCCGAGAAGGCCGCCGCGACGAAGACGGCCGCGGCTCGTTGAAGCACGGTTTGCGGCCCATGGGGCAAGAATGCCTGCGCAACGTTAGGTTAGTCGTCTACTAAACCGGCGCGGCCGGCCCACTTGGCGCGGAGGAAATCGTGATTCATCAGGGCGATCACGGAGAGCTTGATCTCCTTGGGGCAGACCGCTTCGCACTCGCCGATGTTGGTGCAGCTTCCGAAGATCTCGTGTTGCGCCTGGGCCACCATGGCGACCACACGCTGGTCGCGCTCGGGCTGGCCTTGCGGAAGGAGGCCGAGGTGCGCGATCTTGGCACCCATGAAGAGCGACGCGGAAGCGTTCGGACACATCGCTACGCAGGC
>PMTT01000071.1:1404-4160 GCA_003167275.1 Bryobacterales bacterium | reverse complement strand
TCGGCGCCGATCCCCGCTCCCACAATCGAAGCCGTAAAGTCCGACCCGCCGCGCCCCAGCGTGGTAGTAACGCCGTTTTCGGTCGACCCGATGAACCCGCCCATCACCACCACGCTCTCCTTCGTGAGAGGCGCCACGGCGGCCATCAGCCGCGAGTAAGTCTCCGGGTAATTCGGAGCCGCCTGCGTGTGCCGCTTATCCGTCACGATCACGCGCCGCGAATCCACATGCTCGGTCTTCATCCCGAAATGCCGGAACGCCAGCGTCACAATGTAGCTGGAGAGCCGCTCCCCGTAGCTCGAAATGGCGTCGATCGAGCGCGGCGTCAACTCGCCCAACACCGCGAGGCCCTTCACCAGTTCCGTGAGTTCCTGGAAATGATCGTCGAGCGTGCGGTCCAATTCGGCGCGCTGCGCCAGCGGCACCACCAGGCGCGCCTCACGCGAATGAAAGTCGCGCAGATCGTGAAGCATCCCGATGTATTCGTGCCGCTTGCCTTCAATCGCCGCCGCGGCGATGGCCAGCAGCTTGTTGGTAGTCTTGCCCATCGCCGAGACCACCACAACGGGACGCCGCTCCACGCGCGCCCGGACAATCCCCGCGACCCGTTCGATGGCGGCGGCCGACTCCACCGAGCTGCCGCCGAATTTCATCACGATCATCAGTCGAGCATCCCTTCCGAATGCATCAGCTCCGCATTCAGCACCGCCGCTCCAGCCGCTCCGCGCACGGTGTTATGCCCCAGCGCCACGAATTTGTAGTCCAGCACCGGGCAGGGCCGCAGCCGGCCCACAAACGCGGCCATGCCACGCTCGCGCTCCACGTCCTTGCGCGGCTGCGGCCGGTTGGCCTCTTCCATATAGATCACCGGCCGCGGCGGCGCGCTCGGGAGTTGCCGCTGCTGGGGAACGCCCGTGAAGTTCTCGATGGCGTGCCGCAGGTCGGCGAGCGAAGGCTTGGCCGCCAGTTCCACCGACACCGTGACGGTGTGGCCATCCACCACGGGCACGCGATTGCAATGCGCGCTCACCCGCGCGGCCAGCGGCTCGATATGGTCGCCGCGGAAGTCGCCCATGATCTTCTGCGTCTCCATCTCCATCTTTTCTTCTTCCATCCCGATGTAGGGGACCACGTTGCCCATGATGTCCATGGAGGCCACGCCCGGATATCCCGCACCGGAGATGGCCTGCAAGGTGGTGACGACAATCTTCGTAATGCCGAACTGCTTCAGCGCCGCGAGCCCCATCGTCAGCACGATCGTGGAGCAGTTCGGATTGGTCACAATCTGCCCCGTCCATCCGCGCGCGCGCTGCTGCCCCGGCACCAGCCGCAGGTGATCGGGATTGATCTCCGGCACCAGCAGCGGCACGTCGCGCTCCATGCGATGGTTGCGCGAGTTCGAAACCACCACGTGCCCCGCCTGTGCGAACGCCCGCTCGATGTCCGTCGCCACGCCCGCATCCATCGCCGAGAACAGCAGCCGCGGCGCGTTCCCAGGCTTGCACTCATCCACCGTAAGGTCCGCGACGGTCTCCGGAGTGCCTCCGGCAAGGTGCCAGGTCATGGCGTCCTTATACTTCTTGCCGGCGGAGCGGTCGCTGGCTCCCAGCCACTTCAGGTCGAACCACGGGTTCCCCTGCAGGAACTTGATGAAATGCTGCCCCACCATTCCGGTGGCGCCTAGAATGCCTACTTCGATTCGCGTTTGCATAATTGCTGTACCATTCGCCGATAGATTTGAACTGCTTCGAGTAACTGCTGCTTGGGCACCCGCTCCTCCAGCGTGTGCGCCACATGGATCGATCCCGGCCCGATCAGAAACGGCTCGCCCCACTGGCCGCCGAACGCCGGGATGTCGGTGGTGAAGGCCACCACGGTAGTCTCAATCCCATCCACCGAATTCAGATGAACCGCGGGGATCTCGATCACCTCGCGCAACTCCGCGCGCCCCGCGGCCACGGCCGCGAAGGCCTTCTTGGTCTCGCCCGGATCGCCCACCAGCCGGATCATGATATCGGCGCGCGCCTCATCCGCCACCACGTTGGGCGCCCGCCCTCCGGACAGCGTGCCGATATTGAGCGTGCTAGGCCCGAGCAAAGAATCCACCGGCAGCGGAATCCGCCGCATCTCCGCTAGCACGTCGACCAGCTTGTGGATCGCTGAATCGCCCAGCTCCGGGTAGGCCGAGTGCGCCATCTTGCCCGAGGCCACCACCTCATACCGCAGCGACCCCTTCGACCCCAGAGCCAGCCGGTTACCCGTGGGCTCTCCATTAATGATGTAGCGCGAGCCGCGCGGCGTCTGGGCCGCCCGGTACGCCCCCGCGCTGGTGCGCTCCTCGCCCACCACGAACAGCAGGCCGAAGCCGCGCTCGCCCGCTTCGAGCAAGGACTCGACAGCCTTGATCATCGAGGCGATGATGCCCTTGGTATCGCACGCGCCGCGCCCCCAGATGTCTTCGTCNNCGCCGCGGCTCCACTTCGATGCGCTCCACGCGCCCGCCGAATCGCGCCGCCAATTCGTATAGGTAGTCGTAGAGGTAGTTGCCGACCCGCTCTTCGTTGTTGGTGATCGATTCGATATCGATCAGTGCGCGCGTGAGTTCGAAGACATGCATAAGTTGTCAACCGGGGAGGAAAGCAAAGGAGAAGGAAAGTACACGCGGACCAGACGCGTGGTTTCATCCCCGATAGCGCTCCACCCGTCTGAGAAACGAGTGACAGTGGGCAGGTATTAACCCGACCCCCCAACCGGAA
>PMTT01000071.1:0-1398 GCA_003167275.1 Bryobacterales bacterium | reverse complement strand
CCAAGCCTCCGAAGCGCATCGGAAATCCGGCCCGGCTACTGATGGCCACCGCACCTCTACCGCGAAGTTTCAGAATACCGAAGGGGAGAAGAGCAAGTCAAATGGGGGTCTGGGATCAGTCGATAGCGTGCAAAGTGTCCGAAAATGGGACTGGGNNGTGTCCGAAAATGGGACTAGGTTCGTTTGGTATACCGGCGGTGCGCGGCGGTTGGGAGTGGGGCGGAGGCGGCACGGACGCGTTGGATGGGGTCCCATTGTCCGAAAATGGGACTGGTTCGTTTGGTATACCGGCAGTGCGCAGCATGAGGAAAGTCGGTTGTTGCCGGTAAATTCGGGAAAAATAGGTGCAGGCCGTTCAAAACACGGGCCAGAATAAGCATGCCGCCAGACGCATTGCCGATTTGTTGTAGAGAGGGTCATATTCCGACTTCAGTATAAACCAGGCTCCTTACAGAACCGACCCCATACCCAACCGACTCCTATTCGATTCAATGACATAGCGTCAGACAACTCTTGTGACCCGGCCTAAAACGGGACCCGCAAAAGTAGGATTATGTATCCTCAACTGATGTTTACTCCTTCACATCCTGCTCAATCAGCGTTACATTTAGCCCGTCTTGTGATAAGGAGTACCTTTGCTAGTCTCTGTGTTGTCGCTGAGCGGCCCGACGGACACGCGATGGTGCCTGGAAGCAGGAGGATCTCATGTTTCTTGAGAACGCGGGTGGCACGGGTCGGTGCTTCACCAAGGATCGAACCTCCGGGGCCCTCTTTCGACTTTCTGCCGCTCTGTTTCTGCTTCCAGCCCTGCACGGAGCTGTAAATCCGCATTTATCGATTTCGCCGGGGACGGGGACGCTGGGGGTAACGAGCTTCACGGACACCTACACCGGGTTCACGCCCAATAAAACCATCACCCACTACAGCACCTACCCCAACGGCTCGATTTCCACCTTCAATTACATCGCTGACGGGTCGGGCTCTTACAACGGTGTGCCGTTTACGCTGACTGCCCAGGCGGGAACCTACAGTGCCTACGCCGTGGACAACACCACCGGGATCCGCAGCAACACCATCACTTGGACGGTGACGCTGCCCGCGCCCACCATCAGCAGCATCAGTCCGACCTCGGTCACGGTCAGCCAGGCGACCTCGATCTACGTCAACGGGAGCAACTTTCAGAGCGGCTTCACGGCGCAGGCCATCACATCCGGCGGCACCTTCCTCATCAGCGATACCCAGTTTCTGAGTTCCGGGCAGGTGCGCGTGGGGGTAGTGATGGGCCCGACAGCGCCCTACACGGCGACCCTGAAGATCATCAACCCAGACAATCAGTACGCCACCACCACCTTCCAGGTGAAGGCCGCGACGCTGCCGGCGCCCACCATCAGCAACATC
>PMTT01000934.1 GCA_003167275.1 Bryobacterales bacterium | reverse complement strand
GCGGCAAGACCGGCGGCGCTACAGTCGACTCCCTCGACTCCTGCTTCCCCGGCCCCCGGCCCCTGGCCCCCGGCCCAGGTTTCCCCAACCCCCAACCCCCAGCCCCCAACCCCCGCTTCCCTGTTTCTCGATTTCCGCAGCGAGCTCGCGCGCCGCATGCAGGAAGAGTGGATCGGCGAGATGGAATCCATCCGGCGCGAGAAGCCTCACCTCGATCTCGTGCTGACCCACGTGGACGACCGCTTCGACACCGGCATGCGCGACGCCATCGGCGCCGACGCCGCCCGCGTGCTCCCGCTCCTCGACCGGCACACCGTGACCTTTCTGATCGAGGATCCCGCCACCGTCTGGCATCTCGGCCCGCAGCGCTACCACAGCATTGCGGAAGGATATCTCACGCTGACTTCGCACCGCGAGAAACTGGCGATCGATCTGAATATCGTCAACCGGTACCAGAATGTTTACCCCACCCGCCAGCAGACCGGAACCGAGTTGTTCCAGTTGGTTCACAGCGCTGCCGCCAATTTCCAGCGGATCGCGCTCTATTTCGAGAATTCCCTGTTGGCGCCGGACCTGGATCTGCTGCCTTCGGCCTCTGCCGCCGCAGCCACCGTGAAACGATCCGGTTCCAAGATCATCGTGGATTCCGCAATCGGCGTGGGTCTCCCCTGGAAGGGCCCCGCCATCGTAGACGGTGAATTGTGGCCGGTGGCTGACGACGAGACCGTCTGGTTGCCGCCGGGGCCTCACAGCGTCCAAGCCGGAATCCTGCCTTCGGGTGTGCGACTGGTCCGGCTGAACGCCGACCTGAGGGGCGCCCGCGCCATCTCCGCGACGTCCATCGAATTCTCGTATCAGAGCACCGGCCGGGCGATCGCCGTCCTGGATCGTCCGCCTCGCCGCCTCCAGGTGGATGGGGTCGAGGCGCCGGTCCAACGTGCCGGACCGGCCACGATTTTACTTCCAAAGGGTACCCACACCGTGACATTGGCCGTCGACTGAGCTAGGATTACGGATAGCGGAATGATAGATGTTGCGTTGCAGCCCGGGGCACCGGAAATCCCCGATAAGCTGTACTTCAAGATCGGCGAAGTGAGCGAGCTGCTCGGAGTCGAGCCGTACGTGCTTCGGTACTGGGAAACCGAGTTCGCGGTGCTGTCCCCCAAGAAGTCCGGGACTGGCCACCGGCTCTACCGCCGTAAAGATGTAGAGCTGCTGCTTCGCATCAAGCACCTGCTGTACGAGAAGAAATTCACCATCGAAGGAGCCCGCATGGCCCTGCACGCCGAGTCGCGCGCCCCGAAACCGCGCGCCGCCAAGCGCCTCCAGCAGGAGCTCTTCGAAGACCCGATCTCCAATATCCGCAGGGAACTCACCGAGATCCTGGAACTGTTGAAGTAGGGCATCGCCCAACCGCTCTCTTACGGTCGCGGCTCGGTTCCGTTGNNGCGACCGTAAGGGAGCGGTCTTCCCAGGGGTCCAGCCCTTAAGCATCCTGCGTCGTCCCGGGATCCCAGTACTGTCCGAAAATTCTGGTGCGGTCCCCGGACGTCAGGTACGGAGCCTGCAACCGTACCGGATCGCCGACGCCCAGGAAGAACAGGTCGCCTCTGCCGAGCAACCGCTCCGCGCCGGATTCGTTGATGATCATGTTGGACTGGATGTGATTCGTGGTGCGGAGGCACACCCGCCCGCCCAGGTTCATCTTCAGCGCGCCGCCAACCGTCTTACGGTCGGGGTATTGCGTGGCGATGATCAGATGGATCCCCGCCGCCCGGGCCTTGGCGCCCAAACGGTTGATGGCATTCTCCACCTCTTTTTTCGTCTCCCGCTCGGCAATCAGGTCCGCATATTCGTCGCAGACGCATACGATCCGGGGGATGATCTCCCCGGTCTTGCCGACGTATTCGGACAGATCGCTGGCCGCCTGCCTGGAGAATTGCCGATAGCGCTTCTCCATCTCCTCAATCAGCGCTTCCAAAGCGTCTAAAGCGGAATCTTCGGGCGGATAGATCAGTCCTTTCGGACCACGTAGATAAGGTGACTGTTTGATTTCCGTGAAAGCCGTGCGCTTGGGGTCGATCAGCACGAGGNNTCGACCTGCTTGGGGTCGATCAGCACGAGGCGGAGCGTCTCCGGCGTGTTGGACACGATTAAGCCGGCGATGGCCGTCCGCAGCCATTCGCTCTTCCCGCTACCGGTCGTACCAGCAACCAGGACGTGTGGGGTGTTGTCCGAGGCAAGATCGACAAACTGCAGCTTCCCATCGAGATCGACACCCAGTGGAACCTGCGAATTGCCGCCCTTCCCCGGCCGCGGGATTTGATCCAAAACTGACGAGAACGGAATGGTCTTCCGGTCGGGACGCTGCACGTCCAGAACCAGCCGGCCCCCGGATTTGTGGATCAGAGGAGGCTGTTCGAGCCCGAGTTGCACCTGGAGGTCGTCCGCTTTATCGATGATCGCCTTGATGCGGACATTGCGGCCGGGCATCACCGCGTAGCGCAGAAACGTGGGTCCTGCGATCACCTCCCCACTCCATTTCACCGGGATGCCATAGTGCTGCAAAGCCTGCATGAGCTTTTTCCCGAGCTCGACATGCGATTCTTCGGGCGGTGCCGCGGCCGCAGGTTGGGTCTCCGGAAGAACGCCCGCCAGACGCCCGATGAGCGCACATAACGCCGCTTGTGCACCGCTCAACTCAGCGCCGGAATAGAACTTCTCCTGGAGTTCCGGCCGGAACGAGAGCACGGCGAGGGCGCCATCGGCGCCCGCCAGGCTGCTCGCCTTCAACATCGCATGGTAGAGACAAGCTTGCGCCAGGTCAGCCTCGGGACGGCCGTGTCCGAGCTTGTATTCCACCACGCACCAGCGCCCGATTTCCGCGTTGTGCCAGAGCGCATCGGCCACGCCGGAAACCAACACGGGTGCAGTCCAGCCGGGTTGCCGGATTTCCCAACTCAGAGGATGTTCCGGACGGCAGAGACGCTCCGCGCCCACCCACGCTTGGGCCTCCGGATCATAGCGAATCAAGCCCTGCCGCGCGGCTGCCTCCAGCAGATGGCACACCCAGGAACACATCGCCTGCGTAGCGTCCCAGAGCGCCAGTGTTTCCGCGCCACACTCCCTCAGGCTGGCCTGAGCCGCAGTGAGTCGCGGACCGAGAAACCGCTCGTAGGCGTGCGACGCGAGGCGAGTGGCATCGCCCAAAGTGCCGGGCTCCAGCACCGCCTGCCAGCCTTCGCGGCCCATCAAAGCGGCAATCACTTCGTGGAAGAGCCGGCCAGCCAAGCTGTTGGAGGCAGTTGCCGGCGTTTGGGCGTAGCCGGCCGAACGCTGGATCTCACGCCGGACATCCGCAATCGAGAGCTGCGCCACGAAACCATCCTCCTTATTCGGCTCGCACTGGTTGGAATAACGCCGGCGTCGCGCCGCCCAGGATGCCAAATAACCGTGGATCACGACGCGCACAGGACTCCACCTCCTCAGACCGCACCTGAAGCGCACGCGCGGCGGCTTCCAGGCTGACTATTTTGCTTTGCGACAGAAGTGCCGCCAACTGCAGACTGAGTGGGTCGGGCGTCCCGGTCTGAAGTTCGGCGATCAACGGCTCTAGCGCCGCTGGCATGTGGCCGGCGATCCACTGCTCCACCGTTCCGGCCGCGACTGCATCTCCATGGTGGGCCAGGTCGCCGCTCTCCGCGTCGGCAAGCAGGCGCCTCAGAGCGGCCAGCGATGCCACCGCCTCCTGGGAAACGGCCACCAGGCGCCCGCCTCGCTTTTCGAGCGATTGAAGGCGCTGCTGGGTGGCGCTTGCGTTTGGGGATATGGGAAGCCGGGCATCGCGCAGGAGCAAGAGGCGCACCGCTGTGGAAGGGTTCCACTCGTCCGCGATCTTCTTGAGCCGGCTCGCAAGAGATCTCCCATCGGCCTGGCNNGGAGAAGTCCGCTCTTTCAGCAGGTTCTCCAGAACCGTGTCGAGCGGCTCGACCGCCGGCGCCTCGCCCGTCCGCCACTGGTCGAACAGATCCCTGCAGCGCGAGATTACCTTGCGCGCCGGGGCGGCGTTGTCGGTGAACACCTGGAGGATGGCGGGAGCGGACAGAGGCCACAGCGGGTTATCCTGGCCGCGGCGAAGACCGGCCAGCGCCGGAAGCGAGTTGAGCCGCGCATCGATCAAACGCTGCGCCTCGTTCCAATCGAGGGGCCGGATGTAGCCGCGGCGGGCAAGCATACGATTCTGCGTCGGCTCGTCGACTACGCTCTCCACGATCTTCACGAACCCCGTCTGCACGCAACAGATGATGCAGGCGTTCCGCACCGGGGGATCGTGCAGAAGCGAAATCGCCAGTCCGGCCGCATGCACCCCGTCTTTATCTCCCACGAAGCTTTGTAGAGACTCCATCTGATCGAGGCAGAACACCACCGCTCCCGGCTCGATCAGGGAGCAGAGAGCCACCACTGAATTCCGCGAGGCAACCTCTTGACCATCCTCCGGCCCAGGCTGGGAAAGTTCCAAACGCTCCAGCGCCGCCTCTGGCAATTCCTGGCCACGGAGCCACGCAGCGGCATCCCGCAGATGTGTCCCATTCAGGAGGTGCGAGAGAACAATGCCGAGATCGCGCTCTGGCAGATGGTCAAGTGCCGCCTGCCGTCCGCCCAGCAGGTCGTCGATTGCCCGACGGCCCGAGTGACGCGGACGGAGCAGCGCGTCCGCCATGCATCGCCGCAGATGTCGCCAGAGCATGCGCCCGCTGGTATCCATTCTGGCCAGCACAAACAGATTGCCAGGCATGTTGCCGAGCCATTTGCGCATCCGTCCGAGCAAATGGGTCTTGCCTGTCCCCGCTTCGCCATAGAGGGTTAAGGCGGCGCTTGACCTCGTATCCAGCACATCCTGGACCAGACACTGACAAGACAGGAATGCCTTCTCGTTGATCTCCGCAACGTCCACCGCCGTATCTTCGAGCGGATCGCCCACAATCGACCCGAACGGGTTCGGCAACAGTTTCTTGTCAACGAATGGCGATTGCGACATAGTAGGTTCCATCCCGGCCATCGATGAGCACATCGCGTTCCTGTTGGGAGAGATTGTGCGGGTCATGGTCCAGGCTCAAAAACACCTGTTGTCTCTTCCGTAGCTCCAACGCTGCGGCGTCGAACCCGGACTTACTCAAATCAGGAAGGCGGTTGCGAAGCCGCTGTACGGAGACAGGCACGCCGGTGAGCGGCTCCAACGTCTGAATCGCGTCCAGAATCAGTCGGGCGGCATCGACCGAAGGCGCAGGCGCGATTCTCTCACTCCCCGACGGCCGAGAAGCCAGCCACGAAGCCGGATCGAAACCCGCTTTGCGGAACTTCTCTTCGAAAAACGCCCGGGCGCTGGCCGCGTAAGCCTCCACCGCGCCAGACTTGATCAATACCTTCCCAGCGCCGAATGCTGGCGCCAACTGAAGCTGCTTCTCCAAAAGAAGGTTGGCCACAATTCGGTCCATGCTCTGTACCGAAAACCCACGGACCCGTTTCCGCCCTTGCGAAACGAGTTTCGGGCGGGAAAGGGCTAAT
>PMTT01000816.1 GCA_003167275.1 Bryobacterales bacterium | reverse complement strand
GCCGAGAACTTCCCGTAGCCGAGCGCCGCGTACAGGTCTTCCATCTTGCTGTAGCCGTACGAGGACGCAACTTCTTCCAGTTCACCCTTGGAGACTTTGCCGAGCGACACCCCCAGCCGGCGGGCCTCCTTGTCGAGATACTTCTGGCCAATTTCGATGGCCTTGATCCGCTCGCTGGCATTGATGACGTGCTTGATCTTATTGCGCGCCCGCGACGTCTTGACGAACGCCAGCCAGTCCTTGCTCGGCTCATGGCCCGGCTGGGTCATGATCTCGACAATGTCGCCGTTGTGCAGCGGGGACCGGAGCGGCACGATGCGGCCATTCACCTTGGCGCCTACGCAGGTCTGCCCCACGTCGGAGTGAATGGCGTAGGCGAAATCGATGGGGGTAGCGTCGCGGGGCAACACGATGACCTTGCCCCGAGGCGTAAACGTATAGGCCTCTTCGGGATACAAGTCAACCTTCAAGGTGGACATGAACTCGGTGGGGTCCTGCACATCGCGCTGCCACTCCACCAGGTGCCGCAGCCAGGCGATGCGCTGATCGTCCGCCGCCGGGCCCTTGCGGCCTTCCTTGTACTTCCAGTGCGCGGCGATGCCCTCTTCCGCAATGCGGTGCATCTCCTCCGTGCGGATCTGGACTTCGAAAGTCTGCCCGTGCGGCCCGACCACCGACGTGTGAAGCGACTGGTACAGGTTGGGCCGCGGAATCGCGATGAAATCCTTGATCCGTCCCGGAATGGGACGCCACATATTGTGGATCACGCCGAGCGCCGCATAACAGTTCTTGACCGAATCGGTGATGATGCGCAGCGCCATCAGGTCGTACACCTGGTCGACCGTGATCTTCTGCCGCCGCAGCTTCTGGAAAACCGAATACGGCCGCTTCACGCGTCCATCGATGCGCGCTGGAATCGCTTCCCGGCGCAACTCGGACTCGACCGTCTGCTTGATCTCGACCAGGAACTCCTCGTTCGAATGCCGGCGCGACTCGATGGCCTCCAGGATCTCGCGGTAGGCGTCCGGCTCCAGGTGCTGGAAGGCCAAGTCCTCCAGTTCGCCGCGCACCTTGCCCATCCCGAGACGGTGGGCGATCGGCGCATAGATCTCGATGGTCTCCCGGGCGATCCGCTCGCGGCGCTCCGGGCTAAGGTACCCGAGCGTGCGCATGTTGTGAATGCGGTCGGCCAGCTTCACCATGATCACGCGGATGTCTTCGACCATGGCGAGCATCATTTTGCGGAAGCTCTCCGCCTGGCGGTCTTCGGCTGAAGAGAAATCCAGCTTAGTCAGCTTGGTGAGGCCGTCCACGCAGCGGGCCACTTCCTCGCCGAACTCCTTGCGAACCTGGTCGACCGTGACGCTGGTGTCCTCCACCACGTCGTGCAATAGCCCGGTCTCCATGGCGACGATGTCCATGCGCATGTCGGCCAGGATGTGGGCCACCAGGATGGGGTGGAGCATGTACGGCTCGCCGGAATCGCGGGCCTGGCCTTCGTGATACTTCCGGGCGAACCGGAAGGCCTTCTCGAGCACCGTGAGATCGTCTTTGGGACGGTACTCGCGAATCTTGGCTTCCAACTCGCGGTAAACCTGGTCCACGGGATCGGGAGGGTACAGTTCGGGTGCGGATTCGGAAACACTGGCGGACTCGGAGGGCACTGTATTTCGATTGTAGCAGTGGCGAAGGGGGAGAGTTGAGGCTGAGGCAACGGAGGGCTGGACGCGGAGACGCGAAGACGCGGAGATCGGAACGCGGAGAAGAGCAAAAGAGAACCTAAGAAGAGAGAACTGAGGAACGCAGAGAGCAGCCGAGAACGGCAGGTCTTTAGCGTTACACTTGGGGGAGTCCGTCAAAACCAGAGAAAGGCGAACCTCCACTTGATCCGCAAGAACACCAGATTTTTTCTTCCGGGATGCGCGCTCGCCGTCGCGCTTTTGGCCGCTGATAACAGCGTCTTGATGAACCGATACGATCGCTTCGCCACCGGCGCCAATATCCATGAGACTGTTCTGAACCCCTCGAACGTCAATGACACCTCGTTCGGCAAACTGTACAGCTACTACGTGGATGGTGCGGTCTATGCGCAGCCGCTCTATCGCAACGGCGTGCTCTTCGTCGCCACCATGAACGACAAGGTGTATGCGTTCGATGCCACCAAGGCCGGTCCGCCGCTATGGCTTCGCGACCTCACCAATGAACTGGCCGGAGTCACTCCCGTCCCCGTCTCGGACATCACCAATCGCAACGACTTGAACGTCGTCGGCAACGCGGGGATCCTCGGAACGCCGGTCATTGATGAGGCGCAGAACGCCCTCTTCCTGGTCGCCCGGACGAAAGAGAACGGCCGCTACGTGCAGCGCCTCCACAAACTGGACCTCGGCACCGGGAAGGACAAGCTCCCGCCTGCCGTCATCGAGGCTTCCGTGAAGAGTTCCTCCGTCGACGCCGTGTCGGGCGACCTGCGCTTCGACCCGAGGGCCGGAAACCAGCGGCCCGCGCTGGCCATCGCTAAGGGTAAGGTGGTGATCGCCTGGGCGTCGCATGAGGACATCCAGCCTTACCATGGCTGGGTGATGGCGTATGACACCGCGACCCTCAAGCAGGCCGGCGCCTTCTGCGTGACACCCGACGGCCCGGAAGGCGGCATTTGGCAATCCGGCCGCGGACCGGCCATCGACGCCGAGGGCAACATCTATTTCGAAACCGGCAACGGTGCGTGGGACGGCCGGCGCAACTTCGGCACGTCGGTGATTAAGTTAGCTCTTGGCGCCGGCGGCTTCATTGTCGAGGACTATTTCACGCCCCACGACTGGGAAGCGCTGAACGACCGCGACGTGGACCTCGGCTCGACCGGGCCGCTGCTGCTTCCGGGCACCGATCTGCTGCTCTGCGGCAATAAGAAAGGCATCCTCTACCTGATCGACAGCCGCCACCTGGGGAAGAT